>CAYUNT010000153.1:0-11273 GCA_964446285.1 uncultured Candidatus Sumerlaeota bacterium | reverse complement strand
TGATGGCGGATTCCTTGATGCTGGGCTTTCTCTCCGGCGTTTGTTTTGTGAATCCCTATTTGCCCTGGTTGGCCAATACGTCCCATTGGACCTATACGTCCCATTTTTTAGGACGCCGCAGCCGGCGCCCAGAGAATGACCGGACGGACTCATTCCGCTCAATTCCCCAGTCTCTCACACTACGTATCCCGCCCATCCCCCGGCAAGTCCATTTGGCCTGGGGAGGATGCGCAGACAGGCCGCGCGGCAATGGCACAGACTTCCTGCAATTGCCGGCTGCCCCGCGATTATTTTAAATATCCTGACCGGAACAGAAAATCCCCAACGGCCGAAATAAAGGCATCGGCGCGATCAAGCAACTCTTGAGTTTCCTCGATCGAAGGGATTTTTCGAATGCGATAATCAGCGGATTGCCGAAGATCGAAGGCTCGATGAAACCACTCAGAATGACTCTTTGAAAAGTGCCCTTGCTGGACAAATTCTACGTCAAAGATGCCTATAACACCGGTGTGCTTCGTGGGAATTGTTCCCCGGGTCTGCATCAAGGCAAGCGCCGCGTAAAACATGCCATAATAGGCCCGATTCACCACGCCGCCGATTCCGCGCCCGCCGCTCAACAGAAACCGGGCATCGTCCAGAGCCTCGCGCGCCTGATCCATTCGGTATTGGATCAATTCGGCCACGTTTTCTGGATTCATACGGGAACTCCTTCTTTTCGCACAGCCAGCGCCAAAAGAGAGTCGCGTTCGGGACCTTCTTCCCATTCCGAGCGCGAAAAAACCACGGGAGACACGACTATGCCATGTTCGAATCCCGCCTCCCAGGCGCAATGGCTGACATAGGAATCCGCCTGGCCATCCGCGGGGGCATCCAGCACCACAAGCACATCCATGTCCGAATCCGAATCGGCGTCGCCACGTGCCCGCGAGCCGAACAAAATCATCTGATGCAGCGGAAGACGCGCCGCCACCCGCCGCCGAAAATCATTTAGTATTGCCTGTTCCAGATGTTGCATGTTCTGCCCCAACGCCTGGAAAGGGCGCTGGTTTTATGAGATTGGCTCTTTGAATCCCAAGAGCTGAGTTTTGCTCGCGCTGTTTATTCCTTGCGATCTTCGCCTTGGTTATCGCTATTATCCGCATCGCTCCTTCCACCTGCAAGTATGGATACCTCTTGGCGCACCTGAAAGCAAGTAGGGCCTTTCACATCTCCTTCCAAAGATTCTTCTTGGGATGGGGGGAGGGGATTCTTTAGGGATGAACCGCGCGAAGGTGGCTGGCCGGAAGGTCTGCCCCACATGCAAGTGGTCTTTTTGCAACTTTGAAATGTCGTTGAGCCACCTTTAGTCCGCCTTAAGGCAAACGCCGCACATGGCTCTTGGTTCCGGTCCTGATTCGTTTCATGTCCTTCGCCCGCGCAACGTCCTGATTTTCATGGCGTCGTTCTGTCTGATCGTGGGCTGGCGCATGGGAAACGCAGGGCTGTTGTCGCTCGGGCTGGGCGCGGCGTTGCTGGTAATTGCCGCCGGCGCCGCAGCTTCGCGTTTGTTGCGCGGGGTCGAGGCCGAACGCCTTCACCCCGAGCGCGCCTTCCAGGACGATGAAATGCAGGTCCTCGTCCGCGCGCGAACCGGCTCGATCGTCCCGCACTTTCTCATCGAAATGCAGGATTCCTTTTCGCCCTCGGGACCGCACGAAATTCGAAGCCTGTTCCCTGGGATTTGGCGGCGCGGGCGCGCGCTGGCGATCGGCTACCGGGGCGAATGCAACCGCCATCGCGGCCTGTATGTGCTGGGGCCGCTGCGCCTGGCCGCTTCGGATCCGCTTGGGCTATTTGTGCGCGAAATGCCGCTCGGGCTGTTCACAAATGTGGTTGTGTATCCGCAGGCGGCGGAGGTGCGGTCGCTCGACTTGCTCGGCGAAGGCACGCGCCCGCATGTCGGCATGGACACAATCCGCCGCGCCGGGCAGAGCGAGGAATTTATCGGCCTGCGCGAGTTCCGCCTGGGCGATCCGCCGCGGCGCGTGCATTGGCCGTCGTCGGCGCATCACGGGCGGCTGCTCGTCAAGGATTTCCGCGATGATCGCACGACAGAGGTGACGATCCTGCTCGATCTCGGGCGCCTCGGCGTGACGGGCCTCGGCGAGCACACCACAGTGGAATACGCGATTCGTGCGGCGGCGGCGCTGGCGCGTCAGGCCTTCGAGCGCGGACATGCCATTCAACTTTTCGCATTCGGCGAGCGCATCGAACACCTGCCGATGGGCGGCGGTTTGCAGCATTTGCTGACGCTGCTCGACCGGCTGGCTTTCCTTCGCGCGGGGGGGGAACACGACTTTGCGCGAGAGGCGGCGGGGCTGCGTCCGTTTTTCCGCCGCGGCGCGACTGTCGCTCTCATCTTCAGCGCCACCACGCTCAATTTCGACTCGCTAGCGCCGCTCATCGAGAACCTGATCGAGGATCAAATCCGCGTCACGGCGCTCCTGATCGACGACCGTTCCTTCCCGAAATTGTATCGCGAGCAGGAACAAAGCCATGTCGAAGCGGTGAGTCTGGATGAAGCAGTGATGAACCTGCGGCTGATTGGCGCGCGCGTGCATGTGCTCACGCGCCGCGCAAATCCCGCCGAAGCCATTCGCACCGGACTGGGAATCGAAGCCGTTGGGCGCGATCCGGGCGCGCCCGAGGCAGCTGAGGCGGCTGAAGCGGCGGCTGGAGAAGCTCGGGCCGATTCATTCCGCGGACCAGGTTCTGCTCAGCCTCAGCCTAAAAATGGCGGCAGAAGATAGGCGATCAGGGCCGCGCGAATTGGCTCGTGGAAAATCAGCAAAAGAAGCGCGGCAATGCTGATCGAGGGGCCAAACGGAATGTGGCGCACCTGGCGCGGCGGAACTCGTTTGTGCGCATAAATCATATATTCAGACAACAGGCGCGACTCGTCAGGCGGGGCGGCCGCCGCGGGTGCAGACGCACTTGCCGCATCACTAGCTGCCCCCCTTGCCGCTTCGGGCAAATCGCCCGGCTTGTCCGACTTGTCTGGCCCGTCTGACACGTCTGACTGGCCTGATTCCGCAGACGCGGCGGCGCTTGGCGGCGGCAAAATCGCAATCTCGGCAAGGCAATCCGCGGGAATAATTTCCTCTGGAGTAGGGCAATGGCGTTTGCGCAACGCGCCCCAAAGCACAGCGCTGATCCCGAGAACCACGCCGATCATGGACGAAAGAAACAGCGTCACAACCACAAGAAACGGCCCGAAAACCGCTCCAAGAAAAGCAAAAAGTTTCAGGTCGCCCCCGCCCATCGCCTCGCGCCGGAATACGATCCGGCCCAATAGCGCAATCCCCCAAAGCATGGCGTAGCCCGTGGCGGCTCCGGCAAGGGCGTTGGCGAAAGGCTCCCACCAATGACCAATAACCGCCGCGTTCTGTTCTCCGCCCTTGCGTTGCGCGAACGCCTGCTCACCAGGCGCCGGCGCGGCGGCAGGACTGCGCGGATTCTGGCGAGATTGCGGCTGGGGCTGGGCCGATTGCTGCGGCGCGCGGGGCGATCGCGATGTGGATTGTGGCGGACGCCGCCAGGTTTCCGTCCGAGGCGGAGGCGGCTGACGCGGCGGTTTGCCGATCAAGGCGCCAATCACTTCGTCCGGCTGCGAGAAATCTGCCATGCGCAGCGCCGGAAATGGACCCGCGCGCACAACAAGCGCATTGGAATCCACAAACGGGACAACAAGCGCTGCCACAAGCGCCGCCACAAGCCCTCCGCGCGTGATTCCGTCGGGAATGATCCAGTGGTCGAAGTCGGTCATGGCTCCAACGATCAACATGCCCGCCACGGCAGCGTGCCAGAAAACCGCCGCGGAAAATCCCCGCGCCTGCACGAGTTCGGGGCGGTTCGATGACCACCACAACGCGGCGAAAATCAAGCCGGTGAACAATTCGATGGCGAAATACCGCGGACTGATTCCCGCGCCGCAATGCCTGCAGCGGCCGCGAAGCACGATCCAACTGAAAAGCGGAATGTTGTCGAACCAGGCAATGGGCGTTCCGCACGAAAAGCAAAAGGACCGGCGCGGGCGGTTGGGCGAAAGCCCCATGGGAATCCGGTAGATGCACACATTGAAAAAGGAACCCCAAAGCAGGCCAATCACAAAGGACAATCCAAGCCAGAAATAAGTAAGGCGCGGATCATACAGAAGGACGATGGCCGAAATGGGTTCCGAGGTGGGAGGCATAAGAATACAGCCAATCGGAGGGCTGGACACAGGCATTCCGGAAGTGAACCGCAAACGCGCGCCAACCCGGCGGCGCGGCGCGCGATTGCGCGAATACCTGCCTTTCCCGCCCCCTGCGGGTCAAGCCTTCAGGAAAAGACTGGTCCTTAAAGCAAGAAAGAGAAGGCGGAAGACGGGCTATTTTATCGGCGGATTGATCCGCATCAGAATGAGGTCCGCGGCGTCGATGGCGCCATCGTAATTCAGATCCACGCTCAGCAATTCATCCTCGCTCATCGGCTCGCCCCGTCCAAGAATGCCATCGGCCACTCGGGGCACATACAACGTGGGACGGGGAGTGGGGGTCAGGGTTGGCCCGGGCGTGCGCGTTGGAGTTGGGCTTCGGGAAGGCGAAGGAACTGGCGTGGGCGACTTGGTGGGCGATGGTGATGATGTGGGCGATGGCGTGGACGTAGGCGTTGGCGTGAGCGATGGAGTGGGTGTGGGCGGAAGTCCGCTGGCGATCGTTCCTATCACGCTCCACGTGAGAAGTTGGTTGTGGCAAGGTCCTGCGCTCAGGTCCGCCGGGGAAACAATCACAGTTCCTGACGAGGCTTGTCCATACACCACCGAGTAGTTGGGATGTGTGCCGGGATGCGGAATGCCGGAAACTTGCCAGAGAGTGTTTCCGCAGCGATCCGTCACCCCGACCGTATAGGAAATTTTGGCTGGATCAAAGTTTTTGGCCTCGGCTACTGGATCCAGCGAGAAATCATTCTGCCATTCCAGCGATGGAGTGGCGCTGTCTAATGCCTCCCAGTTTGTGGGGCTGGAGAACAGGATCGTTTGATAATAACCGCCTGTGGATTCGCCCGATCCGGCCACAAGAGCCAGGTCCTTCGCCACAGATCCCGTGGAAGGAACCGTTACGTAAATTGCCGGTTCTAGAATCCATGTTTGCCCTCCGACAGGCGCGCGTGCCGAGGCATTCAGCACATATTCGCCAGGCGGCAAATAGGCGAGGGCGTATTGATTGCCATCATTCTGCGAGGGAACCGATCTGTTGTTGGTAAGGGTTTTCGTCAGCTCCTGCATGCTGATGCAAAGGTTGGAATCAAGCGGAGTGGCATAGATATTGACAATGGTTCCATCGAGATTTTCGCGCCCCGCCAAACTCACAGTTCCCACAATGCCGCCGGGCGTGAGGACTTGCAGCGTGGTATCATCCAGCGTGGTCGCTTGGCCTTCCGTAACACTGGCCACCAGGGGCGCCACATCGCATAACCCTTGCACATGCGCCCCGGCGCCTGCGCCATAAATCACGGCAACCGTGACTTCATAGGTTCCCGTCTTCAAATTTTTGAATTCAAAGGGAATGCTTGTCGCGCCGCTTGTGACAACGGCTTGTGCATATTTCACGAAGCCTGCGTCCTCGCGGCATTTTGCGGTCAATTCGAAGGACTGAACCGCCGAGCCGGAGGGGAGGATCAGATTTCCTTTCAGAATTCCCGGCTCGCGAAAAGTCACAGCCACCGGACTCGATGAAGCAAGCCCGCTGGCAGACGCCGTAATGGTCACCTGCTCCGCCTCGAGGTCCATCAGCTGCTTTTGAATTCCGTCGGGGCTGTCCATAATGACAGGGAAAGAAGGCAGGCCGTATTCTCCGAGAAAGAAACTCGTGCCCGGAGTCGATCCTCCCTCGGCAAACTCAAACGTCACTTCGTATTGTGCCCAAAGGGTAATATCATTGACGATATTGCCATCCGCATCCACCACATCGACAAGAATGGTGGCCGATTCCCCCGTATAATCCGTGGGAGAGCTGACCGTGAAGGCTTGCGGATTGCAGACCGTGATCCGCAAAGACACCGGGTCGCCGCGCGGAGTTTGCCCCACCTGAAATAAGGGCGACTTCTGGGCCGGATCCAAAGAATCCACAGGCGCGAAAACATGTGAATTCATCTGCCCAAGGGCCAAGCTGCCCGTGGCAGCCAGCAGCGCAATAAAAAGCAATGTCTTTCTCATTTATATCCGCTCCTTGCGGCGTGTTGCGGGAAAAACAGAACTAGGCCCCATCCCGTCGGAGTATCGACTAACCAAGCAGGAGGGAGAAGTCAATCCGATCCCATGCCCTCAATGGCCCGAAATCCACAGCAATCCTGCCGCCCGCGCCGATTCGCTGCATTTTTCCCTTGGGATTCGGAGGGGGGTTGGGTAAGAAGAAGATTTGCGGCCCGGCGAGAACTCCCCGGCAGGGAATTCGAACCGTCCGCAAGGCGAGAGCCGACGTAGCTCAGTCGGTAGAGCAACGCACTCGTAATGCGTAGGTCGTCAGTTCGATTCTGACCGTCGGCTCCATTGCTTTTTTTTAGACAAATTTTTCCCGGAATTCCCTATCGGCAATTTCCGCGCCACGCTGCGGAATGTTCTTTCGCGGCATTCCCCCGCGGTCTGCCACGAGGCGGCGCGGCCGCGGATGGGATGTCGCAACGCCTTGTCGCACGCGCGCTCGAACAAACACTTGACCCTAACTGGGCCGAAAGGTTCAGATACCATCGGCATGGTTTATTGGAAGCAAGAATGCCGCATGAGCCGCAAAAGTGGTTTTCTGAAAACAGCGCAAACTCGGGGGGCTCCCCTCCGTTGTCCTTGCGGTTCGATCTATAGTCCAATCAGCGGCAAACTTTGCCCATTGCAGCAATGAGCTCTACTGATTCCACATCCTCGCCGCGGCCTTCGCCTCCGCCTCCGCCTCGTTCCTCCTCATCGAGCGTTGGGCAGGGCATTCCTTCTGTTCCGGCCTCCGGGCAGGCGGAACAAAGCCAGCCTCGCGATGAGGCTCCCGCGGCGTCGTCTCCTCCCTTGTCTTACGCATCTTTCCCGCCGTCTCCATCTTCTGTGCCATCTCAATCCTCCGCCTCCTCTCCGCGCCCCGCTCCGGCTGAGGATACTGCTTCGATGTTTGTGGAATCTTCCGGCGGACTTTCTCCTGTCTTTCCTTCCGTTCTGGTGCGCGAGGTTTCCCCGGAAAAGAAGGGGGAGGAATCGGCGCATTCCATGTCGGGCGCGGCGGCGTTTGTGCTGCACCGGCGCGTGGGCATGGGCGGATCGGCGGAGATATGGGATGCCACGCAACGCTCGCTGGACCGCCACATTGCAATCAAACGCCTTCGCCACGATCTCCATAAAACTCTGGCGGGAACTCCCCAGGGTCTCCAGGTGGCGCGGGCTTTCCGCCAGGAAGCCCTTCTGACGGCCAACCTTCAACACCCTAACATTGTTCCCGTGCATGACCTCGGGGTGGACGATCAGGGGCGGCCGCTTCTTGTGATGAAACTGGTTCGCGGGGTTCCCTGGCCCGAGCGGATCGAGGAAGACGCCAATCTCCCGGCCTGGGAATTTTGGACTCGGCATCTTTCCATCCTAATTGACGTGGCGCAGGCAGTGGCTTTCGCCCACGCCCACGGCGTCATTCACCGCGACATCAAGCCCTCCCAGGTAATGATCGGCGACTTTGGCGAGGTGATGCTTATGGATTGGGGGCTGGCGCTCTTTCTCGAAAAGCGATGCCGGCCCGACACGCAGATTCCCAGGCGCGTTCTTCAGGGCCTGCTCGATACAGCAATGAATCCCGCCGGCACGCCCTCCTATATGGCCCCGGAACAAACTTCCGAGGACCTTTCCGCCCTGGGACCCTGGACCGATACATTTATGCTTGGCGGGATTCTGTATTATTTGCTGACGCGGATGCCGCCCCACAGTTCGCTCGTGGCCGGGGAAGCGGCGCTGGCCGAGGCGCGAAAGCCTGTCGAGCCTCCGAATGTCCGCGCGCCCAAGGCTGATATTCCGCCCGAACTTGCTGACATTGCAATGAAGGCCCTTGCGCCCGATCCCAAGGACCGTTTTCAAGACGCCGAGGAATTCATTGCCGCCGTGCGTGATTATCTTTCGGGCGTCAGCCACAGGCGCGAGTCGCAGCAAATTGTCGAGCAGGTGCAAAAGGAATTCGCGCAGTCGCCCGATCAATACAAGACGTTGACCGAGGGGCTGGTTTCGCTGGCGCGCGCGGAAGGCTTGTGGCCCGGCAATCCAGGAATTGCCGGCCTGCGCCTTCAAATTCGCGATTCTTTTGTCAACCGCGCGCTGGCAGAAGGAGACCTGCACCTGGCGCGTCTGGAAGCCAGCCGCCTCGAACAGGAAACTCTGCGAACCAAACGCCTGCGCGAGGTCGAGGCCGCTCAACGCCGCGTGGAACGCGCCGCCATCGAACGGCGCATCGCCCTTGCCGCCGTGGCCGTCGCAATCGTGCTCCTGCTGTTTGGCTCCTACCGCTACGTAAGCGGGCAGAAAAAAGCACGCCATCGAGCCGAAGCCGCCGAGCGGGATGCCCGCCTGAGCCAGTCGCGCGCCGAAGCCGCCGCCGTGGAAGCCCAGCGCCAAAGAGAACGCGCCGAAGAAGCCCGCCTCCAGGCGGAAGCCAAGCAATATGTAGCCGCGATCAACGCCGCCGCTCTCAATTTCCGCGACGGCGGCACCCTCCTGACAGAAAAAATGCTGCTTCAGCAAACCCCCGCCTGGGCGCGCCATTGGGAATGGGGGTTCTTAATGAATCAGCTTCACCTCGACCAGATGATCCTTTGCAAGGCGCCCATTGGCGCCGAGGCCTATGATGCCTGTTTCAGCCCGGATGGGCGCCGCATCGCCTCGGGCGACCGCAAAGGAACCGCCTACCTTTGGGACGCCGAAACCGGCAAACTTCTTAATTCCGAGAAAATCCATTCCAAAGGAATATGGAGCATTGTTTTCAGCCCCGACGGGAAGAAAATCCTGACAGCTTCGCTGGATTATACTGCGGCGATTCTTGACGCGGAAACCCTGAAGCCGCTTTGCACCCTGAAAGAGCATAAAAATCTTTTGCGAGGCGCGGCGTTCTCGCGGGACGGGCGCTATGCCGCCACCGCCTCGCGAGATAAAACGGCGCGCGTGTGGGACGCGGCCACAGGGCAGTTGCTGAATAGTTTCGCGTTCAAAGACTCGCCCTACGACGTCGATTTCAGCCCGGATGGCCGCATCCTCGCCGTGGCGGGACTCGGCAGAATCGCCAATCTGGTGGACTGGACGGAAAGCCGCACTTTGCAGACGTTTCAGGGATTCACTGGAAATGTTCGCAGCATCCGCTTCGACCGGGAGGGCAAGCGCGTGCTCACGGCATCCGGAAGCAACGAGGTCCAGGTTTTCGAAGCGGCCACAGGCAAAGTTCTTTTGAAACTTCCGCTGAAAGAATGCACCCCCAATTGCGCTGTGTTCAGCCCGGATGACAGAATGATCGCCACGTCGGACTTTTTGGGCAATGGACATCTCTGGGATGCCGCTAGCGGAGACCTGCTGGCCACGCTATACGCCACCCCGGGCGGATGGCACATTGCTTTTTCGCCCGATGGCAAGCGCATTGCCACCGCATGTGACAATCAAGTCCGGGTCTGGAGAGTTGAGGATGTCATTCCGCAAGCCAGCCGCATTGCCCAGGCGGACCTTCCTCCCCAGGCCACGCCCGAAACGTTTCGAATTCTCAGTTTTCCCTCGGAGCGGACGGATATTTGGTATGACCTTGACAACCCGTGGATACAAAATAACGGCGTGAGTCTCTTCCAAAAAAACGGACGTTTTTATCGCGCAAATTCTTATTATTCCGATTTTCACCCGGATGGGCGCACCTGGATCGAACTCGATTACAAAAAACTTTCGGTCGTTCTTCACACGGAGGGAAGCGAGCCGGTCACTGTTCCCACGGCAAAAAAATACCTCAACATCGTTCGGTTTAGCCCTTCCGGTCGTTATTTCGCCACGGGAGAAATCAACGGGCAAGTGGAGGTCTGGGAAACTTCTCCCCTGAGGCGGGTTGGCATCCATTTCGAAAAGGATGAAATGGTGGGTTCGCTTTGCTTCAACCCAGATGAAACCCGCCTGGCGTATGGGGGCGCGCTGGGATATGTGCGCATTTGGGATTTTCATACCACCCGCGCCCTGGAAATGCTCGATGGACATAAAAAACAAGTGCCAAGCCTGATGTTTTCGCGCGATGGAAAAAGGCTGCTTAGCGGATCGAGCGACCGCACGGGCAAGGTTTGGAATGCGGAAACGGGAGAGTTGTATTTTACCCTGGCGGGGGATCAGAACCTGATTACCGCCGCCGTGTTCAGTCCGGACGAAAAACGCATTCTCACCGCCTCCTATGACGGAATCGCCCGCCTCTGGGACGCGAGAACCGGCGAATCGCTCATGGCAATTTACACGTCGCAGCGCAACAGAAGCCTCTTGGGCGGCGGCTTCAGCCGCGACGGACAGCAGATACTTCTGGCCGTGTCCAATGGCGACCTGGTTGTCCTGGACGCGATGCCCTGGCGCGACGAGGCCTATCCCCAGGCGCCCGGCGAGGATTTCGCCCGGCGCATGGAGTTGTGGAAACGCCGCTACCGCTTGAACCCCGGCGCGCAATGGTCCGACATCAGCTGGAATCCCGCCCAATAATCTGAGACTATTCGCCAATGTGCTCAGAGGGCAATCGGCCATCATAAAGGCAGACTTTCCTGAAATAAAACGTGATTTTGCCGCGCCCCCGTGAGCTTGAGGGCGGCGGAGTGCGTCTGTATAGATGGAGCGTGAGAGGAATCCTGGCGCGGGAGCGCATGGAGAGGATTCTTGGACAACTTTCAACTGGCGCAACAGGCGGCGCGGGGGGATGGAGATGCGTTTCGAGCGCTGGCCGAGCGCTATCGAAACTACATCTACTCCGTTGCCTGGCGCATCACGCTCGACGCCGAAGACGCACTCGATGTCACGCAGCAAGTCTATCTGCGCATGGTCGAGCGAATCGGAGATTTCAATGGAGCGGGAGGCGGCGGTTGCGGGGCCGGTCCTGGCAGGGGCGGAGACGAGGACCGAAGAGGGGAAGGGGGAAGGGGAGAAGCGGGGGGAGAGGGAGGAGAGGGGAGAAGTGAAAGGGCGGTTCGGGGCTGGCTGGGGACCATTGCGGCTGGGGCGGCGCTTTCGTTGCGGCGCAACG
>CAYUNT010000152.1:0-11285 GCA_964446285.1 uncultured Candidatus Sumerlaeota bacterium | reverse complement strand
CCTGCCCCCTCAGGCGGCCCCGCCCCTGTCCTTTCTCCCGCCGCGCAATCTATTCTGCCCTTTATTGAGAAAAATCGCGACGATCCCGAGGCGCTCCGCCACATGCAGGACGCGCTGACCCCGATAAAGGATTTTATCGCCCGCTCGCCCGAATCGGTAGGAGATATTTGCGTTCTCGCGCGCACTCACTGCCTGCTTGGACAGGCGGAAGAGGCGCGCCGACTTTTGCGTTCGCTTCACGGGCGCATTCCTTCCGAGCGGGCAACTAGCGTGCTGGATTCGTTCGCGCTGCTGATCGACCGCTTCCCAACCGTGACGCAGGCGTTGCGTGATCGCGGGCTTCTTTTCGAGGAAATGGGCCGCATCGAGGAAGCCATTCAGGATTATGAAGAGGCCCAGCGGCGCGATAGCAGCCCCGAGGATCTCCCTATCCTCGAGCGCCTCTACCGCCGCGCTCTTAGCGATCCCGCCATTCAGTTCAAACTCGTCAAACTGCTCCTCAAGGATAACCGCCTCGACGAGGCAATCGAAATCCTCCAGGTTTTGCAGTCGAACGAGAGCTATAAACTGCGCTCGCTCAAGGTGCTTGGCCTGTGCCTGTGGCAGAAGGGACAGCGCAGCGAGGCTTGGCAGAAGTTCCGCCAGGTGCCGCTGAACGATGAAGTCTGCGACATTCTCTACCGCCTGGCGGTCGATATGGAATCCGCCGGCGACCTGGCCGAGGCGCGCGCCATTTACGATCGCATCCTGAGCGAACACCCCGAGTATCGCGATGCCGCCGCCCGCAATAAAAAGATCGAGTATCGCGTCAAACTCCAGGACGAAGAGCGCCAGAAAACCTCGGGCGGACAGCCATTCCAGGACAACCGGTTTGTCATCATCGAGGAAATCAACCGCGGCTCGATGGGCATTATTTACAAGGCCCGCGACAAAGTCCTCGATGAAATCGTCGTCCTCAAAGTGCTCAACGATTATCTGTGTTCGGACCCCTCGGCCGTTGAGCGTTTCAAACGCGAGGCCCGCGCCGCCAAACGCCTTTCGCACCCGCACATCGTCCGCATCCACGACATGTTCCAAAACAAGCAGAAGCTGTTCATCTCGATGGAATACATCGAGGGAACGGACCTCAAGCGCATCCTGGCCGAGCAATCGCACCTTACCGAAGACCGCATTATCACTTATCTGCTTCAGATTTGCGACGCCATCGCCTACGCGCATAAACTTGGCATCGTGCATCGCGACATAAAACCCGCCAACATCATGATTACCAAAGTCGATACGGTTAAAATTACCGACTTCGGCATCGCGAAAATCCTGCGGGCGGACGACGCGACCAAATCCGGCACGGCCATCATCGGCACGCCGCTCTACATGGCCCCCGAACAAATCACGGGCGAGGGCATCGACATCCGCTCCGACATCTATTCGCTCGGCATTATGCTCTACGAAATGGTTTCGGGGAATCCGCCGTTCTACCTTGGCAACATCGAATATCACCACATCCACACGACGCCGCCGCCCCTGCCAAGCCACATCACGCCCCGCCTGCGCGATGTGATTATGAAGTGCATCGAAAAAAGCCCCGCGGATCGCTTCCAGCATGTGGAAGACATTTTCAAAACCTTGAAAAGCGAATAAGCGGGCGTGAAAATCCTTTTGCCTGATAATTCAAATGCCATCCAATCCGCTTGCCGCGCCGCCCGAATCCGGCCCGCCAGGCCGCCATGGCGCGCTTGACGGCGCAATCACCATTCGAGGGGCGAGAACTCATAATCTCAAATCCATTTCTTGTTCGATTCCGCGCGGACGGCTCAGCGTAATCACGGGCGTTTCCGGATCGGGCAAGTCGTCGCTCGCCTTCGACACGCTTTTCGCCGAGGGCCAGCGCCGCTATGTGGAATCGCTCTCGACTTACGCGCGCCAATTCCTCGAACGCCTTGCGCGACCGGACGTGGACGAAATCGACCACATTCCTCCCGCCATCGCCCTTGAACAGAAAAATAGCGTAAAAAATGCGCGCTCCACGATCGGCACCGCGACGGAGATCAACGATTATCTTCGCCTGCTTTATGCAAAAATCGGACGCATTTTCTGCCCCGACTGCGGCGAGGAGGTTCAGCGCGACACGCCCGAATCCGCACCCGCGCTGATCGAACGCCATGCCTGGCCCGCCGGCGCGCGGTTTTACGTCCTTGCGCCCCAGCATCTCGATGATCCCCGTCTGTTTCGAGCGGTCCTCGACGAAATGCGCCGCGAGGGTTATACGCGACTGTGGCTGAACGGCGCGCCGCTCGACATCACGGACCCGGCGGATTCGGCGGCGCTGCCCGAGGCGCTTGATGAATTTGCGGTTGTTGCCGACCGTCTGGCCTGGCGCGGCGGCGCGGAGGCAGAAGAGGCGCGCGCGCGCCTTGTGGGCGCCGTCGAACAGGCATTCCGCCTCGGGCGGGGGCGCGCCATCTTGCACGCCGCCGATTCGGGCGAAGAAATCCCGCTGCACGAATCGCTCGTTTGCCGCCGTTGCGCGCGCACATTCCGCCCGCCCGAACCGCAACTCTTTTCTTTCTACAACCCTTTCGGGGCTTGCAAAACCTGCCAGGGATTCGGGCGCGTCATCGGACTTGATCTCGACAAGGTCATTCCCAATCCCAGCCTTAGCCTCAATGAGGGCTGCATCGCGCCGTGGAACACGCCGCTTGGCCGCGAGATGTATGACTGGCTGCGCAAGTTCAAGCAGTTCAAAATTCCCTGGAACGTTCCATTTCGCGAACTCTCTGAGCGCCACCGGCGGATTCTCGTCGAAGGCGAAGGCGAATGGGCCGGCATTCGCGGATTCTTCGGATGGCTCGAACAGCGCCGTTACAAAGTCCAGGCGCGCATTCTGCTGGCGCGTTACCGCGGATTCACGCCCTGTCCGGATTGCAAAGGAACGCGCCTTGTGCCCGAGGCGTTGTGGGTGCGGTTTGGCGGGCAGACCATCGCCGAGCTATGGCGCCGCAGCGTGGCGGATTTGCGCAGGTGGTTTCACGAAGAAATCAGCATCGAGCCGCGCGAAGCCGAAGCGGCGCAACTCCTCCTGCGCGAAATTCGCTCGCGACTGGATTACCTGGTCGAAGTCGGTCTAGGCTACCTGACGCTCGACCGGCAGACGCGCACGCTTTCGGGGGGCGAGTCGCAGCGCATCAACTTGGCCGCCGCGCTTGGCAGCGCCCTGACGGAAACGCTTTATGTTCTCGACGAACCGACCGTCGGCCTGCATCCGCGCGATACAGATCGCTTGATCCATGTCTTGCGCCGCCTTGTCGATCTGGAAAACACCGTGGTCGTGGTCGAGCACGATCTCGATGTGATTCGATCGGCGGACTACTTGATCGACCTGGGGCCGCGCGCCGGCGAACACGGCGGCGAGGTGATTTATGAGGGCCTGCCCGCCGAAGCCGTTTCGCCCGGTGGCGAATCGCGCTCGCTGACAGCAAAATATCTTGCGCCCCTGCTGGAAAAAAGCGAAGAGCGCTCCCGGCGAAATGGATCGGGCGCGAAGCCAGCGCGCGCCGGGCGTTTGGAATCAACCACGCGAGCAAAGCGCCGCACACCGCAAAAATGGATCACCGTCCTCGGCGCGTGTGAAAATAACCTGCGCCATCTGACAGTCGAAATTCCGCTGGGCGTGCTTGCCTGCGTGACGGGCGTGTCTGGTTCGGGCAAAACCACGCTTGTTTCGCGCTGCCTCCACGACAATTTCCGCCGTATGCGGGGCGATTCCGAAGCCGAACCCGCGCGCATCCTCCGCATCGAAGGGCTGGAGGCGATTTCGGACATGATCCTCGTCGATCAATCGCCTATTGGCCGCTCGGCCCGTTCGAACGCCGCCACATATCTCAAGGCTTGGGACGGAATTCGCGCGCTGCTTGCCTCAACGCGCGAGGCACGCCATGCCGGATTTGGGCCGGGGCATTTCTCGTTCAACGTTGATGGCGGGCGTTGCGACGTTTGCAAGGGCGCGGGCGTGCAGGTGATCGATATGCAGTTCCTCGCCGACGTCGAGGCGCCGTGCGAAGTCTGCGGCGGCGAACGTTTCAAGGATGAAGTCCTCGCCATTACTTACGAAGGCATGAATGTTACGCGCATTCTCGATCTTACTGTGGCCGAGGCGCTCGAATACTTTCAGAAACACTCACAAATCCGGCGCGGACTTCAACCGCTGATGGACGTAGGGCTGGGCTACCTGCGTCTCGGGCAGAGCACGGCGACGCTGTCGGGCGGCGAGGCGCAGCGCCTGAAACTCGCCGCGCATCTGGGCGTGACCGAAGAACGCTCGCGCCTGCTTTTGCTCTTTGACGAACCAACGACCGGCCTGCATCCGGCCGATCTGGACACGTTGCTGGGCGTCTTTGAACGCCTGATCGACCGCGGATTTTCGCTTCTTGTCATCGAGCACAATCTGGACCTGATTGCCCGCGCCGATTGGATTATCGACTTGGGACCCGAAGGCGGCGAAGGCGGAGGGGAGATTGTGGCCACTGGCCCACCAGAAGTGATTGCGGCCCATAGCACCTCTCACACTGGCCGTTTCCTCCGCCCCCGGCTGCGATAGGGATAGGCGCGTGGAAAGCGCCTTTTACCGCGGCACGGGGCGGGGAATAGAGAGGGATTAAAAGAATTTGCCGCCATCCTCTTGCGAAGATGGCGGCAAATCTGAGCTTATGACTCGATTGGAACGGAAACAGAATTACTGCTTCACGCGCCAAACGTCGCCGCGGGAGACGGTGCCGTTCGTCGGATCATACGTGAAGGCGCCATTGGAGCCAGCGCCGACAAGCAGGGTCGTAGAGGGCTGCGATTCACGCGGGTCATAGATCGTCTCAATAGCGGTCGTTCCGGAGGGGTTCGTGGCAGTGCCACGGTACCCGACAGTGAACGTGCCGCCGCACCATTCCAAGCTTCCGCCGTTCTTCTGGTCCGTGTCAGGTCCGAAAGAGCCAAGAATCCAGCCCGAGCGGGTGGAATAATAGGGGAAAATGGCTCCACGGGTGTCCGCAAACGGATCCGCGAAGTAGGACGTCACGTAAGCAATAGGCGTGGTGAGCGTGAGCATCTGAGTCGTAGCTGCGCCTGTGCGCACCTTGAAGGTGCGGCAGTTCAGCGTCTGGAACGCCGCGAGGTGACCATAGGCGGAAAGATTCCACACATTGGTGGCCGCAGGATAGCTATTATTATCTACGTAGTACGCTTCAATGGCCGTGGCCAGGGAGCGGTGGTCGCTCCTGACGCGCGAAACCTTGGAACGAACCTGCGCCTCGAGGAAGTTCGGGATCGCGATGGCCGCCAAGATGGCGATAATCGCGACTACGATCAGCAGCTCGATAAGGGTGAAGCCCTTGATTCTCTTCATACATATCCCTCCTTTCTGTTTTGGAATAAAACCGCTCCACGCGAAGCGGCTCGGCTTTTCGCGGTAATGTGTATGGGACCCCCGCCGGGATGGCGTCAAGGACAAAGATGACCTTTTTGTCCTTTTTTTGCTGATTTTTTGCGCCACTGCCATGCCGAGACCCATGTCAGATTTCTTTCTCTTGTCTGCCTATGCGGTTTTTCCTGCCCGCTTGTTCTCCTAATTCAGCTTCCGATCCAGGTCAATGTCTGAACCACCAGGATTACGCCAGCCAGCCCGCCCAGCAATTTGCCCCACCGAATGAAGGTAGCCTTCCATAATTCCACCCCGCTTTTCCAGTCCACATAACTAATGACGAAACTTACGATCAGAGACAGGTAAAACAGGGAGGCGATGTTGAGTGTTGTATTCATAATGCGTAATCAGGCTTTTTGCGGCCTTTTCCTGGTGTCTTTCCCCGCCTCGTCCGGCTTGGGCCGGAAACGGTCATACAACGCGCAGCAGGCGAAGTAATTCAACGCGCCCGCCAAAAGCAGATGAAACGTGGCCAATTCAAACGTCGCTGAGGATTCATCGCCCACATACCGGCTGACCAGGCATGCCGCCGAGGGCGCGGCGTTTCCAAATGAGACGAAAAAGGTCAGCACGCTGATGACATTAAATGTCTGACTCGCGGGATTAAACTCGGGAAAAATCACACTGCCTTTCAGCAGGATTCCCGCCACAAACAATCCATTGAGCAAAACGCCCAACACCAGCGCCCGGCGCCGTTCTCCAAGCATAAAAAAACCCGCGCCCGGCAAAAGCCAGTTTGCCGCCACGGCCTTCCATACTTGGATCGCATCCGGCGCAGGTTCGGCGGAAGCGGCTGGGGCAGCGGCAGCGGTGACGGTGGCGGCGGAAGAGGAGGGAGCGGACCCAGAAGCGGGGGAGGAGGATGACGCCGCGGTTGACAACGCGGCAGATGCCTCGGGGGAAGTCCGTTCACCCTTTTCGCGAATGGCTTCCTCGCGCTTTTCCCCGCCGTGATTCTCGCTTCCCCGATCCTCCAGGGGCGGAGCATTCGGAAGCGTTATTTCCGCCGATGATTTTTCCTTCGACGTCAATGTCTGCTCCTTAGCGTGACGCTCCGTCTTTGGCTTCCATCCAGGCTTTCATTCCAACTTCTTTTTCCGCATCACTCTTCGCGAAACCATGCTCGCGCCTTGCGCAAGCGCGTCCGTTCCCCTATCGCCGAGCCGCCCAAGGGTCAATCGCTTCCTTTGCGCGGGCGGCGGCGCAAGGCCCTTCATCCATTGCCAGCGCTATGGCCGCACAAGATGCCATTTCTGCCGCGAGCCGGCTTCAGATCGCAGCAAGAAAATCCGCAAATAAATCTTCTTTTCGTTCCTTTCGAATTTTTCGTGGTAAAAATCTTAAGCTATTCTTCTTCGCCGATGCGCAGGACGGCCATGAACGCTTCTTGCGGAATCTCGACCGAGCCGAATTGTTTCATCCGTTTCTTGCCCTCTTTTTGCTTTTCGAGGAGTTTGCGTTTGCGCGTGATGTCGCCGCCGTAGCACTTGGCCGTGACATTTTTCCGCATGGGCGAAACGGATTCGCTCGCGACGATCTTGCCGCCAACCGCCGCTTGGATGCGCACTTCATAAAGCTGGCGCGGGATGATTTTGCGAAGCTTTTGCGCGAGAAGGCGTCCGTTTTTTTGCGTGTCATCGCGGTGCACAATCGCCGAAAGCGCATCCACCGGTTCGCCATTTACGAGGATGTCCATCCGCACGAGATTGCCCGGCTTGTAGCCGGAAATCTCATAGTCGAACGACGCATAGCCTTGGGTCACGGACTTGAGTTTGTCGTGGAAATCCGTAATCGCCTCGCTGAGCGGGAATTCGTAAGTGAGCATGACGCGCTCGGGCGTGATGTAGCCCATCGCCTTTTGGATTCCCTTTTTATTCTGGCACAGCGCGAGGACGTTTCCCATATATTGCGGGGGAAAAAACAGGCGAGCCTCGATGTAAGGCTCTTCGATGGTGTCGATGTAATTTTGCGCGGGGAGTTGGGCGGGATTGTCCACCTCGATCAACTCGCCCGATGTCGTGAGCACTCGATAGCCCACGCTCGGGGCCGTGAAAAGCAGGTCTTGCTGATACTCGCGTTCGAGCCGCTCCTGGATGATTTCCATGTGCAAAAGCCCAAGGAAACCGCAGCGGAATCCAAATCCAAGCGCCTGGCTCGTCTCGGCCTGAATGTGGAGCGACGAGTCATTGAGCCGGAGTTTTTCCAGCGCCTTGCGCAATTCGTCGAAGTCCTCGTTGCGCACCGGATACACACCCGCGAACACGACGGATTTGGCTTCTTTGTATCCGGGAAGTGCTGTTGCGGCCGGGCGGGAGGCGCTCGTGATCGTATCGCCGACGCGCACTTCATCGAGCGTCTTCATACCGGCGACGATGTATCCGACCTCGCCGCATTCGAGCGACTCGACGGCGCGCATTTTCGGCGAAAATACACCAACTTCCATCACCTCGTAATCCAGGCGGCCCTGCATAAGGCGGATTTTATTTTCCGGCTTCACCAAGCCGTCCGCGACGCGCACATAGCAGATCACGCCGCGATAGGAGTCATAAGAGGAATCGAATATGAGCGCGCGCAGCGGCGCTTCCGGATCGCCCGAGGGAGGCGGAATGCGCTTCACGACCGCTTCGAGCAATTCCTGAATTCCCTGCCCGGTTTTGGCCGAGATGCAAAGCGCCCCATCTGGGTCCAGGCCAATCGCCTCGCCGATTTGCCGGCGCGCGCTTTCGATGTCGGAAGAAGGCAGGTCGATTTTATTGATGACGGGGATGATTTCGAGATTGTGGTCGAGCGCCAGATAGGCGTTGGCGAGGGTTTGCGCCTCGACGCCCTGTGTGGCATCGACGACGAGCAGCGCGCCCTCGCACGCCGCAAGCGAACGCGAGACTTCGTAGTTAAAATCGACATGCCCGGGCGTGTCGATCAGGTTGAGCTGATATTCGACGCCGTCCGATGCCGTGTATTTCATGCGCACGGCCTGGAGTTTGATCGTGATGCCGCGCTCGCGTTCGAGGTCGAGGCTGTCGAGCACCTGCTCGCGCATTTCGCGGCGGCTGAGCGTGCCGGTGTATTCGATCAGGCGGTCGGCCAGCGTCGATTTTCCGTGGTCGATATGGGCGATAATGCAAAAATTGCGAATGGCTTTCATAAGAAATCGGCGGAAGGCGCAGGCGGAAAAGGTCGGCGCGATAAAGGATTTCAGAATGCGTTGAGAGCGCCGCTTATTTTGGATGCGCCAATGCGCGCGGACGAATGCCTCGAAGAAAAAAGTGAATTTGCCCCGGACGCGTGGCCTTGCCACCCGCGCCCGCAGGTCAAACGAATACATCCTCATCTCCGGCGCGTGATGTCAACGGCTGTCTGGCGCAAAATCGACGCCTGCGGCGCGCAATGCCTCCTTCAAGTTTATGGCCGCGCGCCATTCACGCTCCCGCTAAGTGGACAAGCGAATGGCCCGCGCCGATTATCGGATTTCCTCCGGGCCGGGGAAGAGTATTTTCAGCGGAATGCGGTCGAAATGAGACTTTTGGCCGTCGAAGGAAATCCATAATTCGTTATTCACGACGGCGACGCCCTCCAGTTTTCCGTCCGGCCTTCTGAGCCGGTCGCAATGCGCGCCGATTTCCACGGGATTCCGAATATCTGCGCCGCTTAGGGAGTAGAGCCGGCTTTTTCCAAAGGCGGACTGCCTGTCCGCTTCCACCTCCTTGTCCTTGGATTCATCCTTCGGGCGCGGTTTTTGGGGCGGATTGGCCGCTGCGAGGAACAGGTCCTTTTCCGCCCAATAGGTCAGTTCGGAGATGCCCAATCCGCCCAGCGGAACGGCGATGATCCGGGTGAAATCTTTTTGTCCCAGATCATATTCCAGGATCATCGCATCGCCCGTGCATGAATCGGGGAGAATGCCCGATTCCTCGAAGGCCTTCTTGTCCGCTTCGGTCATCTTAGCGGGGTCCCAGTTCTTGGCCCATCTCAGCGGCCACTTCAGGCCCATGTATGCCTTTCCTTTTCGGATGGCGAGTCCTTCGATTTCAAAAGGAAAGGGATGAAGGTGGATGTCTCTTTTCGATTTCTTCATCTGCCGGACTTTATGCAATGGCTTGCCTGTTGGGTCTCGAAGGTCCTCCTTTGCGATCAGTTTTTTCAGCGAATCCGCCAGGGGGATTTCACTCCATTGAGCAATGCTTTTCCCTGCTCTTCCGTCCGCGCCCTTCAGGGTGAAAAACACCAGTTTGGATTCCGGGGACGCAATTTTTCTGCAGGATGTGGCGATACAATATGAGCGGGCATACGGACCCTCTGCGGAGTCGTTGTATGCAATCGACTCGGGGTCCTTCATGGAAAAGGGATTTCCCTTGCGGCTGTCGAACCTCAAAATTTCGCGGCACTCGAGGCCGGCTGCCGAGGAAGCCTGAAGCACAAACACGCCTGCTTCCACGTCATCGTCTATGCATAAAGCGAGGGGGCGCGTTGAAGCCTCGTCGGTCATCCCGCCAAAAGCCAATCCCGAAGGCTCCAGGATTTGCACGGGCGCCGCTTCGACGCTCAATGGCTCCAGGGAAGGCGGCTTGGGTTTGGCCTGCTTGTCTTTTTCCGAGATGGATGGCGCTGACTTATCATTTTCCGGCTTGTTCTTTTCTGGCTTGGACTGCGCTGCAGCAGCGGCAAGAATGATTCCCAACGCCAAAGGAATAATGAATGGGAAGTGGAGAGACTTCATTGGGGGTTCTCCTGGGCCGGAATGGGAGCTTGCGGCCGGAATCCAGCCCAGCAACTTGGCCGAATTTATAGGGTAAATCACCGCCCCCTCAAGCGTTGAATTGGTGAAATATGTTCGGCAATCTCGTGCTTGACACCCTCATTCCCCCGTATCCCAACACATTTTCACATAACATAAATAACGCCCTTTTCCGCCATCTGCGGATTGTTTTCGATTTTCCGCAGCGAAAGCGCGTGATAGAAGTCGAATGCTTTTGTGCCAAGCGCCCTCCGCCATCTGTATTTTGGCCCAGTTGGAGCGCGCTTATTCCAAGGAGATTCCCATATCCATGCTCGAAACCCTGCGGGGAACGCTGATTCGCAAGGACGCCGACGAGGCCGTAATCGAGACGGGAGGCATTGGATTCGCCGTGTCGATTCCCGCCTCGACGCAGGCCGCCCTGCCCGATCCGGGCGCGGAGGCGCGGCTGTTTGTGCATCTCTCTTTCAATGTTCAGGAGGGCGAATTCAAACTCTACGGATTCGCCACGGAACTCGAACGAGACGTGTTCCGGATTTTTCTCGGGATCAGCGGATTCGGTCCACGCAAAGGGTTGATGCTTCTTTCGCAAGTTCGGATCAGCGATTTCGCCTGCGCCATCCGCGACCGCAACCTCGCTTACTTGTCGAGCCTGAAGGGTGTGGGGCGCAAAACGGCGGAGCGGCTGCTCGTCGAGTTGCGCGAAAAAATGCTGCCTTATGTGTCCGCGGGCGGCGGCGCGGGCGTGGGAGGAACGGGAGGATCGGGAGGAGCGTTTGATCCCGACGTGCCACTTTTGCCGCCGGGCGATCATATTCGCGATGCCGTGGCGGGCCTGGTTTCGCTCGGATGCCGTTACGGCCAGGCCGCTCGCGCCGTCTCGAAGGCCATAGACCTCCTTGGCCCCGACGCGCCTGCCGAGGACCTGATCCGCGAGGGCCTGCGGCATCGTTGATGCGGCTCTGCGTGTAGGGGCAAACTGCTAAGCCAGGCTAAGCCAGGATGCACCACGAAAAAGAGATAAAGAGACTGGAGTGTAGTGAAAATGGTCTGATAATTCTTGTGCGCCAAAGGCGCGAAAAG
>CAYUNT010000151.1:0-11361 GCA_964446285.1 uncultured Candidatus Sumerlaeota bacterium | reverse complement strand
GCATATCCAGCAGGGCCGGAAGTCTGCGATTGAGCTCGCTCTGGTGGCGCATTACCCGGTCCGCTAGCCAGACGGGCGAATATAGGAGAATCGAAAGACAGGCGAGGATGGGATAAAAGTAATTTATCTTGTCCGTCCAATACCAAGCGCCGCCGCCCGCGGCCAAGCCGCCCAGCAGAGAAGCAACAACAACGGCCCCCGCATATTCCTCTGGATTCAGACCTCCTGGATAATTGGCCAGGGCAAGATTTCTCTGCAATTCCGCGCGATTTCTCGGGAATCCCAAACGCGAGGCCGCCCATCCGCAGTAGCGAATGAGGGGCAAAAACAGCATGAGGAAGAGATTCTGGCGCAACGCGCGGTCTTCGCGGCGGCGAAGGTGCGTCGGCTTCTCAAACATCCGCCTCCACTGGGGTTCGATCAGAGCCGGGTTCATCAACAGGACTGCCGCGCCTGCCCCCAAGGCAACCATCGCGGCGCCGGCCAGTGTGGAGGGAGAAACCGACTGAAGAATTGACATTGGTGGATTTTCCCGCTGCGCTTGCGGAAACACAAAGCGCGAAATAAAGCAGCGCGCGGCTCTACAAGGGGATTCGAGTGGCCTTTCGGATCAGATAAAGGCCGGCCACTTCACAGGCGATAATCAAGGAAAGGATTACATATCCTGGCGTTGTGGTGAAGAGCGGGCGGATCAGGTCCGGCTCCAGAAAATACATTGCCGCCGCCAGCACAATGGGAAGCATTCCGAGGATATTTCCCTGGAGGCGCCCTTGGGCGGTCATCGTCTCGATGGCGCGCTCCAGACGGTTGTTTTCGCGCAGATTCTCCGCCAATTGATCGAAGATGCGCGCCAGACTGCCACCCGTGGGCGCCGTTACCTTAACGGCATTGGCAAAGGCATCCACACACGTCACGCGCATACGCGCCACCATGTGGTCGAGCGCCTCCGCCACCGGGATGCCGTGGCGCATTTCCTCAGCCAGCGACTTGAATTCGTCGCGCGTAGGGGCCAGCGAGCGCTTCACAACCTCGTCCACCGCCTGGCTGAAACTCTGATTGGCCCGCAGGCACGCGGATAATATCCCAAGCGTTTCCACGAACTGAGATTCAAATAATCGCATGTATTTCCGATGTGCCGCGTTCAGATTGCGCCAGGGAAGATACACGCCGCCCGCCGCCGCGATCAGCCCGAGCAGCACCGAACCTTTGACCACATAGGTAACGGCGAAGAATATCGAGGCGAACAGAAATTGCTGCATTACAAAATCGCGCGGAACCGCCCGCGAACGCATCGAAATCAAGAGGGTTTGCAGCGATGCCTCGTAGGCGCGCATCCATGCGGCAATTGGATTATATACAAGCAACGCCGAACAGCCCAGCAGCACGGCGAACAGCCCGCTGGCAATCCAGTGATAGTATTCAACGGCGGCTTGCGATGATCCCATGCGCTCCCTGCTGGCCTTCTGCGCCTATAAATATGGCCCCGAATCAAGGAGGCCGAGGGTTTTGAATTCCGCCAGGAAGGATGGCAGATGTCCTGTCATGCGAAATTCTCCGATCACGCGACCTGAAGGTTCCACGCCCAGGCGCTCGAACCGAAAAATGTCCTCGATGCGGATGCGCTGTTCGCGGTGGTCGTAACCGGCCACTTCAGAAATCGAGGAAATCACACGCCGCCCATCCGGAAGGCGGTTTTGCTGCACCACCACATGAATGGCTGAGGCGATCATCTCGCGGATGGCGCCAATCGGCATTTCCTTGGCTTTGAGGATCATGATTTCCAGGCGGCGCAGCATATCCTCGGGCGAATTGGCATGAAGCGTCGTCAGCGAGCCATCGTGGCCTGTGTTCATCGCCTGGATCATGTCCAGCGCCTCTTCGCCGCGGCATTCGCCGATGATAATGCGGTCCGGGCGCATTCTCAGGGCATTGCGCAGCAAATCCTGCACTGTGACCTGCCCCTTGCCTTCCGTGTTGGGCGGGCGGCATTCGAGCGTAATTACGTGCTTTTGCTGGAGGCGCAATTCGAGCGCGTCTTCGATGGTGACTATCCGTTCGCGCTCCGAAATATACGACGAAAACGTATTGAGCAGCGTCGTTTTCCCACTTCCCGTTCCGCCCGAGACAACGATGTTTTTGCGCGCCTTCACGCAGCGTTCGAGAAACAGCGCCATGCGCGGGTTCAGCGTGCCCAGCCGCGCCAGCTCTTCGAGCGTAAAATGCTGCTGGCGGAATTTGCGGATAGTCAGGCATGGGCCGTGGGGCGACAGCGGCGGAATGACAGCATTGATTCGCGAGCCATCAGGCAGGCGCGCATCGACCATCGGGCTGCCCTCATCGACGCGCCGCCCGAGGGGCCGCACAATGGCGTCGATGTAAGAGCGCAGGATTTCGTTTGATGCAAATGAACGATCTGTCAATTCCACCAATCCGCCGCGCTCCACATACACGCGATCGCAGCCCACCACCATGATTTCCGAAACGCTCGGGTCGTGGAGCAAATCCTCGATCGGGCCGAGGCCGAGCGCGAGGTCGAGCACGTCCTTTTTTAGGCGGCCAGCCGTCAGATCCGGCGGGAGGCGGTCTTTGTATTCCTCGATGATTTCGCCGAGAATGCGTTCTGCTTGCCGGCGGCTTTCCTCCTGAGTGGCCTCCTCATGCGCCCATCGCCATGTGTTCAGGCGGTCCACCAGTTTGTGATGAATTTCGCGCAAAAGGCGCGCGGATTCATCCAGTGGGCGTTCCTTGTGCCTGGCGATTCGCTCGAGGCTGCGTTCCTGGCTGACGACGGGCGGAGGCGCGGGGCCGGCGGCGGCGCCTGCTGCCTCCGCGGGCGTGCGCCTCGCATGAAGCGGGGAAATTTGGGTTCGCCTGGGCGTGCCGGGCGCCTGTTGTTCTTTGCCGCGCAACGGAACGATTTGCGTCGAACCCTTGGGCGGCGTGGAGGGAGGCGCGGAAACAGAAGGAGCGGAAGCGGAAGGCGGAGAAGCGGGCGGCGCGAAAAAAGGAGTTCCGCCTTGAGGCGCGGCCTGGCCGGCTCGCGGAATGGCAAATCGGGCCGAACCCGGCGGCGGGGGAGCGTTGTCGTAGCGTTCGATGGTTTCCGCAAGCGCGTCGAGGGCGTCGTTTTCGCTGGACACGGGCGCAGGAGCGATGGCCCCCGAGCTTGGCGCAATCTCGCCGGGTGCAGCGGCTCCGGGCGCGATGCTGGATGGCGGGGCGGGAGCGAAAGGTGAAGACGGGGCAAAAGGTGGAGAAGCAACCGCCGCGCCTGCGGGAGCGAGCCCATCTGCTCCGGCTCCTGGTAGCCGCGCGCCTTGCGGTCCTGCTTCCTCCATTGGGCGCCCTTCCCACTGATTTTGCGGCGGAATCCGCGCCACGCGATCGGGAGATGTCAATTCCACGCAGATTGACACTTGCGCCGATAAATAAAACGTAACCGGACAAGGAACCCATTCGCCTTCGCCGCTCAAGGGGCGGCCATTCAGAAGGGTTCCGTTTTTCGTGCTGTCGTTAAAGGCGCGAAGCAGGCGGCCATCCCATTCCAGATGCATGTGAAAGCGCGAGATTTCCTGTCCGCGTATATGGATTTCGCATTCCTGATGCCGCCCGATGCGGATGGTTCCCGGACGGTCGAAAATGCGCTGCTGCTCCAGGATGCCATCGCGATACTGATGCACCTCCAACATGCAAGCCGCACTTGCTCCGGGCGCGGATTCCACCCGGTTTGAAAAGGCGGAATCCGGACTCAGAACAGGAGAATCTTGCGGCCGGGCGAAAGGATTATCCATAACGACGCTGAATGGGATTGATTGGCGGATAGCGTGCGGACGGGGCGCGGACAGGCGTCAGGAACCGCTTGGAGCCGCAGCGGCAGCGCCCGAGGCAGGCACGGGCGGCTTTATGGTTTGTTCCTTCTGAAGATTCCGCAGACTTTCCGGAATATCCGGCGTCGGCATCGTTCCCGTCTGCAAATAGGCAGTTACGACGAGCAACGCTTCTTCTTTTCCGCTTTGGAACGAGCGGTTCTTGAAGAGCTCGCCCAGAATGGGCAGCTCGCCCAGTCCCGTAACTTTGTCTATTTGTTTCGAGCGGAAATTCTTGAACGTATTCGCCAGGAGCAGAGGCTGGCCGAATTCGATGATGACCGTCTGGTCCGTCATATCCTTCATCACGGTGGGCAGTTGCGGATTTGTGGGCGGGAACGACGACTCCACCATGAGATGCAGTTCGCAAAGCCTGTCATCCAGCACCTTGGGAGATGCCTTGAGAATGGTCCCGAAGTTGACCGGCGTATAAGTGGATGTATTTTGCGTTGTGTTCTGCAGATACGTTGTTCCGCCGAAAATCTTTTCGGCTTCTTTGCCTTCCACGACTGTCAGGCGCTGATAGTCCAGCTGCTTTGAGTCGTTCAGGATTTTCGAGTAATTGACCGTGCCACCGGTCTGGGCCTGCCCGGCCGCGGACGCTTGTCCCGATTGCGAACTTGTTTCCGGATTTCCCGTGCTCCATTGACGCCCGACAATGTAGTTGGCGGTTCCCGTGGCGTTCCAGGTCATATTGTTATACTGGAAGCCAAAGTTCCGCATGTCTTTATCGGAAATCAGATACAGCCGAGTTTCGATGATCACGTTGCGGAGCGGCTTTTCCGGCGGTTTTTCCGCAACGATTTTTTCCGTCAGGTCCATGACCTTGATATTGTTTCGCTGAGCATCTTCCTTGATTTGCTTTACTGCGACCTCCTGGCGTCCTTCGGAATAGCGCCCCTTAAGAACAATCGTGTCGCTGCCTCCCTTGGGGCCAAAACGTTCGACGCGGGCCAGCGGAGCGTGTTCCGCCAGGATTTCGCTGTAGTGGAGCACAAGGATGTCCACATTCGTGACAGAAATGCCATCCTCCACTTCAATTTGAAGCGTGCGGCTGCTGCCATCGTTAAATGTGATATGGCAGGCCGTGGTTCCCGCGCTTTGACCGATGATCCGGATGAATTTCGGCTCCTTTGTATCGCGGATCACTTTCACGATTTTTTCATCCGCCACAAGGATGTTCGAAATGTCCTTTTCCAGGCTTTCGGCTCGAATGTCGCCTTTTTTCAACTGAATCTGATCGCCCGAGACTTCGGCCTGCGCGCGTGTGGCCAGTCCTGCCACCAGCACAATCGCGGCCGCCAGGGCCACAAGCCCAAATGTGCCCGCGAAGGCGTTTTGCCATGCTCTTTTGTTCATTCCTCTGCGTGGCGGCATAAACCACCTCTCCGTTGTTCTGATGCTACTCATGTCCGCGCTCCTCCTTGCCTTTGGATTCCGTTATATAAAATGGGTCTCCTGGATTGACTTTGTCTGAGAGGATCGAATCGAGCTCCTTGGGTTTGGTGATCAAATAGGAGTTGATGGTGGTATCCTCGGGATTGCGCAAAATCAGCGACAATTCCGCACCGCTCTGGATTAGCAGTTCAACCGCCTCGCAGACTTCCGGCCTCAGCGCCAGCGTGATCTGATTGCCCCTCCGGCTCTCCTCCTTTTGGAATCGCAAACGGTCCGTGATACCATCCACCGCGATCACTTTCACCCTTTGGAGAACCGTTCGCGTGACCATTTGCGAACGCCCCTCCGCTGTGCGATTGCATGTTGCCAAAACGTCCACCCAGCAATCCGGATACAGCTGCCCCCCGTGCATTGAGCTCGGCCTCACGGGGATGGTGATCGCCCGTTCTTCCTTCGGAATCATTTCCACCAGCGGCCTTGATTCCGTTTTGCCCTGCTTTAGATCCGACTGAAGAAGGATTTTGCCCGGACGCAAGTCCCGCGCGGCCTCCCACCACTCGAACATCTCCGAGTTCCACTTGTCGTCCCAGCGGATTGGCTGATCCAGCGCGCCAAACACGTCCGCGGGGACTTTATACGGTTCCACATGGCGGAATTCGATGCGATCTCCCGCCTTGGGAGGCTCGATGGGCAGATCCACTTTTATCCGGCATACGGTTTGGGTTTTGGGATTCTTCAGGCCGGTTTCCACGTTGATGCGCCAGATTTGCATCCCGACAAACGTGGCCAGGGCAATGACTATCGCCAGCAACAGCGCTCGTTTTTGGCTTTTCACGGATTGCAATCCCCTTGTGGTCCCAATGCGCCTCCGCTGTTTCCCAAGGCGCAAGTCTGGAGTCTGCCAACTGCGCAAGCAGATTGTTTCATTGTCCTTCTTGGGTCAACGTAAGAATCCAGCTCGCCGGCTGTCCTGGCGTTTCGCGAAGGATCGCCATTACACGCCTTCCCTGCGGATCCTCTGCGTCGATGATCGTAGTGGAGGCGTTGTCTTTCAACAAATGGACCTGCGCGCGAAATCCATTCGCTTGCAGCCGCGACGCCACTTCCTGGGCGCGGGGGGCGGATTCCGGCCCGCTTTCCACCAGGCAGGCAGCCAGCCCGTTGGGAATCCCGTGATCCTCGTCCGCCATTTCCCAGCCGAGAAGCACTTTCATGGGCGACATCCATCCCTGGATTTCCGTCCACTCGGGCGACGCGGCAGTCGGCGCTCCAAGGGCGCGCCACCCGGAGGCGGAGGATTTCGGACGGTAGCGCATCACCCTGCACGGAGCGCCGCCCTGCGGGTCGTTTGCGGCGACGATTTCCACCACGGTGCGCCCTTCGCGAAAGGTCCCCGATCCTGCCCGGACAGCATCGAGCTGCTGATGAACCCGCGCGACCGCCAGCGCCGAACTGGACGCCCCATCTTCGGCGAACAGGCTTTCCATCTCCTCCTTTGCCATTTCGCCATCGTTGGCAGTTGACTCTCGCCGCGTGATTATGGCCCAGCCTTCACCTTCGACGTGGCCAAAGCCAGACAATGCCTCGGCCCAGTAGTTGCCGCTGTCTTCTGTCAACCTCTGCGCACCGGATTGTTTCTCTGCCTCGGCAAGAATGTCTCTCAAGGATTTGTCTATAACCTCAGATTCCACAGTCATGCCCATTCCGTTGAGGCACCCAGAGGCTTGGGAGGCGCGGCCAAGCAGCGCCTTTCCGCCCAGCCCGTCGTAAGGTCCCGACTCCTTTGAAGCCGATGCGAATCTTCCCCGCCCTCCCAGCGCCGAACCTTGATCCAGAAACACGGCAGCCCAGGAACGCCCCGGCCCCAAACCCAGACTTGCAATGCTCAGGCCGATCAGCGCAATAAACCCCACCGCCGCAGCGCCTTCCAAGAAACGGCCCAGACGTTTTGCACGGGAGGTGGAATTGGGGAGGTTTTGTTTCATGCTGGTGTTCTCAAACTGGACGCAGAGGCCATCAATTCTCCTAAAAGAGAGTGCTATGCAACCTTTGGACCGATTTCAGCAGCGTTTTTATTATCCTATCCATCATGTAAATCCTGTCTATTGATTATGCTGGGATCAGAAGGATTTCAGGGTTCCAGCGGAATATCCGGAACCGAATTCACAAAGATGCTCCTCGGGTCCCCGGGAAGTTGGTCATCAATCACGCGTTTGATACCCGTTTTCAAGCCTCGCTGCACTTCTTCAGGTTTCCAGGATTGTCCGGGAATCGGACGGCTCGCTCGCAGCACGGTCTCTGTCTGTCCGCTGGCAGCTGGAAATCCGTTGGGGATTTTAATCCGGAGTTCCACCTCAACTGATTGCCCGAAGCCGCTCACAAGAAGATCGCGAAGCGTCTGCTCGGAATTTGGGGTGCTGCTGTCACCCAGCCGTGCCAGGGCCTCGACGAGCCGTTCACTCGATTCCGCCTGCTGGTGTTTGCGAACTGTGATGGCACTTTCCGGCACGCCAAACGCATTGGCGATCTCCTTGGCCGAATACACGCGCGCGGACTGAAATGCTTCTTCGCGCGCCAATGTGTGCGAAATAGCAGTTGTTTGGGTCTGATAGGAGGCCAACATTACCAAATGATGCGCCCCCGCGATCAAAAGCGTCAGGATCGGCAGGAAAATGGCGAATTCCACAATGGATTGACCGCGCCGGCACCCCGCGCGCCATGCGGCGGCGCTTCGATGCTGTTGAGATGGCGATGGAATAATGCAGGCGGAAAACATAATGAAATACACAATGACAGTTCAGTATTTCAGCGCGCGGGCCGCGGACGTTCTGTCCAGGCCGCCCTGCGCGAAGGCCGCGCGCAATTGCGTCAATTCGGCGTCGATTCGATCCACAGAACGTGGCGGGTTTCCCACAGTGCGGATTTGATCGCGGATCGGCTTGGTTGTGTCGTTCATAAGCAAATCCACCATATCAAGCGAAGGATAGAGGCGGTTTTGCCATCCGGCGTGCGCCCCATCCGCGCCGCGAATGCCATACATCTGCGCCGAAGACCAGGCGATTGCTGGCCGCAACTTGCCCTGCGCATCGCGTCCCTTCGCAAAACGGTTTGGCAAGATCATGCTTTCCTCGCCCGCTGCGGCGGCGATGGCCATGGCGCGGAACTCGCCCAGGCTGGCCGACGGGCGCACCAGGAACAAAGTTCCAGGAAGGCCCATCGTCCAGCGCGCGCGATTCAGCCGCTGCAACAGCCCCCCGGTGTCCAGCGCCGACGAATGCACCACGCGGCAGTCCTGAACCCGAATCCGCATGTATTCCACAAGGGTTGTTGGCGAATCGAGATCGCGCACAAAGGAGCGGTCGCAGGGATTGGCAATTTGCCCCACCTGATGTCCGGGCGGGGCTTTCCAGCGAGCCGCTTCCGCCGCGTTGTTGCCAAACCACTCGGGGAATGCCGCCAGCGAATTGCTGTTCAGATACGCTGAAAAATCCGTAAAACGCGCGCTGGGATTGGGCGTGACCTGCGAGAGATAATATGGCCCGCGGATGAACTGATTCCAATTGTTCGGCCACGCGAAGTAATTGGCAATTTCGCCCTGATAACGCTGCATCAAGAGATTCAGGGTCGAGTTCACCAGCGCCGCATTTCCGCTCTGGTAATCCTGAAACGCATCGAGACACCCCGCGCCGCAACTGGCGATGTGATAGCTATAATCGCCGAATTGGGGCGCGATGGCCCAGGTGCGGTCCTTAAACGCAATGGGCGGCGCTTCTGAATCGGCCCAGTCGAGAAGCGTTTGCACGTCGGAATCGAAACGGGCCTGGCTGTTGTGCTTGAGCTGGGGCTTGGGCGGTGTTTTTCGCGGATAGAGTTTGTCCGCCTCCACCTTGTGCGCGCCGATTGTGATCGAGCGAACGCGGTCCGGACTCATTTCCACCTGTTCGTAGGGAACGGGCGATGTGGCGGGGTAGAGGGCGATTTCCAGCGCCCCGTCCGCGCCGCCCGTCGCGCACGCGGACTCTACCGCCAGCGAGTAGCCCATCGAGTGAAGCGTGTTCGAGGCGTCCTCTGCCGCCCGCATGGCGCGCAAAAGAACGCGGTCGTGCGCCAAGGCGATCCGCTGTTCATAGTAGTCGGATTCCTGAAGTATTTGTGCGGCGAGCGCTTGGCAATCGGAGCATTCCCAGGGGCGTTTCGAGCGCAGGTAGTAGGCAAGCGCCGTCATGTAATACCAGTCGTTTTGCAGCACCATTTGCGCCGCCAGGCTCGTCATCGCCAGGTTCGAAAGCAGCGCCGAGGAATCGTCGATGCGGTTGAAGACGCTTGTGGCCGAAAGCGCCGCCGAATCCGCCGCCGATTGCAGTTGGATTCCTCGGTTGGTGTCGCGCGCCAGATTCACGCCCAACACAAGCGCCATGACGAGGATGGTAAGGAACACAATCATAAAGATAATCGCCTGGCCGTCTTCCTCGCGGCCCAAATCCCGGACACGTCCCAAACCCTGGATGCGCCCGCGCCAGCCGTCCGCGCGATCACATCTGGTGGCTTGGACATCTTGCCCAGGGCTTCCGGTGGCTTGGACGTCTCGTCCAGGGCTTCCGGTGGCTTGGACGTCTCGTCCAAGATTCTCTTTCCGCTCTTCCGACATGCTCTTCGTCTTCATGGATTTTTGTCGTGTTTGCTGGCGCCTCGCACGATTAGGGCGCTGCCGGTGGCATGGCCTCGCAAGGCAGAGCGCTGCGCCCCGTGATGGTGAAAAACTGCGCGCCTTCCAATTCCGTTCCGGCGGCTTTTTGGGATTTCAACGAACAGTCGGCCCAGGGGCTTGGATTGCCGCCTGCCTCGCCATAGGCCACATAGCGCGACGATCCCAAAATCCGGCGCGCCAGCGGAAGCACAAGCGGATATTGAATCCGAACCTCGACGGCGATCAGGTCTCCGGGTTGATAATGGATCGTTCCGCCCTGGGCTGTGGTGGGGGACTGCCCGGTGGAAGGATCGATTAGTTCCACTTCCGTCAGGATGGAAGCCGCCGCCAGACGGTCGCGAATTTGGAGAGTCAAATTATCCACGGAAACGCCGCCGCCGCCAGTTCCGGCCGCCCCGCGCGCCACGTCCGCCAAGGCCATCGCGTGCGAAAGCGCAAGCAACCCGCTCGAGTTTTCCTCCCACGCGGCGTCGCGCAGAATGGGCCGAACCGCCTCCAATGTGCCGGGTGAGACGATGGCAGCGCAGGCATTGTCCGCCGCCATTTTGATCCGATGCCATTTTGCCGTGTCGCGCGGCGGATAGGCCAACTCGCCCGCGGCCTCCACCTCGGGCGCCGCCGCCGGAGCCAGGGCGATCGCCTCGCTGCGTTCATCGAGCGGGACGAATACACTCGCCGCGCGCGCCGCTTCCCAGGCCGCCCAACGCGCCACGGTGTGGACGGCGAGCGCCAACCCGTATTCCAGCGTCAGGAAAAGAAAAGTTATGGCGATTGGCGCGATCAGTGCGAATTCCACCATTGCCTGCCCGTGCTCGCGGCGGGCAAAACTTCTCCCAATGCCTTCTACCGGCTTTAGATCAACAAAGACGCCCGGCGCGCCTCGCCTCTGCATCTTTTGCGCTCTTTTCGCCATGCACGGCGTTGTGGGGAGCCGCCCGCCGACTGCCAAAAACAAACGCAGCCCGCCCGCGGCCAATCCAAAAACAACTGACGCCTAAAGTATTCTCCTAAGTGTTTTCCGTGTCGAGCTTTTCCCTCGGACGCGACGGGCAGGAACGGTTCAAAGTGCAGGAAAAATCCTGGGCGGGACGCCCAAGCCACCGGAATCATGGGCAAAATGCCCATGCCAGCAGTATTTTGAACAGTTCCTGATTATTGCGGCCTGTGAATAAAATTGCCCGGGGGTAGGGAACAGAATTACAGGAAAATGGTATTATCCAAGTCTTCATTCCAAGCGAATCCGCTCGACTCGGCCTGTTTTTTCGGTGCGGATCAACATTGATTATCGAGGCTTGGGCATTGTCAATGTCGATGAAATAACGTAGTTCTGGGCCGGCGCATCTCACTTTTTTGCAAAGAATCCCGCGGTGGCCTTGAAGAGGCCAAAGA
>CAYUNT010000150.1:0-11475 GCA_964446285.1 uncultured Candidatus Sumerlaeota bacterium | reverse complement strand
AGCACAGCGTTCGCAACGCTGGGGTCGGGAGTTCGAATCTCCTCCGCTCCACCATGTTTCATCTTCCAGTGCCGTTTTCGCGATGCGAGTGCGGAGCGTTTCTTGCCCCCTCTCGATTCAGCGAAGCGGAGAACGAGCGGGAGTAGCTCAGTTGGTAGAGCAATAGCCTTCCAAGTTATTGGTCGCGGGTTCAAATCCCGTCTCCCGCTCCACAAAATCCCAATCCGCACCTCAGATTTCAATAATCCCCCGAAGCACAAGCCTCGGGGGATTCTTGTTTTTGTCACGAAGAGCCTATCCGAAAATCTCTGGTGGCTTGGGCATCTTGCCCAACATTCCCGGTGGCTTGGGCGTCTCGCCCAAGATTTTTCCCGCACTTTGAACCGTTCCTGGCCCCTAACGATACGCGGCGATTCCTGCGGCCAGTTGCGCCGGGGTGAGAACTCCAGAAAATCGGCCCCGCTCGTATCCGCGCGAGTCGTAAATCACCCAGGTGGGAACCCGGTAAATGCCCACCTGCTGCGCCAATTGCGGCCATTCCTTGACGCTTACCCACGCAAACGCGGCCTGTGTCACCAGCGGTTTGAATTGCGCATCCGACAGAAGATTTTTCTGATCCTGGCACGCACGAACCGTCTCGAGATTGAAATACAAAAGCATGGGTTTTGACGGCGGCCCAACGGCAACTTGCCTGGCGAGTCCGAATGGCATGAATCCATCGACGGCATCTTTGCTTAGTTGCGCCTGGGCCAGATACGTCAGGCCCGCTGAGGCTCCTCCTCCCCCCTGCGCGGCAGCCTCCTCCACAGCGGCCGAAGTGGCTGCGGGAACCGGTGTGCTTCCGGCAGGACCTGCCGCGGCGGGCGGCGCCGCCGGAGTGGCAGCGGTCCAGCGGCTTTCGGCCGCGCGCCGCATCGAGGGCGACAGTTCGATGAAATACACGCGGTTGTCCACATTTTCATCGCCTTCGCCCGAATTCATCCGTCCGCCCGGGATATAAACGCGCCCGCGCCTGTAATCCGCCGCAACGGAGATATAGAGTTTCGCCGGGATGTCCGTGGTCACCCGGTTCCAGCCGCCAAGTCCCTTGGGCGTAACCGGGGCGAACCATACGTCGGTCGTGGGGTCGGAAGAAGGCTGCCGCGGGCAAAATGACATCAGGAACGGGCCAGCAGTGCCCATAGCGGCGCTGTAGTATGCCGCAGGCATGAACGAAGTGTCTTCCTCCCAGGCGCCCAGCCGTCCGGTGCTCAGCACGGGCGCGTGAAAAACGCGGTCCGATGCCGACTCGCGCTTGGGTCCGCCGAGTCCGCCCCATACCCACGCTTGTCCGCCCAGCACCGCCGCGTTATGAAACCAAAGCGGTATTGGCAGCGAAGGCCCCATCTCCCATCCAATAATTCGACCATCGGCGTCCAGCACGCCGGAAATCACAACGTGGGTCGGTTGTTTTGCCTCGGTATATCCGCCAATTACGTGCAGAAATCCCTGGGTCGAAACGACCGGCATGCAAGTGATGCCCTTGGTGCCAAACGGTGGGGATTCGGACCAGGGTTCCAGATTTCCGTCGGGACCGGGGCGCGACCAGATGGCCGTTGTATGGCATTGCGCGGTGTGCTCCACATCGCCGCCGATGATATATACAATATCATTCAGGACCAGCGTGGAATTGCCTATGTAGGTTCGATTGGCGGGCAAAGGCGTCGTTTCCGTCCAGGCATCGAGCTGTCCGTCCGCGCGGATTCGCGCCTTTTGCACCGAGGCCGTGGGGAGATCATCTCCTTGGATTCCGCTGAATACATACAAATAATCCCCCAGGACGGCCGCGCCATGCATCTGCCGTCTTGTAAGCATTGGAGTGGCCTGGCGCCAGGAAAGCTGAGGGGCGCCTGCCGCCGCCGGTGCTGCCGCCGGTGCCGCCGGTGCCGCCGGTGCTGCTCCGGAAGAAGCTCCTGGGGCGCACGCAATCCTGGGTTGTGCGGGCAGCCTTCCGGGTGGGAGAATACAGGCCAAAAGAATTATGCACGCAAACAGGCGCGGCGCGTTGGGCAGAGCGTTGCGGCGAATTACCGCGCAAGCATTTGCGGAAACGCGGGAATTCCTTGGTGTAGAATTCCGAAGTTGCATATTATATTACTCTCTAGGTAAATTCCCCGACGATCTCTACCTTTCCTATAGATATTTTATCTCCCATGTCCATGCCATGTCAACTCAGAACGTGGGGGGTATCCCCTAGGGGAATGCGGACGTGACATCACGGCTCTGCGGCGAAATGGATACGTGCTCTCCATTTCCCCTGAGCATTTTCATGGGACGCTGTTATGCCATGCTGTTGCTTTGCCTCCTTTGCCTTCTACGTGGGGCAAAAAAAGAACGGGCCGGGTTTGAACCCGGCCCGTTCGATTGTGGGCGGGAGACTAGAGAGGAACTGCGACAGATTACAGCCCGGCGGGCTTCGATACGGCGAGAACTTCGGCCTTCTTTAGCACGATTGCGCCGTAAGGGTTGGAGTCCTGATTGTCGCGAATGTGCGTAGCCAAGTTGACGATTTCGAACGCGATCTGCACCTTGGAGGTTGCGTTCATCGCTGCCGGATACTCGAAGAAAACGAGGTATTCTTTGCCTTCCGGCGTCGCCGCCAGAGAGGTATCCTCTTTCTTCTTCGTCATGATATACTCGATGTTCCACTGGAAATCGATCGTGCTGAAAACGCGCACGCGCCAATGAGGGTTCTTGACCGGATCGAGGTCTTCGCCAGTGATCGGGTCTGTGGCTGGCGAAGCAACCTTCACCCGCAGGCAGTAGAGCTGGCCCGGGGTAAGCGTGAACTCGGGCGACTGCCAGTTGCGGTATCCGTAATTCTCCTGCTGCCAGTTCGTTGGGGCAGTAGAAGGAATGCGGTGGATCAGGCCGTTGTCCGCGCTCGAAATAACCGTTGATACGAACTCGCCCCAGTGGGGAGGAGTGGGCGGATCGTAGGCATAACCCAAATAGCTGGGGAAGGTGCCCGTATAATCATTGGGCGGAAGTATCGCCCAGCCTTGCGGATCATCCTGAGAATCGGTAAAATCCCACACCGCGTTCGCCACCGGAGTGGCCGTGCCGAGGTCAACGGCGGCGCTTTTTACTTCCACTGCACCCAGATACAACTCGCTGCCTTCGGGTGCGTTGACGTAGCTATTTTCAGGGCGAACGTCGTTGATGGCATCCAGCGACAACTTGTAGCCATTATAGGCGGCGGATGGGATATCGTTGCGAACGGCGTCCGGAGGCATCAGGAATACATCGAGGTTTTTCGGCGCTCCGGCGGCAGGCCCCAGGCGTCCGTTGCCCGAGGTGACCAGACGGTCATCGGCCGAGGACTGAATTTCGAGTATCTGCGCATACGTATCGTCTGTTGCATTCAGGCGCAGGCGGAACCGCGGCACATTGTCCGCGTTAACTTCGGTCGTTCCCACCTGGAAGCGAACGCGGACCAGGTTGTTAGGATCCTGAACCACCGACTTGGGAATAATAGAGTTCGGGCTGTTCCACAACGAGGCGGCAATATCAAAGAGGACTTCGCCCACTGAGTTGCCGAAGAACGTTTTTACGCCCAAACCCGGCGCGGCGGAATCGAGCGCCCGCGCGGCCTGGTTGAGTTGGAAGATAGGATAAATCTGATAGAGGCTCCAACCGTTGGCGAAAGCAGCGCCGCTTCCCGAGGACAGGTCCACAAAAACGTCAGCCGGACGCAGAGCGGTTATCGTGGCGGGCGAGCCAACCGTAACCATGTCATTTGGTCCGCCCGAGTGGCCGATGGAGACGCCTGTCGTATCGGAGAATGCCGTCTTGCGGATGCGGATGCTGCTCTGGTCGGACGGATTGGCGGGCGTAACCGAATTGTCAATGCTCAGAGCAACCGTCTGGCCCGGGCCAGCCGTGCCGCTGATGGTGACTTTCACCTGCGCAATCACGATGCCGTTGGAGTCAATCTGCCCCAAACCCGCCACTGGATTCTGCGTATTATAAATTACGGCGCGAAGTTCAGTGGGACTGACCACGTTTTCCTCGACTGCCCATCCCGTTGAAAAACCGCTGGGCATTGTCACAAGAGGACCGGCGGCGCTATCAAACAAAGCCACCGTGTTGCCTTGCGGCAATTGCAGAGTAAAGTTCAAGCCCGCAACGCCCGCAGGAGCATTTTTGATTACCACATCAACTGTTGCCACGGCATTGGGCGCGGCACTTGCGTCGCGCACACTAAGCGTCTGAGCAACAGCGGTGGTGGCAAGCGCCACCATGAGCGCGGCCACTACAGCCGCCTGTCGAAACAACCGGGAGGAATTCATTCTGTTAACCCCCGCCCTGAGGATGATGGAGTGGAGAAAATTCCGCTCTCGCGAAGAGAAGCGCGCCGGGGAAATGGGAAGATGTGCATCACAACTGAAAACAGCAGCGGCCCAAACCCCGCTTTTTCAATTGGTAGAACACCCCAAAGACACCCGGTGTGGCAAGAGAAAAAGAGCCGAATTGCTTTCCTCGCGCATTCTGCCTTCCCCCTCGACTTTTTTTGCTCCGCTTCCGGCTTTTCTTGTGTGAGGATTGGGGCCTCGTGCACAAAAGAACCTTTGGCGCACCACTCATTTATATTTATATACCGAATAGCGCCGCCTGTCACGCCTTTTTCAACCTCGCTTGTTTTTTTGCGCCGGCCCATTTGCCCCGCATCTCCATAGACAAAACACCTTGGCTCTGCGATTATTTTCCGCAGGAGGAAGGAGCCAAAAAAATCAAGGTGAATGTGAATAATGACCATAAATGACGATAGTTCAATCAGTCCAGACAATAAGAAACTCCGGATGAAATCTTCCACCACCTTTTCTGCGCGCCGCCGGCGCGAGGAGCCGCACGCGCTGCGGCTTGTTGTCTTTGATCTCGACAATACGCTTGTCGATACGCTCGATGCCATCGTTCAAGCCTTCAATCAATCCGCCGGAGTGGAAATGGGCCGCCAGCATTCCAAATCCGATGTGGTTGCGTATTTTGGCCCAACGGAAGAAAACCTGATGCGCCGCCTGTTTCCTGGGCCGCGCAGCGAATCTGTCATCCAGCGGTTTTACGAAGCCTATGAGGAAGGCTTGCGCGGGCTTGTCCCCTATGCGGGCGTTTGCGCCATTCTAGATCGCCTGGCGAATGCGGGCATCGCGCTTGGGCTTTGCACCGGCAAGGGGCGGGTTACAACAACTATGACGCTTCGTCATCTTGGATTGGATGCCTGTTTTCGATTCGTTATGACTGGCGATGACGTTCATAGCAACAAGCCGGACCCGGAGCCGTTGCTTCGAATTGCCAGCCAGGCAGGCTGCCGCCCCGCGCAAATGGCGATGGTGGGCGACATGCTGGCGGACGTCCGGGCCGCGCGTTCCGCGGGCGCAAAGGCGCTGCTGGTTCTTTGGGGGCATCCAGACAGCCGCGCCGGCCAGGATGCCGATGCGCGCCGCGAGGCCCACGCGCTCTTCGACAGTCCTGAAAGCCTCGACGCCTGGTTCCGCCGCGAGGGCGTGTATGGAGACGCGTCCGAAGCCTCGGTGTGACGCCTGCCTATTTGGAATTCCATAGCCCAATTCCCCTCCGAGGGCGGGAAGGATGCCTGGTGGTGTGGATCGCAGCGGGCGGAACACCGCTGCGAAAAATCCATGCTGTGAAAAGGAAATCGCCTGTCGCGGACTTCGCTCTTTTCGCGAATACCGTGACAGGCGATTGAAAACGGAATCCAGGGAAAGGGTATTATTTCGCGGATTCAGTCAGTGTTACTTCTCGCAGCGAGGGGGTGTCTGTCTTTGTGGCAATCAGGCGGACTTCCAGTTGGAAGTAAGTGTCGCTGGGATTGGCGCGCGGCATCGACTCTCGCGCCGCTGGCACTTGCGCCAAAGTTTCCCAATTGCTCCAAATCATCCCGCTGCGTTCTTCGTGCCCCCAGCGTCCGGCCACAACCACGCTTGTGCCAGGGGGAGTATCGGCATCGATGCCCGCCTTGAAAGGCTTGGTATCCGCCGGGAACCGCATGGCCGGAGACGTGATAATTCCCATGCGCGGAACCAGTTGAATACCCATCACCTCCGCGTAGGAATCGTCCTCGGGCTTGCCAAATTCCGCCAGCAAGCCGTCCGAGCCGATTTGATAGCTGCCCGCATACAAATACGGAATGGGAGACGCCAGCGAGTCAAAGAGCCGCATTTCGCTCTCGCCGCCGAAGCGGGCGAGAATCTTGCCATTGGATTTTCCGTCGTTCATGGTCTTGATCTGAGGCATGTGCAGATACACATCGAACAGATTTGTGTGCGCGTTGGCAGGCGCCTTCAGCCGGAATGCCACGGTGGGCGGCCGGCTGCCTGGAACGGCCCGCAAAGCCAGCGGGAACACTCCCCACTGATTCTCCGGAATCTCGGCGCTTCTTTTGAATACGGTGAATCCGCCGCTCGTTATGGGGTCGGCCAGCCGCACATCGGGATTCAGGAACTCTCGCGGCGGCTTGTATGTGACCAAGCCCGTAGGCTGGAACGCGGAATTTGTGAAAAACAGCCGTTCGAACAGGTCCGACAGCTTCCATATCCGCTGTGAACTCGGACGATCTCCCTCACCGCCGGATTTCCACGCCACATCGAGCGAAGAAAGGATCGGATACACCGTTGCGTTGTCATCTGTGATGGACTCGAGAACAAAGCGGTCTGTGTTCACGAAAATGCGGGCAAGAGTCTCGCGCCCCGTGGGAATCCACCGCGCGACGGCGTGCACTTTTTTGCCCCCGCCGATCGCGCGCAAAGGCTGCACGCCTCCGGCCGGTTCCCAATCCTGGCCCGGCTGCTTGACCTCGACGCGATAGTCGCATGCCTTGGCGTATTCATAAGGGTTGGTGTTTGTCACATTAAAGAAAAGTTTCATTTCCTGGCCCGGGACTGCCAGGATGGGGGTGGTCGGCGGATCATCCGACGCCACGGCCAGATTGGCTTCTGTCACCACAGACAGGAATGCCATTGCGTCATTGTCATCATAAGTGTCTTCGGGAATGGCTTTGTTGCTGTTCGCCACAAGATACACTTCCGTTCCGCGAATAAAGCGCGGCGCATCCAGCCGCACCCGGACTTTTCTTCGCTGTCCGGGCGCCAGTTCCTCGATGATCACATCATCCGGCTTGGGATCCGCCGTCACCAGCTTGGAATTGTCCCAGGGCGTGCCGAAATAAGCCTGCACAAGGATATTGCGAACCGTCTGGGTTCCAGCGTTCTCCACCGCGCCCTGAATATAAACGGATTCTTTCCGAACCACGGATTTGCGTGTCAGGCTTGTGCTTCCGGGGACGATGCGCAGGTTGATTCGTGGACGAACCACCACAGTGGCGCGTTGAGGCGGTTTGCCGGCGGCGGCCATTTGCTCGGGCAATTCGCCATTGAGCGCGGCGCGCACATCCAGCGACAGCGGCGTTCCAACGGCATAAGGCTGATCGCATTGGAGTTCCACCGGACGGCGCTGGTGCGCGGGCAGTTCGGCCAGCGTTCCCTGGAAGGCCAGCGTCGGCGTCGAGTTGAAGTTATTCGGAACCACGCTCGCTTCAACGATGATTTCCTTCAGGTTATTATCGGATTTATTTTCAAACACCAGTGAGAACCACGTTCCTGGCGCGTCGTGGCGCGGACCTGCCGCGCTGTCCACGTCCACAACCTGGACCGGCCCCGCCGCCTTCGAGAACTGAACGCTGAAGGGCGCCGAAGCCACCGCGGTGAAGCGGCCTTCCTCATACGCGCGCCCCACTTCGATTCCGTAGTAATTCACATCCGGCTCGACGCGCATCACGATCTCCTCACTCCAGGTTTGCCCAGGTTCGAGCGTGCGAGTGGCCTGATGGATCGGTTTTTCTTTCGCCGCAGAACGGATTTGCATATCGAGGTCTGGCAGAGTTTTTTTCGAAGCATTCTTCACGTGCACCGTCAGATAAAAGCCCTGATTGGGGTCCACGATTTGCTCGAGCGGCGGGCGGGTTTCGTAGGTCAGCTCGATTTGCGGCTGGATTACATCCACTTCCTCAAGACCCATTTCCCATTTGCCTTCCGAGGGGCTGAGGCCGTCCACGCGCATGTAAAGCGGTTCCTCGCGCAAAACGCCGTCCACTACGAGATCGGCGCTGAAACGATGAGCGCGGATGCGAACCCGTTCGTCGGGAACCATTGCGCGCCCCGCCGTGTCTCGAAGCGTCAGATCGGCCCAGCCGTAAGCGATCGAGGGGGTGTTGCCCTCCACGTGAACGGTATCCGCCACGCCGCGTATCAGAACTTTTCGCGCGATATTCAGCTCGATGCCTTTGCTTCGAGCCGAGGGAATGGGCAGCGCCGGGTCTCCAATCAATACATACTGCTCAGGCACAAAAACGCTGCGTTTTTGAAGATAAAACTCATCCTGGGCGTAGAGTGCAATGTCGCCCGTCCGCTTGATGTCGTTCAAATTCACGCCCCGATACCAGTTTTTGAATAACACCTCGTGCATTCCGCTGCTGGCTCCGGCCACGGGGCCAAACATCCCGATGGCTCCCCGCCGCGGAACCTTGACGATCAGTTCTCCGATCGACGCCTTCCACGGCGTGATGGGGTAATCCAGCCAGGCCGTATGGCACGAGGCGCTTCCCAGGAACGTTGGCGGTCCGCCCTCGGGCAGCAGGGGAATGTCCGCGATATGGAACATTTTTTCGGACGACATGATGTTAAGTCCGCCGTGACCGAGATACAGCGCGCTCACGACGCCGCTTCCCAGGCTCTGGCGGATGGCCTCATTGGCCTCCGCGCTCGTGCGCCGCTCGATGTGGCGGAAGTAAGGCTGATACGGATATTCGTTGAGAAATACAGTCCGCGGCAGCGTGAATGACGTTTGTGTATCGGTAATAATGCTCAGGGCCACCTCGCGGAATTCCGGCTCATCGTCCGTGAAGAAGAGATGGCGCGCGCGCCACACGCCGGGCGGAGGATTGTCCTGATAGGCGATGGCCTTATCGAGCGCGCCGGAAAGCTCCTCCGGACTGGCCACGGAGATGCGCCCAATGGCCAGATCGCCAAGGGCGTCATTGCCGCAGACATAACTGTAAGGGAAATCGCCCCGCGCCGAGGCATCCGGATGCCCCCATTCGTAATTGGGGATCATGTCCTCCTGGATGTTGGGCGGCACGCCCATGAAGTCCGCCAGATAGTCGCTCGTTTCTCCCGCGAAACAGACGTAAAACAGCCGCGGGGGCGTCCATTTCGCATAGGCATATTTCAGAAAATCCGCAAGCGCGTGGCTTGACTTTTGCCCGTATCCAAACGCGTCGATAATTTCCTCGATGTCCATCGAGAGCGCGCGCATTCCCTGGCGCTGTTTGGCGGAAATCAGGCGTTCCACTCCGGGCAAGAGTTCGGAGGTGGAAATCGCCAAATAATCCACCCCTTCGGCGGAGGGCGACAGCCTGGGAGGATTGCGCCGCTCCACGCGCCAAGGCTTCAATGCCGTGTCCGCGGTGGCCATCCAGTAACGATGCTCTCCGGCGGCGGGTTCGAGCGCGCACAACGTTTGTTTTCCGTCCGCCGACTGCACGGGGCCGATGCCGAGGCGCCGGACCGCCTTGTTGTTGCTTACCTCGATCAATACTACGTCTTCCGGCGCGCGATTGCCTGGAGCGAGCCGGAGCAGTGCGGGAGTTTCCGCGGTGGTGATCTTTGCAGGGGTTTCCGTCTTGAAGGCCGCCGCGTTGTCCGGAGGGCCAAACTCCGATGCCCACTCCAACTGAACATCCGTCACATAGAGCGCCACAGGGGCCTTTTGTTCATCTTTGTTCGGCTCTGGCATTTCGATGCCGAGGATGTTGGCGCCGGGACGCATCTGGTCCAGCGGCAGGATGTAGCGATACGATTCGGATCGTTTGGGCAGCACCACGGCCTCGCCCGCTTTCTTGCGATTCCAGTAAATGGCGGCCGTATAGCTGTTGGCTCTCCAGGGAGCGGACAATTCCAATGTCAGCGTTGCCTGGCCCGACGCCTTGCCGACTTCTGGGACCTCGATGGGCATTTCTCGAAATTCCTCGGGGGGAATCACTGCCCAGCCCCAGCGGCCATGAAGCGCCTTGAAAGGCAATTCATGGTGATAATTTTCAAATTGGAAATACTTTTTATCGCGCTTGGTTATAAGCATTCGCGCGGACGGGTTGGCTCGCGCGGCGTCCCATGCATCCTCAGCCAAACGCAACGGAGGCTTTTGCCCTTCTCCTCCCGGCTCGAGGACCAGCCAGTAGGTCTTGTGCGGTTCTCGGATCATGTCCACGCCAGGCGAGTAAAACAGTATCGCTTTCCATGCGGATGGCTTGCCGGGCGACTTCGCGTCTGGGATTACAATAATAGGAATTTCTTCCCCCTCCGAAATCAGCCGCAAGGAGGAGGCATCCACCGGCTCTGTCGCCACACCTGCCTTGGCGAGGTCTTCGGGGACTATTTTATAGATGCCCTCGACGGCCACGCGCAGGCGAAGCAGCGGCATGCGCGAAGCCGCATCCTCCAGGCGTTTCGTCCACGCTTCCGCCCGCTGAACGATCTCGGCGGGCGCGGGATTGTCCTCCGCCAAACTGGGAAGCATCGAGGCGTTGGCCGCCAGATGCCGCAGTGTATCCGCCGCCCAGGGATCATTTTTAGTGAGGCTGAACCCTCCCGCCATGGCTTCCGAGGCTGCCGGACGCACTCGAACCCGCCAGGATGCCTTTTCAATGACTTTTCTTAGTGTGGCAGGCGCATTCGCCCCGCCTACCGCTGCGGCGGCGTTCGAGGTCATCGCCACAGTGGAAAAAGTCAGGTTGGCGATAAAGTGGCCGCGGAACAGCCCAATTTTATCCACGCGAGGTGTTGCAATGGATGCCAAAGGTCCAAAACTCCCCTTGGCGTCCGGCACAAGACTTGCACGCTCGACAAAATTGTTTGAGGAATCGTAAACTCGAACCCGTCCATCCAGAAATTCCACAGGCGGCAGATAATCCGGAGCCGCGTAAAGACAAGTGTCCAGCATGACATTGGCGATTCGGCGGGGTGTATCCTGGGAAACTCCAAGGGTTATGGTGACAATTACCGAATCCTCGCCCTGCGGCGATACTTGAATGTCATAGTCCTTCGCAGACAACTCAGGCGGCACAGGCGCTGCGGTGGCTTTCCAGACCCCCATCAGGCATACTGCCAGGGTCAAAAGGATACTGGCGCATGGCGCCGGCATGAAATATCGCATACGTTTCATGAATCGCACTATCCTTGCCTTGGAGAACGTAGAGGTTCCATCTTGGATCAGGATGCCGCCCAACAACAACTCTCCTGAACCTTTGGGTGCGTTGTCAATGGTTTGCCTGAAGGAGTCAAGGTGACAACGCGAACAAGCAAGACCGGGGGCGCATCTCACTTTTTTGCAAAGAATCCCGCTGTGGCCTTGAAGAGGCCAAAG
>CAYUNT010000149.1:0-11488 GCA_964446285.1 uncultured Candidatus Sumerlaeota bacterium | reverse complement strand
AGGCTCACGAGTTGCTGAAATGCAAAGCCCTATGCATCCCCTTAAAAACCTGTGAGAAGAATTTACGGAATTGTCCTGCCGCGCGCCCTGGAACTGACCCTATTGACACTCCGATCCCGCGGGTTCTACAATGCAACGATGGAGGGGAAGGACCGGGCGGAGTGGCGCGCCGCTCGTTTTTGCCCCTGGAAAGTCTCGATAGCACCAATGTCTATTTCTTCGATCTCTCCAGCGCCGCGCGTTTCCCCTCGCAGGAGGTTGAGTTGGAATGCTGAATGAAACCCCGTTCACACCCGGCTGGAAGGAAGTCATGCGGCAAAGCCGCAATGAAGCCGGACGCCTGGGGCATGATTACATCGGCCCTGAGCACTTTCTTTTGGGCATCATACGCAAGGGCGAAGGACTCGCCGTCCAAACCCTTCTCAACATGGATATCGACCTGGATGATGTGAAAACCGATCTGGAGCGCATGCTTGAACAGGGCAAAGGCCCCACTGTCGGCATTTTCCCTCAGAATAACGAAGCCAAAAAGGTGATTGAGTCGGCCCGCAACATCGCCAAGCAACTCAAGCACAACTGGGTTGGCACGGAGCATCTGCTTCTGGCGCTCATCAAAGAGGAAACCACCCTCCCCGCGCGCTGCCTGAAGAACTTCAATGTGGATTTCAAGCGCGTGCAGCGCGAGGTCCTCAACCTAATCGAAGGCAATGCCCCGGCCGGAAAACTCCCGGCGGGTGGCGGAAGCGCCTCGGGTTCCAAGCCGGAAGGCGCCGAAAAGAGCAAAACGCCCGCGCTCGATACCTTTGGGCGCGACCTGACGCAACTGGTCCGCGAGGGCAAACTCGATCCGGTGATCGGGCGCGAGGATGAGATTGAACGCATCCTGCAGATTCTTTGCCGCCGTACGAAAAACAACCCTATCCTGCTCGGCGAGCCGGGCGTTGGGAAGACGGCCATCGTTGAGGGGCTGGCGCAGCGCATCGTGGCGGGCGACGTGCCCGAATTGCTGCGCGATAAGCGCCTGCTCTCGCTCGACTTGGCGGCCGTTGTGGCCGGAACGAAATACCGCGGCCAGTTCGAGGAGCGCCTCAAGGCGATCATGCAGGAAATCCGCCGTTCGCAAGACGTGCTGATTTTCATCGACGAATTGCACACGCTCGTGGGCGCGGGCGCGGCCGAGGGTGCCATCGACGCCTCGAACATGCTCAAACCCGCCCTCTCGCGCGGCGAAATCCAGTGCATCGGCGCCACCACGCTCGACGAATACCGCAAGTACATCGAGAAGGATGGCGCGCTCGAACGCCGTTTCCAGACGATCATCGTCAATGCGCCGGATTACTTGCAGACGATTGAGATTCTCAAAGGTCTGCGCTCGCGTTACGAGGCGCACCACAACGTCATCATCACCGACGAATCCATCGACGCGGCTGTAAAACTCTCCGATCGCTACATCACCGACCGCTTCCAGCCGGACAAGACAATCGACGTGATTGACGAGGCTGGTTCGCGCGCGCGCCTGCAGGCCAATATGAAGCCGGCGGACATCAAGGAACTCGACAAGCAGCTCGCGCAGATGGATGAGCGCCTTCGCGTTCTGAAGCACGCGCAAGATTTCGAGCGCTGCCGCGAGATCAAACCCCAGCGGGATGAACTCCAGGAAAAACGCGACCGCCTTTATGAGGAATGGCAGCGCAAAAAGGCCGAGGAAGACACGTCGCGCGTCATCAATCCCGATGATGTGGCCTACATTGTATCGAAGTGGACCGGCATTCCGCTGTGGAAGCTCGAAGAAGAAGAAACGAAGAAACTTCTCCGCATGGAGTCGGAACTGAGCAAGCGCGTGGTGGCGCAGGAAGAGGCGCTGAAGTCCGTGGCGCGCTCGATCCGCCGCGCCCGCTCGGGACTCAAGGACCCAGGGCGGCCCATCGGATCGTTTATTTTCCTGGGGCCGACGGGCGTTGGCAAAACCGAACTCGCCAAAACCCTGGCCGAGTTCCTTTTCGGCTCGGAAGACGCGCTCGTGCGCATCGACATGTCGGAATACATGGAAAAGTATTCCGTTTCGCGGCTGCTCGGCGCGCCCCCTGGATACGTTGGCTATGAGGAAGGCGGCCAGCTGACAGAAAAAGTTCGCAAGCGGCCTTATGCTGTCGTTTTGCTTGATGAAATTGAAAAAGCGCACCCAGACGTCTTTTCGTTGCTGCTGCAAGTGCTCGACGACGGGCGCTTGACCGACTCGTGGGGCCACCATGTGGATTTCCGCAACACAGTGGTTATTTTGACCTCGAACGTTGGCACAAAGCGCGTGCGGCGCGGCGGAACGATGGGATTTGGCGCCAGCGACGAGCAAATCAACTACGAGGAAATGCGCGAGCGCGTGCTCGGCGAAGTGCGCAAGACTTTCAACCCCGAGTTCCTCAACCGCCTCGATGAAATGATCGTGTTCCGCCCGCTGGCGCGCCATGACATCGAGAAAATCATCGACATCCTCATGGTGCGCGTGAACAAGCGCCTTTCCGACCGCAAGGTCCAGATCGCGCTCGATGACGACACGAAGGAATTTCTTGTCGAGAAGGGCTACGATCCCGAATACGGCGCGCGGCCGTTGCGGCGGACGATTCAGCGTTATCTCGAAGACCCGCTTTCGCAGCAGCTGCTCGAAGGAACGATTCCGGACGGATCGGAACTCACGACCTCGCTCGAAGGCGAAGACATCAAGTTCCACATTGTGGAAAAGGTCCTCGCCGCCAGCCCAGCGGTATCGTAAAAGAGAGTTGTGGGTTGTGAGTTGTGAGTTGTGAGTGAAGAGTTGTGGGTTGTGAGTTGTGAGTTGGGAGAAGAGGACTGTTATGGGTTGTGGGTTGTGAGTGAAAAAGGTCCTGATGGGGCTTCTCCGAACGAGTACAATGTCGTTTAGAGAAAAGATTTTTCTTTCCTCACAACTCACAACCCACAACTCTTCACTCACAACCCACAACCCACAACTCACAACTCCCTTATTTCCCATTCATAAATCCGATGGCGGCGGCGGAGTTTTCCGCCGATTGCCTCGATGGCGCGCACCATTGCGGTGTTGTCTTCGAGTATCCACGAGAATTCCGCCTGCCAATACCCCGCTTCGATTCCGCGGCGCGCCAATTCGCCGTAAAGCACGGCATCGGCTCCGCGCCGCCGGAACTCGGGCAGCACCCCCAATGCCATTACGCGAATCGTCTTGATTTCGCGGCGTCCCAGCGTGGCGCGCAGCAACGCCATCGGCCCCATGCTGCCGTTCATTTGTTGGAGGATCGGCGAAGCGTCGGGAAGCGCCAGCGCGAATCCGATGGCGCGGCCATCGTATTCGGCGATGAGCGCGATGCGTTCATCGGCGATCGGACGCAACTCATGCGCCATGAAGTCGATCTCTTCATCCGTCATCGGCACAAAGCCCCAATTGCGTTCCCAAGCGCTGTTGTAGATGTCGCGGATAAGGATCAATTCAGAATCCAGGCGGCGCAAATTGATGCTGCGGACAAGGAATTTCCCCTGATCGTCCAGGCGGCGCGCCGCCCGTTCCCCCAGCGCCATCACGCGCCGCGCCAAGTCCTCGCGGTCGGTCCAGAATGAAAGCAGATCGCGCGCCTTGCGCCCGCCCAGCTCCTCGATACGGCGCGCATAATAGGGCGGCGAATATGGCATCAGCAGCGATGCCGGGCGGTCGAATCCCTCGACAAGCAGCCCGCATTCCTCATTCGTGGAAAATGAGCATGGCCCTCGTATTGAGTCGCACCCTTGGGATTCGAGCCATTGCGCCGCGCTCCGCAACAGCGCGCGAAATACATCGCGATCGTTCACCGCATCAAAAAATCCAAAGAACCCCACGCGGTCGCGGTGAAATTTGTTGTGGCGGCGGTTGTGGATGGCGGCCACACGCCCAACCACGGAGCGGCGCGAATCGGATTGATCCCGCGCCAAAAAACATTCTACCTGCGAGTGGCGGTGAAATGGATGCACGGCGGGATCGAGCATCCGGCGAACATCACGCCGCAAGGGCGGAACCCAAAACTGCCGCCGCGCGTGTAGCCGGTAAGGGAATTCGACGAATTCCTCTCGATCCGATTTGCTGGCCACTGGGGCGACGACAATCTTCATGATCGCTCGGCCAGCGCTCCTTTAATTGTTTCCAATTGTTTTTCCAGAAATTTTCACCGCAGAGACGCAGAGATTGCAGAGAATATATTCCTTTTCTTCTCTGCGTTTTCCGCGCCTCTGCGGTGAGATTGGTTTCCCAACTCAGGGGTAAAGTCCGCGCTGAGCTTTTTCGGTGGCGATCCGGCGAACCCCAAGCACAAGCGCCGCCATGCGGATGCTGATCCGGTTTTTCATGGCGTAGGTATAAACCTCGTGGAAGGCGCGCGTCATGATTTCGCGCAGGCGCCGGTTCACCTCGTCTTCGGTCCAGAAGAACATCTGGAGGTCCTGCACCCATTCAAAATAGCTCACCGTCACGCCGCCCGCGTTGCACAAAATATCCGGAATCAGGAACAAATCCGGGCGGTTGGCGTAGAGGATTGGCTCCGCCTCCGGAGTAACGGGTCCATTGGCGGCCTCGGCCAGGATGCGGCAATTCACCTTGGCGGCGTTGTCCTTGGTAATCACCTGCTGGATGGCCGCGGGAACCAGAATATCGCACGGGGTTTCGAACACAGCGCCGGCCGGAAGCGCCTCACCTTCGGGGAATGTGCATATATTCGCGCCGGGCTGCTGCACATGGCGCAATAGCGCCTCGATATTGATCCCCTTGGGATTGCTCAGCGTGCCGCAGATGTCGCCGATGGCCGTCACGCGGACGCCCCGCAATGCCAATTCCTGCGCCGTGATCGAGCCGACATTTCCGAATCCTTGCACAGCTGCTGTCGCGCCCTGCAGCGGAAGTCCGATGATTTTGGCCGCCTCTTCGATGCAGCACACAACCCCGCGCCCCGTGGCCTCGCGCCGTCCGGACGTTCCAAAAAGCGAGGGGCTTTTTCCCGTTACGATCTGCGGAACATTGTGCCCCACGTGCATGGAATAGGTGTCGTAAATCCACGCCATGATCTGCTCATTTGTGCCGAGGTCCGGCGCCATAACGTCAATCATCGGCCCGATAAAGGGGAGCATCTCCTGCGTGAACCGCCGGGTGACGCGCTCGAGCTCGCCTGGCGTAAGGGCTTGCGGATCGCAGTTGATGGCCCCTTTCGCTCCGCCGAATGGAAGCCCCATCAGGCCGCATTTCCACGACATCAGCATGGCCAGCGCCGACACTTCGCCAAGGTTCACATGCGGCGAAAAGCGCAGCCCGCCCTTGCCGGGGCCGGAAGTCAGCGAATGCTGGACCCGGTATCCCAGAAACACACGTGTTCCGTCATGGTCCATCCGGATCGGGACGGTGACAATCACGGCGCGCTTGGGGAATCTCAGGCGCTCAAGATGGCATGGGTCGATGCCAACTTTGTCCCAAATGGATTCAAACTGCTGAACTACCTGCCGATAAAGAGGATCATCGTATTCGCCAAAGTGAGTCAAGGGCATCACCTCCACAGGCGGCGGTTTGGCCTTACTGAGAACCGCGCTGGTCCACCACCCGTTTGGCCTTTCCAACAAATCGTTCAATCGAGCGAGGCTCGACCAGTTCCACGTCCATCGAGATGCCGATGGCCGCTCGCAGCCGCTCGCGAATTTCCTCCTGGATGGCGCGCAATTGCCGCATTTCGTCGCGGAAGATTTCCTCGCGCACCTCGACTCGCACGCATAGGGTGTCCATCGCTCCCTTGCGGCCCAGCACAATCTGGAAATGCGGCGCCGTATGCTCCATTTGGAAAAGAACCGATTCGATTTGTGAAGGGAAGACGTTGACGCCGCGGACAATAATCATGTCGTCCGTTCGCCCGAGCACCTTGGACATGCGGGCCACTTTGCGTCCGCATGAACAAGGCTTGCTGGTCAGGCGCGTCAGGTCGCGCGTACGGTAGCGAATGAGCGGCACCGCCTCGCGCGTCAGGCTCGTCAGCACCAGTTCGCCCACTTCGCCTTCTTCCACCGGTTCTTTGGTGGCGGGGTCAATTATCTCGGCGTAGAAATGGTCTTCGCTCAGATGCAATCCGCAACGGTCCAGGCATTCGTAGGACACGCCCGGCCCGCACAATTCGCTCAGGCCGTAGTTGTCTGTGGCCAGCAGCCCGAGGCCCGCCTCGATCTTGGCGCGGGCCGCGTCGGTCCAGGGTTCCGCTCCAAACAAGCCCCATCGCAGGCGCAAATCCGCCCGCTTCACGCCGCCCTGTCCCTTCTCCACAGATTCCGCAAGCAGCATCGCATAGGAAGGCGTGCAAATAAACGTCGTGACCTCGAAATCCTTCATGAACTGCAACTGGCGCTCCGTCTGGCCGCCTGAAAGAGGGATCACCGCCGCGCCAACGCGCTCCAGGCCCTGATGCAGTCCAAAACCGCCCGTGAAAAGCCCGTATCCGAACGCCACCTGCGCGATGTCGTCCGCCGTCACGCCCGCCGCCGTCACAAGGCGCGCGCACAACTCCGTCCAGATTTCGAGATCGTGGCGCGTGTAGCCCACGATCGTCGATTTGCCGAATGTCGTGCCCGATGAGCCGTGGATGCGCACAATTTCTTTTAGCGGAACGGCCAGCATTCCCTTGGGATATGCGCGCATGAAATCTGTTTTTTCGGTGAAAGGGAGCAGGCGAATGTCTTCGATGGATTTGAGGTCCTCGGGGCGGACCTTCGCCTGGTTCATCTTCTCGCGGTAAATTGGCAAATGGTCAAAAGCGCGGCGGACCACCCGCTGCAAGTGGTCCCACTGCAAATCGCGGAGGCGTCCGCGATCCATGCATTCCTCGGTGCGTGACCAGTAGCGGTGCACACGGGTGGCCGGAGCGGGAGTGGCCGGTTGAAAGACCGGGTTGCCGGGCGAGGAGTCTGTGTCGATTTTCAGGGAGGAACGGCGTGAGGGCATGGAAACGGCTCTATAAGAAACAAACGCTTGGGAATGTGAACAGCCCGTGGCGCGGAGGGGAACTCCATTTCCGCGTGGCAGACATCGGAAAACAATCAAATGGGCTTATCAAGGACAGGCAATTCGTAGGTCGTATCTCCGGAGTCGTCGTGTCTTGGGACGCTTTTTTATCTGGTGGCCTTCGTGTCCCTTCGTGGATGAATCTTCCTTGATTGAGGCTCTGTTGCTCTAGCCGGATTGGACGGGGACTGGCGGCGGCATCTCATTGCGCGCCCTGGGGCGTGCGCAGGCGGATGCCCGCTTGTTCGAGCGCGCGAATCCCCGCCGTCAAATCATCGAGAACAAATACAATAAGTGTTTCTGCCACCGCATACATATATTCCACATTGATATTTTTTGCCCGGAACACATCGAGCGTCTGCGCCAGGCCGCCGGGACGATGCGGCACCTCGGCGCAAATCACCGGACGCGAACGCACCGTGAATCCCGCCTCGCGCAGGCGTTTTTCGACGGCGGCGGCATTATCCACAATCAGCCGGAAGATGCCAAAGCCCTCTTCGTCGGCGATGGAAAAACCCAGGATGTTGTTGCCGGCGTCCGCCACAATGCGGCAAACCTCCGCCAAACGCCCCGCGCGATTTTCGATAAAGATCGCCAGTTGCGTGACGTTGCCCGGGGGCTTCTGCTGCTGGGGAGGAGGAGAGGATTCTTTTTTTACAGGGGTGGATGTTTTTTTTGAGGAACTCGCGCGGGTCATTCGATCAGGGGCCCTTCCCGCCAAAATGGCAGTCGCGGCGGATTGCCCATTTTGGCGTTCAATTCCGGTGGCATTGTGCTGGCACACCCCTTCCTTCCGCCGCAATCGGTTTTCTTGAGAGCGCAGGAATTCCGCAGGAACTGTTCAAGGTTACTGGTGGCACGGGCATCTTGCCCGTGATTCCGGTGGCTTGGGCGTCTCGCCCAAGATTTTCCTGCACTTTGAACAGTTCCTGGGGAATTCCGGGCGGGGGATAGGTGTGGCGGCAGCTCAGGCGCAGGCGCCGCGATGGATGAGGCGGCCGACTTCGCGCGCGACAATCCATTCTTCGTTCGTGGGGCAGGTCCAAACCTGAACGGGGGAATCCGGCGCGGAAATACGCTGTTCGATGGCGCGGGCGGCGGCGTTGGCGGAGGCGTCCAGGCGCACGCCCAGCCACCCGAGGCGCGAACAAATCGCCTCGCGTTCGCGCGCGCCATTTTCGCCAATTCCGCCCGTGAAACAAATCACATCCGCCCCTTCGAGCGCGGCGGCCATCGCGGCAATCTGGCGGCGCACTTGGTAGAAAAACACCTCAAGCGCCAGCCTCGCCCGGCGTGCCGCATCGGCGTCTGGGGCTTCGGCTTGCTTCCACAAATCGCGGAAATCGCTCGCCCCGCCCGAGATGCCCGCGAGGCCGCTGTCGCGCACAAGAATCCGCCCCAAATCTTCCGCGCTCAGGCCCAGTTCCTTCATCGCGAACAAGAGCACAAACGGGTCCATGTCCTCGCATCGTGTCGAGTGCAACAAACCCGACTGCGGCGAAAATCCAAACGTCGTATCGACCGAACGCCCGCCTCGAATGGCGCACAGCGACGACGATCCGCCCAGGTGGCACGAAATCAGCCGCAAATCCGCCGCGTCTTTGCCGTTGAGGCCGAGCAGCTGCGGGATGCGCTCGGCGATGTAGCGGTGCGACGCGCCGTGAAACCCGTAACGCTGAATGCCCCAGCGGTCGCGCCATTCGAGCGGCAGTCCGTAAGTGACGCGCTCCTCGGGGATGGTGACATGGAACGCCGGCTCGAACAGCGCCCCGAGCGGCGTGCGCGGCGCGGCCTCCTGAAACGCCCGGATTACGGCCAGATACGGCGGATTGTGCGCTGGGGCGAGGAGCGAATAGCGTTCCATCGCGTCGAGCACGTCGGGCGTAAGGAGCGTCGCGCCCGGCCCGCGCCCAAGCGCCCCCGCGTGCACTGCTTTGAAGCCGACGGCATCGAGGGAGGCAAGATTGGCGAGCGGCGGATTGGGGGGGGCGCTGAGGGCTTCGAGAATGCACTCCAACCCCGCGCGATAATTGGGCGCCGGGCGTTCGCCCTCGATGACGCGGCGGGATGCGCCCTCGCCGAGGATGAATTTGAACGGACTGGCGGCGGAGGATGCGCCGATGCGTTCGATCTTGCCCGAGGCGAGCGTTCGCGGCGGCTCGGTGGAGGCGGCCTCTGGCGCAAAGTCAAAGAGACTGAACTTAATCGAGGTGGAACCGGGATTGACGACAAGGATTTTCATGGTGAATCAAATCATTTCCGAGTGAATTTCGCGCCCCATGCGTGGCATTTGTCACCTGCCGTGGCAGGTTTCGCAGATTCGGCATTCATGGTAGCCGCGGATGATTTGCGCAAAATCGCCGGAACGCACGCCGACGGCATTGGCGTCATCGGTGTCAAGGTGCATCTCGGCCACAAACTTGTCGCCAGTGCGAATCTGCACGTCGTGATAAATCACAGGCCGGTCGCCGGGAATTCGCACCAGCACCGATTCGCCATCGCGAACGCCCAGTCGCAAGGCATCGGCGGTGTTCAGGTGGATGTGGCGGTTGGCGCGGATCACCCCACTTTTCATCGTGATTGCGCCTTTGGGTCCGGCCATGACGATGCCCGGAGTGCCGTCGTGCTGGCCCGAGGGGCGGACGGGCGCCTTCACGCCCAAATACACGTAATCGGTCAGCGACATCTCGAGTTGCGTCGCCTTGCGCGTGGGGCCGAGGATGCGGACGTTCTCAATGCATCTCATGCGCGGCCCGATGACCGACACCGTTTGTTCGGCGGCAAATTCGCCTTTCTGGAGCAAATCGCGATACACGGTGAGTTTCGCCCCAGGGCCAAAAAGCGTTTCGAGATCGGCCTGCGACAAATGGCAGTGGCGTGCCGAAACCCCAATCGGCACAAATCCGTTTTCGATGGTGCGGTGTTCCTCGACGACGCGCTCGACAAAATACAGCGAATCCGGAGCGAGGATAAAGGGTTCAAGCGCCGCTCGCGAATCGCCCGAGGCGGAGGAAGGCGGAACGGGCGCCGTCGGCCCAGGCGATGGCGCGGGCGAGCGTCCGAGCGCCGCCAGAACCTCGCGGCTGATTTGATCGATCAGGTCCTCCCTGCGCGTTGCTTCCATCGAAAGGAACTCCAGAGGATTGGGTTGCCAGCGGGGCGTCCAGTCGCGTAAGGGAATTTGCACGCAAAGGTCTGGGGCGTGCGAGAGGCGGGTGGCGCGGGAGCGAGTGCGGAGCCTCGCGATCCCAGCGACTGCTGCGAGTGCGGAGCCTCGCGATCCCAGCGACTACTGCGAGTGCGGAGCCTCGCGATCCCAATGACCCGCCTTATACGCGAGGACCGTCCGTCCCCAAGGCAAATGCGTTCGTATCGAAACCGGGCGCGAAAAGCAACTGCAAGGACACAACGACAAGCGCGAAAATATACCGTTGGACAGGATTTACAAGATGAGTGGGACAAGCAATAGGAACGAAAAATCCATGCCTTCATTCCTGCTTCTGGCCTGCTCCTGGAAATCGTGTAAATCCTGTCTATTCCAACTCAAAGCGAGGCGATTATGAAAGGCGTTATTCTGGCCGGCGGACTCGGCACACGTCTCTTTCCGCTCACGAAAATCACAAACAAGCACCTTCTGCCCGTCTATAACCGCCCGATGATTCATTGGCCGCTGCTGGCGCTGATAGACGCGGGCATCACAGACATCATGATCGTGACGGGCGGGCCGTTCGCGGGGGATTTTCTGCAACTCCTCGGCAACGGCAGCGAATTCGGGCTGCATGACCTGCACTACACCTATCAGGTGGGCGAGGGCGGCATTGCGGCGGCCCTGTCGCTGGCCGAGCATTTCGTGGATGGCGACCGCATGGCGGTCATTCTCGGCGACAACATCATTGAGGGATCGATTCGCCCGCATGTGGAAGCCTACGCACGCCAACCTTCGGGAGCGCGGATTTTGCTCAAGCGCGTTTCGGACCCGCAGCGTTTTGGTGTGCCGGTGCTCGACGGCGAACGCGTGACGCGCATCGAGGAAAAACCCGCCAATCCGCAAAGCCCATTCGCCGTCACGGGAATCTATATGTATGACGATTACGTGTGGGAGGTGATTCGCACGCTCAAGCCAAGCGGGCGCGGCGAACTGGAAATCACAGACGTCAACAACGCCTATATCCGGCGCGGCGATCTGACGTGGGCGGAACTCGATGGATGGTGGACCGACGCCGGGACGTTTGATTCGCTTTTGCTCGCGGGGCAGCTGGTGGCCGAACGCGAGCGCCGCCGCGAACCGCAAAAATAACCGTGGCGATTTTTCACCACAGAGACGCAGAGAACGCAGAGAGAAGATTTTTTACCGCGAAAAACGCGAAAAGCACGAAAGGAAGAAAAAGAAATAATACCAATTTCCCGTAATTCTGTTCCCTGAATTTGCTCTGAAGGAGCAAA
>CAYUNT010000148.1:0-11493 GCA_964446285.1 uncultured Candidatus Sumerlaeota bacterium | reverse complement strand
CCGCGCCCCGCTTTTTTTATCCATCGGCAATTGTATGACGTCCTATAGGTCCCCTCGGTCCCATGCGTCCCATAAGGTCCATCTGGCGCGCGAATATCAATCGCCCTGGAATCGGATGCGCGGATCAACGAGCGCATAGCCGAGATCGGAAAACAGGATGCCCACAAGCGTCAGCAGCGCGGAGAACGCGAAAACACAATTAATGACAGGATAATCGCGGTTCAAAATGGCCTCGAACGCGAGTTTGCCCATGCCGTTCAGGCTGAAAATGGATTCGACAATTACGCTGCCGCCAATGAGCGCTGGCAGAAGATCGGCGGCGAGCGTGATGATGGGGATGAGCGAATTGCGCACGGCGTGTTTGTAAATCACAACGCCTTCTCGCAGCCCCTTGGCGCGGGCGGTGCGGATGAAATCCTGACGGATGGTTTCGAGCAGTGCGACACGCATCTGGCGCGAAAGAAACGCCAGCGCCACAACGGTTTGCACCGTGACGGGCAGGACAAGGTGCCAAAGGCGGTCGAGAATCCGGCGCCGCAGCGGCCATTCGAGCGCGCCCGCCACCGCGCCGTCGGACCACAGGCCGCGCGTGGGAAAGTAATCCGACAGCGTCAGGATGAAGACCTGTGCCAGCCAGAACATCGGCACGCTGTATAAGAGAAACAGAATGAGAGTAAGGGCGCGGTCGGAAAAGCGGTTCTGGTGCGTGGCGGAGAAAATCCCAAGCGGGATGGCGATTATGTAGGTGAGCAGGACGGCGATGCCGCTGAGTTGGAGCGTGATGGGGATGCGCTCGCGCAATACGTCAAGAACAGGGCGGTTGTCGCGCGTGGATACTCCAAAATCGAACGTCATAAACTGGCGCATCCAGAGTCCGAACTGCGTATTGGCAATGATATTGACGGCGTTTTCGGAGGGCGATGGCACGACATATCGCAGGCGCGCGCGGCTCCACCACGAACGCCAGCGATGGACGATTTCTCGCGCCTGATTGCCGGCGTTGCCAGTGTCGTTTGGCCTCGCGGCGGCATCCGGCGCGGACCACGTGGCGGGCTTGCTGGCGCAGACCTGAGCGGCGCGAAGGGCGCGGTTGCGGCGCGCGGGATCGCTGCCAAACAGTGCCGGCATGAGATACGGCATGGCCAGCCCACCCGCCGCCTCGACCTCGCGCACATCTTCGGGCGCGCCCGCATCGAGCCAGCGCGCCACCGACGCCTGGATGCGCGAATCCGATAGCCGCTCTTTGTTTTCCGCGCGCCATCGCCGCCAGAATGCCAGCGCCTGTGTGGATGGCATGTCCGCCATTTGCGCCTCGGGAATTCGGGCGAGCATCGGGAGAATTTCAAGGAGATCGCGGAGCCGGTCGGGATTTTTCTCGCGTTCGAGTCTGCCGAGGGCGCTGGAAAGAGCGACCGTGTTCATTTCGCCCAGTTCGTAGCGAGCCAGATCGCGCCAGAATCCGGGCGGATTTTGCAGATAGCGTTCGACGGTCGAGCGGGCGTGCCACTCGCGATTCTCGAAGTGGAAATTCAGCAGGAGCGGGCGGTCGAGGCCCATCACGCGGCGCGTTTCGCGGATCGAGACGTCGGAAAGGCCGCCTGTGCGCGACGCCCCCTCGCGCGCGACGGCCAGCAACGCCGGATCGCCGGGTGTCATGCGGCTGATCACGAACGTCATCACGACGATCCCGAACAGGGTTACTGCCATGACTACGAAGCGTTTGAGGAGGTAGCTAAACACAGGATTTCACCGCAGAGGCGCAGAGGAACGCAGAGAAAGAAATATGGGGCCGGAAAAAGATTCACCGCAAAGGCGCAAAGACACGAAGAAGAAAGGGTGTTTTCTTTGTGCCATCGTATCTTTGTGGTTATTCCTTTGTTGCTTTTTATTCATCCATCCACCACTCGCTGTAATTCAGCGGATATTGATCGGAATAGATTTTCACGCCGCGGATTTTCGCATTGTAAAAGAACAATTCCTTAAACGCGAAGAGGAAACAGGCAGGCTGTTCGTCGTAAAGAATTTGCCCCACCTGGCGATACATGGCCCATCGGCGCGGCGCGTCGAATTCCTCGCGGGCGGCTTCGAGAAGGGCGTCGCACTTGGCGTTGCGGAAATTGCTGTAATTCGAGCCGCCTTTTACCGCCTGCGACGAATGCCAGATTTGGAATGGGTCTTCGTCAATCTGCGAGCCCCAGGCGAAACGGCAGGCGTCAAAATTGCGATCCTGAACCACTTGCGCAAATGTGGCAAATTCCAGTTTGCGAATACTGACAGCGATGCCCGCCTTGCCAAATTCCTCTTTGATGATATTGGCGATTTGTTCGTGATATTGGCGCGCGCTATGGATGAGATACTCGAAGCGCATATCGACGGTCTTGCGCGCCTTTTGCCCATTTTCCTCGATTTCAACTTCATTTTCGAGGATTCCGTCGCCGTTTCGGTCGAGCCATCCCGCCTTGCGCAGGATGCGGCGTGCCTCGCGCGGATCATAAGGAATCGGGGGAAGAGATTTGTCGTAGATCGGCCCATCAATGAAAAACGGTCCATTTACCTGCTCGGCCAGATCGTAGTGGATGTCCTTCTTGATGCGTTCGGCGGGAACGAGCATCGCCAGGGCGCGCCGCACCTGAGGGTCGCGGAACCAGGGACGGTCCGCATTCCAGCTGATGTAGGTATAAAGCAGTCCGGTGTGCAGGGCGCGAACCACATGGCTGGTGAATTCTGGAGTATTTGTATCGGCGGCCACCCATGCGAATTCCTCGACATCGCCGTCGAGGTCGATCGCGCCTTTTTGCATTTCCTTCACTGCGGCCAGCGGATTGTTGATGACCACCCACACAATGCGGTCCAGATACGGCTGCTCGGGCGCGATGTCGGGCAGGCCAATTTTTGACGCGTAATAGGAAGGATTTCGCACAATCGAAAGCCGGTCCGAGCGCCATTCCTCGATCCTATACGCGCCGCTGCCGAGCGGCTTCTGCTTGAATTCGTTTTTCGCAAATGCCTCGGCGAAGGCTGTCGGATCGCCCGCGAATGTTTCGGGTTTGAATATGTGGCGCGGCAGGGGCGGAATATCCTCTCCGTTGCACATTTCGAGCGCTTTGAAATACGGCTTTTGCCAGGTGAATTCGACTACGCGGCCTTCTTCGAGCGAGCGCACGCCTTCGAGGTCCACCAAGTAGCTGCGCAGACTGGCTGCGTCCTTGATTTGCGGATTGCGGACGGCCTCGAACGCAAACACGCAATCCTCGGCGGTGATGGGCTGCCCATCCTGCCACTGAATTCCCGGCCGCAGGTAAAAGCGGAAGAGACAGTATGGCTTTGCGGCGGGGCGCGTTTCGCGGCGCGAACCAACGGCGACTTCGTATGTGGCCAGATCGGAAATCGGGATGGTTGTGATGGCAGCGTTGGGCGCGCGCGAGGTGTCGATGCGCGCCGTCTGCACAAATTGAGTCACTGCGCCCAGTAACGTGGCACCGCCCCACTGCGCCGCCAATGTCACGCCGCTCTTCGGCCCCGCGGGAACAATTTGGGCCAGGTCGCACTTGTTGAATGTCCGGCGCGTCGCCCCCTCAGCGAAACGGATGGCGGCGTCTGTTCGTTCGACGATCACTCCGGTGGCGCGCCGGCCATCCTTGAAAATCACTATGTCCTGTTCGTCCCAACTCCAGGCCAGGCGCGGGCGATACTCGAAGGTCTCGGGATCGCGGCGCATGAGCGGTTCAAACAAAAGGCGGATAACAACCTGGTCGTCGCGGCTGGTGGTGAGGATCGGATTGAGGCCGCCGAATTCCGCCGGAGTGCGAATGGTGAGGGTTCCGCCGCGCCGGGGTTTTTTCGCGGCGGCGGCCTGTGAACCGTTTGCGCGAGGATTAAAGGCATCCACTTTTAGCGGATGAATAAAAGGCGCAAGCGGATTGCCCGATGATGACGTGGCGGCATCGGCGGCGCGTGAACCGGGAGCCGGGGCGGCGGGTGCGGAGGATGCGGCGGTGGAGGAGGAGGCGGAGGACGCGGCGGATTGGGCCGGTTCTTTGGAGGGAGGCGCGGGCGATTGCGCCCATGCAAGACTGGCGCAATCGAGCGCAACGGCAAGGCACGCCATCGCAATCCATTTCGCCCCAATCGGAGGCGCGGGGGTAACATCACGTCGTTTCATAGTTGCTGGATAAACAACCTCAGCCGTGGAAACATTGACGGCATTCCATCCAATAGCGGCGCGCCCGCACAAATCGGTTGCAGTTCGATTGGCCGCGCTTCTCAGGAGCCGCCCTGTCGAATGTTCTTCCGGCGTTGCGCAGGCGGGGCAAGGCTTTTTCGCACCGCACGCCCGGAGCCGCTGCTCATGGTTCCTCACATGGCAGCCTGATGACAATATCACCAGACGGCAGAAATTGAACGCAGACAAGGACCCCCTAAAAACAGCGTTCCACTGGGATAAACCCAGTGGTGACGAAGGCGGGAAGGTCAAGAGGACCAGTTAGCCTGCGAATCACGTTCCCGCCGATGCAGGGCCGGCGGTGAGCGGCATGAGCTGGTTTGCGACTTTAAGGAACTCCTGGGAGCGTGGGCGTCCCGCCCGCAGTCACTTCATGAATTGCGGTGACCTGCCTGCCACTCGCCTCAAATCACGGCCATGATGCCCGCGCTCCTTATCTGCCCAAGACGCCTGCACGGATTTTCCCGCCAATTTTCCGCCGTTTTCGCTGTCGTCGGCCACATTTCAGGAAAAACTCCCTCAAATCTTCTGGACATGAATGCAATGTCGAAGGTAAGTCCGGAATAGGAAGGTTTCCGGTTGAAGATTTGCACTGCGGCGGGAGACACAGGCAATGACTGAAACCCCTCTTAAAGTGCTGTTGATCGAAGACAACCCGGGCGACGCCCGCCTGATCCGTGAATTGCTCAAGGAGGGCAGGGGAGCAGGGTTCAGTCTGGAGACTGTCGGAAGCCTTGCGGCAGGTCTTGCACGACTGGCAGAAGAGGAATTCGACGCCGTTTTGCTCGACCTTGGCCTGCCCGATTGCCAGGGGCTGGACACATTGAATTCCATCGCCCGCGCGCATCCCGAATTGGCCGTGGTGGTTTTGTCGGGCCAGGACGACGAAGTGACGGCCGTCGGCGCCGCGCAAGCGAACGCGCAGGACTATCTGGCCAAACATGCGCTATCATCAGCAGATTTGCGGCGAGCGCTCCGAGGCGCCATCGAGCGCCAGCGTCTTCAGGCGGCATTGCATGACAGCGAACGCCGATACCGCGAATTGTTCGAGCACATCAACTGCGGCGTCGCCGTATATGAAGTTGTGGATGACGGCAGAGACTTTATCATCCGGGATTTCAATTCCGCCGGAGAACGCATTGACCACGACAGCCGCGAGCAATTGATCGGAAAAAGCATCTTTGAGGCTCGTCCGGGCATAGAAGAATTTGGCCTCATGGACGTTTTTCGCAAGGTCTGGAAAACGGGTGAGCCGGCCCGTTTTCCTGTCGCCCGCTACCGCGACATGCGCCTTTCCACTTGGTATGACAACTACGTATATAAGCTGCCCTCCGGCGAGATTGTCGCTGTCTTCGAGGACGTGACTGAGCGCAAGCGGGCGGAGGAGGCGCTAAAGGAAAGCGAAGAAAAACTTCGTTTGTTTGTCGAACACGCGCCGGCCGCGCTTGCCATGTTCGACCGTGACATGCGCTACATCGCCGTCAGCCACCGTTGGATTTCCGACTTCCATTTGCATGACATCGGCCTCATTGGAAAATGCCACTATGACGTTTTTCCTGAACTCTCCAGCGAATTGAAGGCGATTCATCAACGCGGCATGAATGGAGAGGTGGTCAAATGCGACGATGACAAGTTTGAACGGGCCGATGGCTCTATTCAGTGGCTGTGCTGGGAAATGTGGCCGTGGAAAACGGCGGAGGGTTCGATCGGCGGAATCATTATCTTCAACGAGGACATCACCGAGCGCAAACGGGCGGAAGAAGCGCTGGCGATAAGCGAAGACAAATTCAAATACATATTTGACCATTCCGCGATTGGAAAATCCATTACCTCTCCAGACGGGTGGATCAATCCCAACCAGGCATTATGCGATACTCTGGGATACACGGCGGAGGAACTGCGGAAGAAAAGATGGCAGGACATAACACCATCCGAGGATATAGATTGCATTGCGTCAAAACTGGCGCCGCTATTGGAAGGCAAGCAGGAATCGATCCGGTTCGAAAAAAGATATATTCATAAGAACGGCTCCATTATTTGGGGCGATGTCAGCACATCCATGCGGCGGGATGCCGCCGGAAAGCCGATGTATTTCATCACGTCGGTTGTTGACATCACCGCGCGCAAGCGCGTGGAGGAAGCGCTGCGCGAGAGCGAGCGGAGGCTGAAAGAAGCGCAGAACATGGCGCAGCTGGGCCATTGGGAGTGGGATGTAAAAACCGGCAATGTTGAATGGTCGGATGAGGTTTACAGGATATTTCAACTCGATCCGAATGAATTTACTCCTCACATCGACTCGATCCTCGCTTTGTCACCGTGGCCCGGAGATCACGAGCGCGACAAGGAATTGATCGAAAAGGCGATAAAATCGCATGAGAAGGGCACGTATGAGCAGCGGTTTCTCCGCCCGGATCACAGCGTCGGGCATTATATTTCGACTTTCCAGGGCAAATACGATAACGAGGGCAATCTTGTATCTATTGTGGGAACGGTGCAGGACATCACCGAGCGCAAGCGGGCGGAAGAGGCATTGCGGGAGTCTCAGCGATTTTCCTTGGCCACAATTGATGCGTTGTCTGCGCATATCTGTGTATTGGATGAGACAGGCCGGATTGTGACAGTGAATCAGGCATGGCGCGCGTTTGCCTCAGCGAATCCACCTCTTTGTGCCAATATAGCCGAAGGCGCCAATTACCTCGCAGTATGCGATGCCGCCACCGGCCAGGATGCGGAGGATGCCGCCGCGTTCGCCGCCGGAATACGGGAAGTAATGCGAGGCGAAAAGGAGAAGTTCTCGCTGGAGTATCCCTGCCATTCGCCGCACGAGAAACGATGGTTTATTGGACATGTTACCCGATTTGCCGGAGTGGGACCCACTTACGTTGTAGTGTCGCATGAGAACATCACAGAGCGCAAGCGGGCGGAGGAAGAGCGGGAAAAACTGCAAGCGCAACTGATCCAGTCTCAAAAGATGGAGTCTGTGGGCCGGCTGGCGGGCGGTGTGGCTCACGACTTCAACAACATGCTGCAAACGATATTGGGCTGCACGGAGCTGTCGCTTGAATTGGCGCCACCCGGAAGCAATCTGCGGGAATTCCTTGAGGAAGTAATGAAGGCGGCGCAGCGCTCCGCCGATCTCACAAGCCAGCTGCTCGCTTTCGCCCGCAAGCAAACCATCAGCCCCCGGGTGCTCGACCTAAACGAGATTATTGAGGGAACGCTCCGGATGCTGCGCCGGCTGATCGGCGAAAACATCAACCTCGCCTGGATGCCAGCCAAAGACATCTGGACGGTCAAAGCGGATTCGTCGCAGGTGGACAATATCCTGGCGAACCTTTGCGTCAACGCCCGCGACGCCATAGCCGGGGCGGGAAAGGTTACCATCGAGACCGGAAATGCCACTTTCGACGAGAAATACTGCGCCACTCATCCCGGATTCATTCCCGGCGAATACGTCCTGCTGGCCGTAAGCGACGATGGATGCGGCATGGACAAGGAAACTTTGGCCAAGCTTTTTGAACCATTCTTCACCACGAAAGAACGCGGCAAGGGAACCGGACTTGGCCTGGCGACCATCTATGGGATCGTCAAACAAAACAACGGCTTTATCAATGTCTATAGCGAACCGGGAAAAGGAACCACTTTCAGGATTTATCTGCCCCGCTTCTACGCCGAAGCTGCGGAGACGGCTCCCCCGCCAGAAGCGCCCCATGCCCCGAGAGGCGGCACAGAAACCGTTCTGATTGTTGAAGACGAAGAGGCCATCCTGAAACTTGGCCAGAAAATCCTGGAGGCAATGGGATATACGGTATTGACCGCCAATGATCCGAAAAAAGCGGTCGAATTGGTGGCAAGGTATCCTGGAGAAATCCATCTGCTAATCACGGACGTGGTAATGCCAGAGATGGATGGGCAGGAGTTGTCGCGGCAACTGGCAAAGCGCAAACCGCAGATGAAATGCCTTTACATGTCCGGATACACGGCAAATGTCATCGCGCATCGAGGCGTGCTGGACGAAGGCGTGTTGTTTATATCCAAGCCTTTCTCGGGGGCGACGCTTGCCGCCAAAGTCCGGGAAGCCCTGGAAAAATAACTAAAGGACAGCAGATTGCTGCGTCGCGTTGCTGCAAATTCTGATGTTTTTTGAATTTAGATGGTCGGGGCGACTGGATTTGAACCAGCGACCACCTGAACCCCATTCAGGTACGCTACCAGACTGCGCTACGCCCCGGCCCGCGCCATATTCGGCGCAGGCAAATACCTCCAATTGCTGTCGCGTTGTGTCAACACCAAATCCCGGCGTCTGATTTCGGAAGATGGGTCTGATTGTCGAGCACGCTCGCTGGGTTGAATGACTGCCGGATTGACTCGGGCACTCCTTGGCGGATACAAAAACCGCGGAAAATGTGTCCGCGGAATCCCCCACGGCGCCAGCGTCGAGTTCAATGGCATCTCTTTTCTCGCTTTCCCCAGATTCTCACGGCGCGCGCGGCGAAGACTGGAAGTGGCGCGCGGAACGAATGGTCGAGGAGCAACTGCGCCGCCGGGATGTAACGGACGAACGGGTGCTCGAGGCCATGAGGCGCGTTCCGCGTCATCTCTTTGTGCCAGAGGAATACCGCGCCGAATCCTGGGGAGATTTCCCGCTCCCGATTGGATTCCGCCAGACCATTTCGCAGCCCTATATCGTCGGGATCATGGCCGAGTTGCTTGGGCTGGGCGAAGGCGGAGGCGCAGGAGCCAGCGGAGGAGGCGGCGAAAAGGTTCTCGAAATCGGCGGCGGATGCGGATACCAGGCGGCGGTCCTGGGTCTGCTCGCGGCCGAGGTTCATACGGTCGAGATCGTTGCGCCGCTGGCGCAAGAGGCCGCCGAACGTCTCGTGCGGCTCGGATTCTCGAACGTTCGCGTTCATATCGGAGACGGGCGGTTTGGGTGGCCCGAGGCCGCGCCCTATGACGGCATCCTTCTTGCAGCCGCCCCGCTGCGTGTTCCCCAAGCGCTTTTTGACCAGTTGCGCCCCGGACGGCGTCTCGTCGCCCCCGTCGGACCCATTAACGATCAGGTGCTGATGACCTATGAAAAAGATGAAAAAGGCAACCTCCGCGAACGAAAAATCTTCGAGGTCCGGTTCGTCCCGCTCATTGGCGCGGAAACAGGCGCAGCGGAATCCGCCAGCCAGTCCTCGGAAGACGAAAACCAAGACCGCTAGGGCGATTTCGCCTTCCGCGAAGCGTGGCGCCGCGCAAAAAGTCCCCGCGAAAGCCGTGAATACCGCTAAGGCCCTGCATGGCGCCAAGCCGCTTGTGGACATTCGTTTCGACTTTTCGGAAGAATCACCCGGCGGCGCGTCACGCGAGGAAATGGCGGACATTCGGCGCGGCCTACGCAAGGCGCTCCAGGGCGCTGGCGGCGTTGTTCTCGCGCCGGAATTCCCATGCCAGATTCATGTGCTTGTCACGGACGACAAGACAATCCGGCGGCTCAACAAGGCATTTCGCGGCATCGACCGCGCAACGGATGCGCTCTCTTTTCCTCAGTTCTCCGCGCACGAGACGAGGCCGTTTTGGCGCAATGAACCTCCCGAATGCTGGACGGGGCCAAGGGAAGATGAGGCTTCCGCCGCCTCCGCCGCAGGGCAAACGGCCTCGGGGCGCAGGAAGGCCGCGCGGCGAGGCAGCGTATCTGGCAACGACGCTGAATATGCGCCATCCTTGTTGTCGCTTCTTCCCCAAGCGAATGCGGCCGCAGAGTCCGCCGCGCGCCGCCCCGCCGAACCGGAGCTCCTTGGCGACATCGTTCTCAGTCTGCCCACAATCAAGCGCCAAGCGCTGCGAAACAAACTTTCGGCCTCGGAGGAACTGGCTTTCGCCGCCATCCACAGCATGCTTCACCTTCTGGGATGCGATCACGACACGCCTGCGCGCCACCACGCCATGTGGCAATTGGGATCGGTGCTTCTGATGGCTTTTGCCGCCGGGCGAATTCCAAAACCTGCCCGAAAACAGGGCAAGGATGCCAAATAGGACGAATGAGCAAAAACATGACCCAAAAACAAGACCTTGCCGGTGACGGCTCTGGCGCAAATAAAAACCCGGAACACGCCAAGACGGAACAGGTTGATAGCGTGCATCGTTGCGGTTTTGTGGCGATTCTGGGCCGCCCGAACGCCGGGAAATCGACGCTGCTTAACCGCCTGGCGGGCGAAAAGGTGGCAATTGTCAGCCCGCGCCCCCAGACGACGCGCGACCGCGTCAATGGCATCCGCACGGAACCCGATGCACAGTTTATTTTCGTGGACACGCCGGGCCTGGTCGAACCGCGCGACCGATTGCATCTGGCGCTGCTCGAATCCATCCGCCAGGCGCTCGATGGAGTCGATGCAGTGGTGCATCTGATTGATGCAGCGGACGATGAGCCTCTGGCCGCGCCCGCAGGCGAAGTGATCGCGGCGGTGAACGCGCCGCTGATCGCCGCCATCAACAAAATCGACGGCCCGCGCCGCAGTTTCAACCTCGCGCGCCAACTCAAACGCCGCCCCGGATGGATCAACCGCGAACGTTATGTGGAAATCGTCCGCCTGAGCGCGATGACGGGTGCCGGGGTGGATCGGCTGCTCGGCGTATTGCGGCCGCTGCTGCCCGAGGGACCACCGCACTATGACCCCGAATCGCCCACGGACCGCGATATGCGATGGCTTGCGGGCGAAACAGTCCGCGAAAAAGCGTTTCTGCTCCTGGGCGAAGAGGTGCCCTATTCCATCGCGGCCGAAACAGAGGAATTCAGCGAGCGCGAAGACGGAAAATGGTTCATCCGAGTGGTGCTTTACGTCGAACGCGAATCGCAAAAAGGGATTTTGATCGGCGCGGGCGGCACGATGCTGAAACGGATCGGACAGTCGGCCCGCACGGAAATCGAGAAAATGACCGATCACCCGGTGTATCTGGAACTGTGGGTGAAGGTGCGGCACAACTGGACCAAAAAAGAGGACGATTTGCGGCGATTTGGTTACGCTTCCGCGCCCGAAAACACACCGAAATCCCGCCGATCAAAGCGATAAGCGATAAAGGCGAAGATTTTTTGCCACGAAAAAGCGAAAAAGACAAAAAAAGAAAAACATTGTCATTCCGAATTTGTTTCACCCGCAGGTGAAACAAACCTGAAATAGAATTCTCTTCCTTTTCGTTCTTTTCGTGTTTTTCGTGGTAAAATCTTCTCTTATACCATTTTCCTTTGATTCTGTTCCTAATCGCCTGTCACGGTTTTCGCGAGA
>CAYUNT010000147.1:0-11520 GCA_964446285.1 uncultured Candidatus Sumerlaeota bacterium | reverse complement strand
GCCTGGGATCGCGAGGCTCTGCACTCGCTCTTCCGCACTCCGTCGCGCGTGGAGCGATGAAAGGGTTTGCCTGGGATCGCAAGGCTCTGCACTCGCTCTTCCGCACTCCGTCGCGCGTGGAGCATGGAAAAGGCGTGCCCTTCAATTCCCCACAATTCTGATAATTACCTATCCGCTCGTTTGGAGTCGAGATGGAATATGCGCCTGCAAGAAAGGAAATGGACGCGAGTGCGGAGCCTCGCGATCCCAAATGGACGCGGGTGCGGAGCCTCGCGATCCCAAATGGGAGCGTGGGGGGAGAATGCCGTATATGCGGACCCGGATGCGCCTACCAGAGGCCCAGAATGTCCTTGGCTTCGTCCGAGGCCATAAAACGCGGGTCCCATGCCGGTTCCCAGACGAGATCGACCAGGATTTCCTCGACACCGGGCAGGCCGCTGATCGCGCGTTTGATTTCCGAGATCAACTCCGGACCGGCCGGGCACATCGGCGAGGTCAGCGTCATTTGGACGGTCACTTTTTTGCCATCCGCGCTCACCTCCGCCCCATAAAACAGCCCCAGGTCCACAATGCTGATGAACAGTTCCGGGTCCTTCACGGGCCGGATCGCTTCGCGAACCTTCTCTGGCGTGACGAGCGGCTCGGCGGAGTCGTGCGCATTGGGCTGGGCGCTGGCATTGTCCGGATTGGAAGGGGCATCGGCGGTCATTGCTATCGCTCCCGGTGTTCGGAAGAATCAATCAACCCAAAAGGCACCAATACACGAAGAAGAAATTGTTATTTCTCTGCGTCCTTTTCGCCTCTGCGGTGATCTTTCCTATCGTTCATAGCCGAAATACTTTCGGGCCTCGCGGATCGCATCGACAAGTGTGTCGAGTTCGGCGATGTCGTTGTAGATATAAAAACTCGCGCGCGCGGTGCCGGTCACGCCGAGGATTTTATGCAGCGGCTGCGCGCAATGATGCCCGGCGCGAATAGCGATTCCATAATGATCGAGAATTGTGCTGAGATCATGTGGATGAACATCGCGAATGTTGAAGGCGACAACCCCGCCTCGCTCTTCGGCGTTTGCCGGACCGTAGATTGTGGCGCATCCGAGTTCGCGCAGGCGGCCAATCAGGTGTTCCGCAAGACGGACAGAATGCGCATGAACGCGGTCCAAACCCACGGCATCGAGATAATCAATCGCCGCGCCAAACGCCGCCACATCCGCGATATTCGGTGTTCCCGCCTCGAATTTCCAAGGCAGGTCGTTCCATGTGGCGTGATCGAGTTCAACCGAGCGGATCATTTCGCCACCGCCCATCCACGGGTCCATCGCCTCGAGTTCCTCGCGCCGCCCCCATAAAACGCCGACGCCTGTAGGCCCGAGCATTTTATGCGCGGAAAAGCAGACGAAATCCGCGCCGAGTGATTCGACCCGAAGCGGCAGGTGCGGAGCGCTTTGAGCCGCGTCCAATACCACGCGCGCCCCCACTGCCTTGGCACTTCGCGCGATTTCCTCGACGGGATTGATGGTTCCGAGCACATTCGAGATATGCACCAGCGAAACGAAGCGCGTGCGCGGCGTCAGGAGCGAATCAAGCGCCCCGAGGTCCAGATGCCCATCAGGCGTTATGGGAATGTGGCGGATGCGCGCGCCTTTTCGCTCGGCGAGCATAAACCACGGCACGAGGTTCGAGTGATGCTCCATTTGCGTGAGAAGGATTTCGTCGCCCTCGCCCACGATGCGATTTCCGAGCGCCGATGCGACTAAATTGATTCCCTCCGTTGTGTTTCGCGTAAGGACGACCTGGCGCGGGTCCGCAGCGCCGATGAATCGAGCCACCCTTCGGCGTGTGCCCTCAAAGGCAGCCGTGGCCTCTTCGGCCAGGGTATGGATGCCGCGGTGAACATTCGCATTGTAGTTTTCGTAGTATCCCGCGAGCGCGTCGATGACTGCGCGCGGCTTTTGCGTCGTCGCGGCGCTGTCGAGATACACAAGCGGCTTCCCATGCACCCTCCTGCGCAGTATCGGGAAATCCGCGCGAATGGCCGCCACATCCAGCGAACCGGACTCGGATACCGCAATGGGACCGCCGGAAACGGGCGCAATTTCCATGCGCGGACAAGCGCCGTCGGGCGTTTCGCAGTGCCGGGCCTCCGCGCCGTCGCCGACGCCGCCATCGCCCGGCGTTGCGGACGCAATCGAGCGTATTACAACTTCATTATTCATCAACGTCCACCTTCACGAAAATCGCATCGCCCTCGATCTTCGTTTCGTAAACCGCCAGCGGATGCGACGCCGGCATGGAGAGAACTTCGCCTGTGCGGACATCGAATTGCGCACCGTGGCGCGGACACTCGATCGCACATCCTTCGAGCGCGCACGGCCCCAAGCGTTCGTCGGCGTGCGTGCAGATGTTGTCCACGGCGTGGATGCGCCCATCGACGTTGCAGAGCGCAATTTCCTGAAAGCCCGCCTCGACGACAATGGCCGCGCCAGGCTTCACATCCCCAACCTTCGCCACCGGAATGAATTTCTCCGCCATGATGCGCTTACCTTTCCCTGGATCAGACTAGATTTGCTTCAACCGCTCGGCTACAGCGGCGCGCAGGCGCTCGCGCAAGTCCGTCGGCACCTCGCGGAACGTCGGCTCGACGAACCCGCTGACAATCAGCCGCGCCGCTTCGTCCCTCGGAATTCCGCGCGCCCGAAGGTAAAACATCTCCTCCGCGCTGATCGGCCCGATGGTCGCGCCGTGCGTGCATTTCACGTCGTCGTTGAGAATTTCCAGCTCGGGAATCGAATCCGCGCGCGGCCCGCGCGAGAGGAGCAAGTTGCGATTTTCCTGATACGCCTCGCACCCGCGCGCCGCGTTTTCGATGCGAATCCGGCCCGTGTAGGCCGAGCGCGCCTTGTCCTTCAGCACCACCTTGAAATCCAGATTGCTCGACGTTTGCCCGGCGGCGTGCCAATGCGCCGTGTGCTGGTCGAAATGCTGGCGGCGATGCGCGAAGGCCATGCCCCACAATTGCGTGTTCGCGCCCGGGCCGCCGAGCCGCGTTCCCAGATCGGCCTTGGCCACCTTCGCGCCCAATCCCGCCCATACACCGAGCAGCGACGCCCCGCGTTCCACTCGCGCGCGCTGCGTGGCGAACGACACCGTTTGATCGCCCCACCGCTGGATCGTCACATGCCGCACATGGCTGTTTGCGCCCGCGAACAACTCGACCACGCTATTGGCCAGAAGCGGCGTCGCGCGCGGGCTGGCGTATTCGACAACGATTGTCGCCTGCGCGTTTTCCTCGACGACGGCCAGCAGGCGCGTTGCCAGAAAATCCGTCTCTTCATCGCCGGAAATGATAATGTGGATTGGCTTTTCGATGGCAGCGCCGCGCGGAACGTGAATGAGCAGCCCCGCCTGCCACAAGGCGGCGTTCAGCGACTCGAATCGCCCGTGCGACGCCAGAACGGCCGCGCCGAGATGCTCTTTGACCAGTTCGCGCCGCCCGCCTCCGCTGCCCGGCCCGCCCCACGTGCCGTCCGCGTCAGCCGCCGCCTGCCGCAAATCGACAAGAGCCAAGCCGCGCGCACGCGCCGCCGCCGAAATCGTCCGATGCGCCACGCCTCCGCGCGCGAGCAGCGCCGCGCCATCCGTCGTATTCCCGCCGTCCGCCTCAAATACCGCCCGCGCCGCATCGATAAAATCCCCCTGGCCCGTCACTGGCGCGGCGGCCCGTTCCAGCGACGCCGGCTCGAATTGCTCCGGCTCCGTATAACGCCACAGGTGCGCCACACGATCCGGATTGGGCGTTTGCAGGTAGTGCTCGAAAGCGGCGGCGCGGCGCTCCGCCAGCCAGTCCGGTTCGCGGAACCGTTCCGACAGAAGCTTTGCGGGATTTTCCAGGGCTGCAGTATTCATCGATATTCCTTTATGCAAAGGGTGAATTCTTGGGAAAGCGGGGCGGATGGGAGGCCGGCGAGTGCCCTGAGGCCCGCCCATCCGCTCCGCCTGTCTTCACCCGGTTGATGGCGCCCAATTTCCAGCAGACATATTCCAATTCTCCAATTCCACTGCCATGAATATATTCGTTCGACCGCGCTTCATCCCACCGATCCCTCCATCTCGAGTTCGATCAGGCGGTTCAGTTCGACCGCGTATTCCATTGGCAATTCCTTGGTGAACGGTTCGAGAAACCCATTGACGATCAGAAGGCGCGCGGCGTCCTCGCTCAGCCCGCGCGAACACAGGTAAAACAACTGTTCCTCCGACACCTTGCTGACGCGCGCCTCGTGTTCAATTTTCACGTCGCTCTCAGCGATTTCCATTGTTGGATACGTGTCTGACCGCGCCGCGTTGTCGATCAGAAGCGCGTCGCATTCGACCGACACTTTGCAGTTTTTCGCCCCAGGATAGACCTTCACCATTCCGCGATACGACGCGCGCCCCGTGCCTTTCGAAATCGATTTCGACGTGATGCGCGAACTCGTATTGGGCGCCGAGTGAATCACTTTCGCGCCCGTGTCCTGATGCTGCCCGGGGCCGCCAAACGCCACCGACAACACCTCGCCGCGCGCCCCTTCGCCCATCAGGTAAATCCCCGGATATTTCATCGTCAGGCGCGAGCCAATGTTGCCATCCACCCACTCGACCGTCGCGTTGCGATGCGCCACGGCGCGTTTTGTCACCAGGTTGAAAATGTTATTCGCCCAGTTTTGGATTGTCGTGTAGCGGATGTAAGCGCCGTCCATCGCCAGCAGTTCGACCACGGCCGAGTGGAGCGAGTTTGTCGTATAGACCGGCGCGGTGCAGCCTTCAATGTAATGCACGCGCGAGCCTTTGTCCGCGATGATAAGTGTGCGCTCGAACTGCCCCATATTCTGCGCGTTGATGCGGAAATACGCCTGGAGCGGGATGCCGACCTCGACGCCCGGCGGCACGTAAATAAACGACCCGCCCGACCATACGGCCGAGTTCAGCGCCGCGAATTTGTTGTCCGACGGCGAAATTACCGTCGCGAAGTATTGGCGCACAAGGTCCGGGTGCTCGCGCAGGCCCGAATCCATATCGAGGAAGATCACGCCTTTCTTTGTGAGCTCTTCCTTGACTGAGTGATACACAACTTCCGACTCATACTGGGCCGAAACACCCGCCAGGAACTTCCTCTCCGCCTCGGGGATGCCCAGGCGGTCGAACGTGTTCTTGATATTCTCAGGCACTTCGTCCCATGTGCGCCCGGCGTTTTCCATCGGACGCAGGTAATAATGGATGTCCTCCATGTCGATCGAGCCGAGCAGCTCCGTATTTCCCCAGCGCGGCATGGGTTTTTCGCGAAAGATGCGATAAGCGGCCAGGCGGAACTCGCGCATCCAGTCCGGTTCCTTTTTGATGTGCGAGATCATCTCGACCACTTCTTCGTTCAGGCCCTTGGGCGCCTTGGCGAAGAAATGCTCCGGATCGTGAAACCCATATTTCTGCTCATAATCCTCGCGGATGTTCAGATTGGGCTTTTCGTTTTCCACCGCCCCGGCGGGAGCAGGACCTTTTGTGTCGGACATTGCGCTCATTCGTTTGCCTCCCAATCATCGCGTCGGAAAAGAGCGGACCGGATGGGGGATGCCTTATTCCCCAACCGGGGTAGCCGGCGCCGACGCCGCAGCCGCCAGCTCCTTCACTCCCACAATTTCATATCCCTTTTCTTCGAGTTCGCTTGCCAGTTCCGGGCCGCTCGAACGCACGATTTGCCCCTTCACCAGCACATGAACGAAGTCGGGTTTGATATAGTTAAGGATGCGCGTGTAGTGCGTGATGACGAGCACGCCCATGTTCATCTCGGCCGCCACGGCGTTCACGCCGCCCGACACAATACGCAGCGCGTCAATGTCGAGGCCCGAATCCGTTTCGTCGAGAATCGCCACAGACGGACGCAACATCGCCATCTGGAGGATTTCCACGCGCTTTTTCTCGCCGCCAGAAAATCCCTCGTTCACGTAACGCGCCATGAACGCCGGATCGACATTCAACATGGCGCACTTTTCCTTGAGCAGTTTGCGAAATCCGTCGAGTTTTTCACCTTCCGGAAGCCGCGCCTGCATCGCCGCCCGCAGGAAATTCGCCACCGAAACGCCCGGAATCGCATTTGGGTATTGCATCGCGAGGAACAATCCGCGGCGCGAACGCTCTTCGGGCGGCAGGTTCGTGATTTCCTCGCCGCGCAAAAACACGCGCCCCTGCGTGATCTGGTAATTCGGATGCCCCATCAGCGCATAGGCCAGGCTCGACTTGCCCGAACCGTTCGGCCCCATCAGCGCGTGCTTTTCCCCCTCACGGATTTCGAGCGTTACGCCCTTCAGGATTTCCTTGCCCTCGACGGACACGTGCAAATCCTCGAATGCGAATATCACTTTGCTGGTTCCCATGTTTAAATTCCTCTCCGTAAACATTGCCATTGCCCTGGGCGTTATTCTTTTACCAGGTGGCCCGCGCGGGCGGGAATTGGCCCCGGCCTGCCCGCAAGCGCCTCGATGGCCGAACGCGACAGCGACGCGCGCAGCCGCTGCTCTTCATCGAGCAGGTCCGCCAGGCTCACCTGCCTCAGCACGGAACTGACCATGAGCTCGATCGAACCCCAGATCGGGCGCAGTGTGCACGATCCCGCATGAACGCAATCCTCCCCCTCGCCCTGCCCCGAGTGCGTCGAGCAATACTCCGAATCGAATAAGCGCCCGCCGAGGATCGTCAGGACCTCATCGAGCGTGATCGCGCGCGGATCGCGGCTGAGTTGATAGCCGCCCTTTCGCCCGCGCACGGCCGACGCCAGCCCATTCGCCTTGAGAACGAGCAGGATTTTCCCGGCGATTTGCACCGAAATGCCCTCCGCCTCGCCGATCTCCTGCGCCGAGACGGGCTGGTCTTTTTGCCAGGCGCGCGCCATTTGCAGAAGACATCGCAATCCGAATTCTTCCTGTGCCGTGACCTTCATGATCGAACCTGCCTGCCCATTGGGGGGGAGAGAGTATCGAGCGCCCGCGAATTTGTCCGGGAAATCGGCCTTTGCATCCAACCGGCTCGAAATGGGAAGAGAAAAACATCCGCGGAGGATGTATTTTCTCATTCCCCGCCCTTCTTGATAATTATTTTGCCTGGATTTATTGACGGAGTCAACGCAAAAAACTGAAATATACGATAAATTTAAATGAATTTATTCGCACAAACGCCACGCCACGCACACAATTGATACAAAACAAGTTACAAACAATTCGCGCGGTCTTATTCACCGAATGCTCGATAGTGGATTGGCATAATGCATATACAAATGTGCATTTTATAGTTTATCCTGAAGGCTTAATCTATTTTTATCCGCCCGGCCGTTGTGTTTCCTCGTTGGCAAATGTCCCATTGGTCCCATTCGTCCCATAGGTCCCATTTCCGCGTCACGGCCGCAAGCGATCGGCTTGGTGATATGGGACTTATAGGACCTATGGGACCTATGAGGCGAATGCAACAATTGCCAATAATGGCACGTATTGTCAAAAAATCAGTTGGGCATTTTTTTGCGGATTTCTCTATTTGCGCCGTTTCGCGCTCGCTTGCGGACGCCTTTTCGCAGCCGTTTTCGCAGGCGTTTCTTTGACAAGCCGCACGCGGATGGATTCGGCATGGGCCTGGAGGCCTTCGGCTTCGGCGAGCGTGATGGCCGCGCCGCCCAATTTGCGCAGGCCGCGCGCCGACGACTCGATGATTTGCGTCATCCGCATGAAATCGTCCACCGAAAGCGCCGAGGCAAATCGCGCCGTTCCGCCTGTCGGCAGCACATGGTTCGGACCCGCAATGTAATCGCCCAGCGGTTCGGGCGTGTGAAGCCCAAGGAAAATCGAACCGGCGCACGGGATTTTATTGGCGAGAATCCCTGCATGGCGCGTGGCGATTTCAAGGTGTTCCGGCGCTTTCAACCGCGCCACCTCAACCGCCGCATTATGATCCGCCACGGGGATGATCGCCCCTCGCTCCCTCAGCGAACGGCGCAAAATGGCGGCGCGCGGCGAACGCGATACGGCTCGCTCGACCTCAGCCTGGAGGGCGGCCACGCCTTCGGGCGACCCGGCCTTGCCAATCAGGACGGCGAGCGACTGCGCGTCCTCGCTGTGTTCGGCCTGCGCCAGCAAATCCGCGGCAATCCACGCCGCCGGGGCGGTTTCGTCCGCGATGATGAGCACCTCGCTCGGCCCCGCAATCGAGTCGATGTCGATGATGCCATAGAGAAGGCGCTTGGCGGCGGCCACGTAAGCGTTGCCCGGCCCGACGACCTTGTCCACACGCGGGATCGTGCGGGTGCCGAGCGCCAGCGCCGCGACGGCCTGCGCCCCACCCACCTGATAGACCTCGCGCACGCCGCACAAATGCAGCGCGCCCAAGGTCGCATCGTTGTAAATCCCCTCGCGCGCGGGCGGCGTGACGGCGGCGATCTCCGGCACGCCCGCCACCTGCGCCGGAATGACGTTCATAAGGACCGTTGAAGGATACGCGGCCAGCCCGCCCGGCACATAAACCCCCACGCGCCCGAGCGGACGCCATCGCTGCGTCATGCGCAACCCGAGCGGATCATCCAGCCGCCACGACAATCGGCGCTGGCGCTGGTGAAACACACGAATGCGACGCCGCGCCAGACGCATTGCGCGGCGCAAATCGGCAGGGAGGCGGTCCCAAGCCTCGGCCAGACGTTCGGGCGCAAGGCGCAACGTGGCCGGAGTCAGCGCCACGCCGTCGAACTTGCGCGTGAGTTCGCACAACGCCGCATCGCCCCGGCGCTGAACCTGTTCGATGATTTCTCGCACCGCATCAAGCACACGCGGCGACGCCTCGTGCGCCGAGGCAAACAGGCGTTCGATCTTCGCGCGCTCGCGCGGATATGTGAATACGGGCAGAATGAATTTGGAGCGCATAACGGACAACCTTTTAGGAAAAATCCATGCACTGATGCGATAGAGCACAAATTGAAGGAAAAGACGCTACTCTGCACTGCCTGGCAAAGGTTGGATAAGGGCTTCAAGATTTGCAATAAGCTGTGGAATATGCTTTGTGGCAACCAGCCATATCAAATGCTGGTCAATGTCATCATATTCATGGGCAAGAACATTGCGTTGCGAAATGATCGCCGCCCAGGGAATTTCCGGATGCGCCTCCCTGAAGGAAGTTGTTATTCGCCTGGCCGCTTCTCCGAGTATTTCTATCTTTCTTTCTATGGAATGGCGATGGTCCTCGCTGGCAAGGAAGTCATCGAATTGCATTCCCTGCGTCGCTCGCACTACGCCGCGAGCCGCCAGAAGCATGTCCATCAAATACGCTGAATTTGCTGCTTCACGCCGCATAAAGCACTTGCCTGGTCGTGAGGATTTCTTTTCGCCGAAAAGGATTCCGCAAACCGCCTTTGGGGATCAGGTCCACCTTGCGATGGAAAATCGCCTCGAGTTCGCCCATCAGTTCCGGCCATTCCCAATAACTCCACGGGGCATCGGGTTCGAACTCGATCAGAACATCCACATCGCTGTCGGGGCGGAAATCGTCGCGCAAGACTGAGCCAAAGAGCGCCAGTTCGCGAACGTTCCATTTGCGGCAGAACTCGGCGATTTTCACGCGGTCGAAATCCACGCGCGGCCTGGGACTCACACTCGGCTGGCCATCCGCGCCGGACGGAAGAGCGCCGCACGATTCCGCATCTTTGAGAGTCTGCGGTTCCGGGCTGGATTGAGGATTCATTGTGGGCACGGCCTCCTTTCCAATCGGCCAAGCGCAAGCCTTGCCTGGAGCGCCGCTTCATCGCAACCGGGAAACGCTCCGCCCGCCCTTATTCCGCGGATCGCTTGGCTCTCAAAAACTATGCCAGTTGATCGAGCTGGGCGCGAAGGCGCGCGGCGCGTTCCGGATGAAACCGTCCGATCCAGCCAATGCGTCCGATCAGATGCGCGCGGAAATTCGGGTGTTTTTCGAGGTTCTGACTTTCGAGCGATCCCGCCTTGCGCGCGTTGTGCAGGATCGCCTTGATAAGGTCGAATTCCTCGCGCCCGAGCGAAACCTTCTGGTTCACGATTAGTCCCGTCACGCGCTGCGTGCGCCCGCTGCGCATGAACCGCCGCTTGCCCCGATGCAGGTGGAATTCTTCGCCATGGATTATGGTTTCCGCCAGCGGCACAAATCGCGACAGGCCGCGTTTGAATATCGCGTCGCCGGAAAACGTGATGTCGTCCGCGTATCGCGTGTATTGCGCCTCAAACCGCCGCGCCAGCCCCGCCAGGCGGCAATCGAGCCGGTGGCATAGGGCGTTGGCAATGGCGGGCGAGGTGGGCGCGCCTTGCGGCAGCGCGCGATAGCCGAACGACCCGCGCACCGTGCAAAGCAGCGAAAGGATGCGCGCCACCTTGGGATTGTATCCGAGCCATTGGAAAAACGCATCCACGCGTCGGCGGCGGATCGAAGGGAAAAAGTTGCGCAAATCGTAGCATAGCACCACGGCGCGTCCCACATGCGGGCGGGCGTTCACCGCGGCATCGCCTCCGCGCCGGAATGCCGTGGCGGCGGCGTGCGGCGGAATGCGGTCGAGGATTTCGCGCAGGATGCGCCGCTGAACTTCCTTGAGGCGCGGTTTGGGAATATGCAGTTCGCGCATGGAGCCGTCGCTCTTGGGAATCTGGCGAACGCGGTAGTTCGATGCCTTGTGGTTTTCAATCACATGGCCTTGCAGATCGCACAAATGCACAAGTTGCTTGTAACTGGCCAGCCCAAGAAAGGCCACTACATCATCGGGCGTGAAGAGCGCGGGAAGGCCATATTGTTCAAGACGGCTCGGGCGGGGCGGCTGGGCGGCTTGAAGGCGATCCCATTGGCACTCGCCCGGACGCGTTACCAGGCGCCGTATGGGGTGAATGGGCATGGTGGCGAGCGATGCCCTAAAGCGCGCATTGGCTTCCGCGCGCCTGGCCTCCACTGCGCTCCGGGCCGCCGGGTCTTGAGGAAACGCGCCGCTCCCTGGTCTTGGCGAAACCTTTCCCTGCAACGCGCGGGCCACGATCACAATCGCCGCCACGATAACAAAAAGCGCAATAAAGACGACGGCAATTGGAGACATGGCGGCGCTAGAGAAAGAAAGCTAGGGAATTTGGCGGCGATGGGGATGACCCGGTTCGGGATAAAGCGCGCGACGGAAAGAAAACAGAAAGAAATTAGCGGAGGCGTCCGCCTTGCAACGCTCGCGTTCGCGATCTCCTCTCATTCCAACGCGAATTAGAGGAAATCGCAGATCGTGCAATGACGGGCAGAATACCAGCCCGGGGTAACCCCGGACGACCTCCTTGCGGAGATCTCCAAGGCGGACGCCTCGCGCAACCATTGGCGTGTATGCGCCCCCCCGCCGATCCACTCAAGCGCAATGTGCGCCTCTCCAATTGCCTGGCAGGACAATTCCGTAAATGCTTCTCACGGGTTTTGAAGGGGATGCATGGGGCTTTGCAGTTCAGCAACTCGTGAGCCTGTGCACAAGGCC
>CAYUNT010000146.1:0-11791 GCA_964446285.1 uncultured Candidatus Sumerlaeota bacterium | reverse complement strand
CGGCCCAAACCTCCAACCGCCTCCATTTGATTGATGATTTCACGCGCGGCCTTCATCTCATCCCTCACAACTCACCGCTCAAAACACTGTTCACTGCCCACTGCCCACTGCCCACTTCTTCGCTCACAACTCACAACCCACAACTCACAACTCCCTGCGCAAATCCCCGGCCCTGCAAGGCGCATCGCACGATCAGCCGCCTTTCATTTTCTCGCGCAGCAAATCCTGCACCTGTTGGGGGTTTGCTTTGCCTTTGGACTTTTTCATCACCTGGCCCATGAGCGCCATGAGGGCTTTTTCCTTGCCGGCGCGGAAAGACTCCACCATCTCGGGATTTTCGCGAATCGTCTCGTCAACAAACGGCTCGATGGCCGATGCGCCGCTGATCTGCAGCCAGCCTTTTTCGCGCACAATCGCCTCGGGCATCGCATCGGCAGCCGCCCCCGGCGCGAGCATCTCCGCAAAGACTTGTTTGGCGATTTTGCCCGATATTGTCTGGTTTTCGATGAGGCGTATGAGTTCCGCCAGCCGCCGCGGCCCGACCGGGAACGCCTTCGGATCGGCGTCCTCGCCTTGTTCATTCAGGATACGCAGCACCTCGGTCATAATCCAGTTCGCGGCCTGTTTGGGCGGCGCGCCCAAGGCAATGCACTCCTCGAAATAATCCGCCAATCCGCGGCTCGACGTCAGCAGCGCGGCGTCATATTCTGAAAGGCTGAACTTCTCCACAAACCGCCGCCGCCGCGCTTCGGGCAATTCGGGCAGCGAGCGCCGCACCTCCTCGCGCCATTCGTCTGTAATCCATACCTCGACCAGGTCCGGATCGGGGAAATAGCGGTAATCGTTGGCGCGTTCCTTCGAGCGCATCGCGCGTGTGGCTCCCGCCGGTTCATCCCACAAACGCGATTCCTGCACCACGCGCCCGCCGTCTTCGATCAACTCCGTCTGGCGGCGGAATTCGTAGTCGATGCACTTGAGAACCGTGCTGATCGAGTTGAGGTTTTTCACCTCGACCTTGGTGCCGAGTTTCTCTTCGCCGAGCCGACGGACACTGATGTTGAGTTCAAACCGCAGCCGCCCTTCCTGCATCTTGCAGTCGGAAACCTCAAGATACAGCAGCAGATTCCGTATGGCGCGCATGAACGCATCGGCCTCTTCGGCGCTGCGGATGTCCGGGCGCGTGACAATCTCGAGCAGCGGCGTTCCAGCGCGGTTGAGATCAATGAAAGACCAATCCTCACGCGGATTATCTGTGTGGACGTTTTTCCCCGCATCCTCTTCCAGGTGGATGTTGTCCATGCCAACGCGGCAGACGCGCCCGCCCACAGGGAACTCAATAAATCCGCCCGTGGCCAGGCATCGGTAGTTCTGGCTGATCTGGTAATTCTTCGGCAGATCGGGGTAATAGTAGTTCTTGCGGTCAAAAGCGGTGCGTTCGGGAATGTCGCACCCAAACGCCATCGCCGTCTTGAGCGCCAGATCAAAGGCGTGGCGGTTGAGCACGGGCAGCACGCCGGGCATTCCGAGGCAAATTGGGCAGGTTTGCGAGTTGGGCGGCGCGCCAAAGGCCGTCGAACAGCCGCAAAACACCTTTGATTGCGTCAGAAGTTCTGTATGAACCTCGAATCCGATGACAGTTTCAAATTCCACGAGTTGAGAATCCTTGATTTGAAATTCGCGCCGCCACGAACAGAATACGTTTGCTATCGCATTCGCCAGCCGCTGGACGCGCCGCGGCCTGACGCGCGCCAGTCTTTTCCCAGCGGCCAAATCAGTCAAGCGTGGGATCAATTGCCCAAGGAATTGGCATCGCGCGCAAAAACCACGGCCCGGGACAGTTTTGATGCCGTCCCGGGCCGCGATTCGCTCGTCCCTCACGCACTATGATGAAGAAGCCGCTTCAACTGCCTTTGCGGAAATCCACCCTCGTGATGATCCCCGTTCTGGCAATCCCCATTCTGGCGATCCGCCCATCGCGCGGTCTCAGGATTCGCCCAGTCACATCCGGACCGCCCATTGATGCAGCACGCCAGGAGCGGGAGCGCCGGACTTTCCCAAGTCGCTGGCCAGCGTTTTTAGCGACGGGTCCTTGGGCGATAGATTGCTCAATGTCTCGCCGCCGAGCAGATCCCCGCCGCGCAAGACCAACCCCACACCCTGCCAGTTGAGCGGCGGTTTTTGGCGCTGAGCGGAACAGACTTCCTGATAAAACGCCTTCACACCCCCCGCATTTGCCCCCTTGGCCGCCGTTGTCCCCGTTTTTCCCGCTGGCCCCTTAGCCACGCCCCCTCCCGCTCCTTGCGTGCCAGCCTTTTCCACCCCGCGGCTGGCAAGCCCCAGAAGATGCGACAGAATCATGGATTTCGCCTGCGCATGAAACAGCGCGGGCGAGGCCATGCGCTCAAACGACACGACCTTCCCCCGCCACGCGACGGCAAAGCCGACCGCTTTGGGATAGGCGGCCAGAGCGGATTCGATCGAGGTTGCCGCCTTCAGGAGTTTTCCGCGATTTTGACCCTGGGTCAGGGTCATCATGTAGGTTTTTGTCGGCCCCTGGCTTTTTTGCGTAAAGTTCACGCGATCTACTTCGCGCCAGACGGCCTTTTGATCCACAAGGCACAACCCCTGCGCGCGCAACATCGGGTGCGCCATCGCCTCGGCCACCTTGAATTCGCCCGTGGGACCCTGTCCGCGGCCATGTTCCACGCAATTGACCGGCAACGGCACCCATCCGCTCTTGGGCGCAAGAATCGCGCTCGTGGCCACCATGCGATCCTGATGGCCGCCTTCGAGCACTTCGCCGCCCATGACGATCACATACACCTCCGCTTTATTGCGCGCCACCACCAGTCCGCCCCCGCCCGCTGGCGTTGTTTCTTTGAATGCCTCATATTCTTCGGCGTTGAGTTCGCGAATTTCCAGCAGCCCCTTGGCGCGCGCCTCGTCGATGCTCATCATCGGAAGATCGGCCGGCTGATTGGGCAGCCACTCGAGCACAAACACCTCAGCATCGCCCATCTGAATGCGGCCCGTAACGATCAGGTTGTCGCCCAATTCGAGCGCTTCGATTTTTTCGGGATTCACCGGCTCCTGAAGCCAAAGAGTGGCTGTGGCGGGAACGTCCTCGAAAACAGCCTCCTCTTCCGCCTGGGCTTGTTGCTGCTGGGCGGCGGCGGGATTTTGCGAGGCGGCACGCACCGCCGCAGGCGGACGTCGCTTGGCACGCGCCCGGCCAGGCTGCGCAGCCTCATCGCGCCCCCCGGCCGGCGCAGAAGGCGACAACGCCATATTTGCCTGCGCAGAGATTGCCAAAGCCGCTATCCAAACAATCGCCATCCAAACCCTGCAAGTTCGCTGAATCAACTGCCTTGATGCGCTCATGGATGCTGCCCCCTGGAACACGACATAAAGCGGAGAAACGTCATTTTTCTCCGGCTTCCTTTCCCATTCCGTCCCTTTGGACGCACATGCCACCGCAGGGGATGACTCCGGAATTTTTCTTCTGAATGTTTTTACGTCAAATTGGCGTTAGATGCAAGCTCTGCCTATCTATTGCGCGCAGGTCCCATCTGTCCTGAAGGTTTCATTTATGCGGCGGGCCTGAGGTATCAATTCTTCTTCTGCTTCGACAAATTGGATTGCTGCTTTTGCGCAGCGGGGTTTCCGCGTGTGAGCGGCGGAGAGTCGTCCATCGCGCCAAAAGAACGCGCACGCTCGATGGCGGAGAAGCCGTGGCGTTCGCGTATGGCGTCGATTGCCTTGTGCAGGCGCGTTGCGCGTTTTTGATTTTCCTGATCGAATAGATCAAACTGCGCGGCCGCCGGGGCCAGCCGGCTGGTCGAAATCCCCGCAAGACGCAGGCGCACGCGCCGGTCCCAATGACGCCGCAACAGATCGCGCGCCACACGCAATAAAATCCGCTCGTCGTCCGCCGGAAGCAGCAGCGTGCAGGCGGCCGTCTTCAGTTGAAAATCGGAATAGCGGATTTTCAGCGTGATAGTTCTCGCCTGGAGTCGTTCGGCCCGAAGCGCCCCGGCCACGTGTTCGGCCAAATGCGAAAGAACGCCGATAACCCGCGCTGGATCGTCCACGTCTTCGGGAAACGTGTGCTCGCGCCCGATGGATTTGGCCTCGCGCCCCGGTTCGACACGGCTCGAATCGCGCCCGAGCGCCCGTTCCCAGAGTTCGCGCCCCCCCGCGCCAAACAACCCTTCGAGCGTGTCCACGCCCAGGGCGGCCAGTTCGCCGATCGTGCGCAACCCGAAAGACCGCAGACGCTCAGCGGTTTTGGGTCCGATTCCCGGCAAGGCGCGCAGCGGAAGCATTGCCAGCAGCGCGGCCTCGCCTCCGGGAAACACGCGTAGAAATCCGCGCGGTTTGGCCAAGTCGCTCGCCACCTTGGCCACAACCTTGCATCCGGCCAGTCCGAGCGAACAGGGGAGGCGCGTTTCTTCCCAAACGGCCTTGCGCAACGCCTCCGCCGCCCGCCATGCCGGCCCCCACAAGCGCTCGGTGCCCGTCAGGTCGATGTAGGCTTCGTCCAGGCTCGCCATCTCAACAAGAGGGCTGAAGCGTTCGAAAATCTGGCGCACCCGCGCAGAAAAGTCGATGTAGTGCGCGAATCCGGATTTGACCACGACGGCATCCGGACAAAGGCGCAGGGCGCGCGCCATCGGCATGGCGGAATGCACGCCAAACCGGCGCGCTTCGTAACTGGCCGAAGCCACCACGCCGCGCCGCGCCGGATCGCCGCCCACGAGGACAGGGCGGCCCTCCAGCGCCGGGTTCAACAAGCGTTCCACGGACACGAAAAACGAGTCCATGTCCACGTGGAGAATCGAGCGGTTGTTTGGCGAAAGCATGGTTTGTGGAAACGCACCAGAACCGTCCCATTGTTCCTATTATACAAACTCACTGGCGGCAATGGAGCGCAGCAAAATTACTGACCCGTGCAGCACCGTATCAGACGTTGCCTATCGCATCCGTATCCAGAACAAGTTGCCGTGCGTATTGATGTTTTTCATTTCCTCTTTTTCCCATAACGGGGCCAAGATACTTCTCAATTCCTTATCGCGACTTATGAACATGCCCGGAAATACTATGTCGAAGAGGTGTCCCTTGGCAAGTATATACGCCGCTAGCAAATACTGCTCAGAATAGAATCTATTAACCCACTCTGTTGGATAATCATACGGAAGTGTTATGTCATGGATAGCTACTAAAACACCTGGCTTCAATCTGGGAATGACGTCTAGAAACATCGTCGTTGCATCAGAGTTCATAAAGACTCTGTGCGAGTTATCAATCAACAAAATGTCATTCTTCTCCAACCGATCAAATACTTGCAGGTCCACTTCTTCCACTGGTTTTCGGATGGCCTCATCACATATTTCAGCAACCTCTGCCCGGGGACATGGATCTATCGATACAATTCTCGTTCCAAGATTATGATCTGCAATGGCTTTACGAGCAAACATCGTGGAATTGCCCGAACCAACTTCCATGTATATTTGGGGTTTATGAATTACTATGTGGCCATAGAGCGCAACGCCGTCTAGTGCGGGTATCCAACTATTTATCCAGCATGGTTCAGTTGGCAAAGAGCTGGCTGTGCGCCGCGCCGGAATAGTGAGGAAATACTGTGACAGCGGCAAGAAGGCTTGCATGGCGGCTTTATAAGAGGATCTATTTTGGTTAATGATATTATATAGGCATTGATGTGGGTTGTCTTCAACCCATCTTCGCCTTGGGTTAATGGGGTAGTCCAACAATACCACTGTTTCGGGAGAGACTTGTTGCGCAGTTGACCTAAGCAACGCAACAAGTCTTGGATGCTTCTTAATTTGCAAAATTACATGTTTCATTAGGCTCATTTTATTCATCATGCCTTTCCTCAGGACGTCCAACCGTCTCACAGGTCTTTTAATTGCGGCTGTGCGGGGGGAAGAGGTGTCAAGAACTGGGAACAAACCAGATTTCCACGCGGCGGTTGGCGCGGCGCGCTTCGGGCGTGTCTGCGGCGGAAAGCGGCGCGTAGCAGGAGCGCCCAATGCCAATCATGCGGCGTCCGCTGATTTTGCCATCGGTTTCGAGCCATCGCACAACGGCCTCGGCGCGCGCGCTGGCTACGCCCCAGTTGTCCGGGAATGGCAGCGAGCGCACGGGTGTGTTGTCCGTGTGGCCTTCAATTTGGAGGTTGAGAGCGGCGTGGCGGGCGGCCACCTGGGCAATCGCAGCCAGGACGGAAGTATTGGCGTCGTTGAGCAGCACGCTTTTATCCGCAAAAAGCCAGTCGGTGGAGAGGCGGACTACAACACCTCGCGCCGTGGATTCGATTGAGAAATTGCCCGCCGGAACAGCGCTTTTGCCGGCAGCCTCGCGCAATTCCCTCGCGAGCGATTCGGCCTCGGCGGCGGGAAGACCCGGCGCGGGCGCGCCTGCTCCTGAGCCAACGCCCGGAACAACCGCGGCTCCGGCAAGGGCGCGTTTGGCCTCGTCGGAAGCAGGGCGCGACGGGGCCGCCGCTCCCGCCGCTCCACCAGCAGGTTCGCCGGAAGGCGTCGGGCTAAGGGCTGGCAGCGGCTGGGTTTTCAGCCGGAGCAATTCACGTTCAAGTTCATCAGCGCGGGCGGTTTTCGAGGCCAGGTCCGCCTTGGCCGCATCCAGTTCCGTCTGAAGTCGCGCCGAGGTGTCCTTCGACGCGGTCAATTCCCCGCTCAGGCGCAGTGAATCCGCTTTGAGTTGATCGCGTTCGGTGGACGTGGCGGCCAGAGAGGATTCGGCCTTCTCCGCGCGAGTTTTAAGCGCATCACGCTCCTGTTCCGCGGCTTGCAGCGATTCTTGCGTCTTTGCCGCCGCGGCTTTGAGTGTCTCGATTTGCCTGGTCAGGTCTTGTTCGGTGGTTTCGCGCTGTTGCTTTTCTTCGCGCAACTGCTTTTCCAACGACTGCACCTGGCCCTGAAGCTGGTTTTGTTTCTGATTGGCTTCGGCGCGCAAATTTTCCATGTCGCGTTCAAGACGCTCGCGTTCGGCGGCGGCATCGCTGTTTTCTTTTTCGCGAATCGCCACAAGATCGTAATAGGCCTTCTTGTATTGATCGCGTTCGCGCGACAGGGCTTGAATCTGCTCCCCCTGCGCCGCCCGTTCCATTTCCAGACGTTTCATTTCCGCGCATCCGCAAAGCAACAGCGCAAGCGCCAGCCCCAGCGTAGCAAGGCAGGCCGCGCGCATCAGCCGGGATGCAATCGCATTATCAAACCGCTGAATGGCAGGAATCGTTGTCATAGGAGATGCAAAAACAATTTAAACGTCTCGGGATGCGCCCCGCGCAAAGCGCAAGGCCGCAATCCGCTTCCATCGTCCTACAGGATAGTGACCTTTCTTGCGGGGTCAAGGATTGCCCGCGAAAAAGCCGGAAGGAAGACGCATCTGGACACTGTTACGGCCAGCAAGATGTTTGTAGTTCAAACTTTAGTTTGCTTGCTGTCTAACGGCACGCTGAAGCGTGCACTACGAACTTTCTAATGCAGTGTCAAGATGCGCCCCGGAAGGAGCCGCCGCGAAACCACAGGCGGCGCGAATGGCATGTCAGCGCGCATGGCGTCAGAACAAGCACGCGCGCGCACAGGCTGCGGCGTTGTAATCTGATGGCGGCCGCGAATGATGTCAGCGGCGGCGTTCGAGTTCTTCGAGCCTGCGGCGCGCCTCGGCGTCGTGCGGATTTTTTTCCAGATACAAACGATATTGCTCCAGCGCTTCGCCGCGCTGCCCGGCCTCGCGAAGCCATTCCGCCAGACGCCCCCGCAGATAGAAGGCCTCGGGATGATCGCGCAAAAACGCCTGGGCATCGCTGATGGCTTCCCGAACCCGCCCCCGGCGCGCCCGGGTGATAATCCGATTCGCCTCGATGGCCGGATGGTGCGGATTCAATACTTGTTCCCAAAACGCTTCCACTTGTTGGTGAGCAAAAGGCTCCCAATTCGCCGTTTCGTGTCCTATTCCCCATTCCGGCACTGTTTCTGCGGCGGCGCGGCTGGCAGACATTGCCTGAGACGGCGAGGGCGCAGGCGAAGGGGCGCGATCTCCCAGTGCATCGCACAGGCGATCCTCATGCAGCGCATAGAGAATATTGGCACACTGCGAATGAAGCAAGTTGCGCGGCGTCAGCATTTCGCCGGTTTCCATGATCCCCACATAGCCGTGGGCGGCAAACACAGCGTGGAGATGCGCCGGCGTGTAGCCGGAATTTTCCAAAAGCGGCGTGGATTTGGTCACAATAAAATAATCCACGAGTTGCTCAGAAAGCGCGCGGCGCAATCCGCGAAGAGCACAGATTTCATGCCCCTGCGCATCCAGCACCATCAGGCGGATTCGCTCGATTCCGCGATCTGCAAGCGCCTGATCCAGGGCAAGCCCGCGCACATAGGCGGATGCGCCCAAAGCCGCAGGCAGGACAGGGAGGGCAGCGCGCTTGGGCGCGTTTGGCGGCGTCCGCGACACGCCCGTGCCAGGCAAGGGCGGCGTAATGTCAGGCTCTGTGGATTCGCCAGGCGCCGTGGGCACATCGGTGGGAATGGATATTCCACCTTCACATTCCGCCAGAATGCGCGATTGCCCTTCCTCGCCCCCAAGCCAAAGCGTAAGCGAGGCATCCTTATCCGTACATGCGCGCTTGTAAAGAATGGTCTTGGGGGATTGCGCGGCAGGAGCGGAATGCGCATGGCGCATCAGACGCGCGAACACGCGCGGGTCTGGCTCGAATAGCAACATGCGCCCGCCGGGGGCAATTAGCGCGCTCGCCTGCGCGGCCAGGCAGCCCACTTCGGCGCCAACCTCCACATACGTGTCGCCCGGGCGCAAAATTCGCCGAAAAAGCTGCACCGTATCTTCGCGATAGGCGCCTAACAGCGCCTGACATTGGTGCGGATTGCCGGCATGAAGGATCAAGCGCCAGGAACCAATCTCTATTTCCGCAAAAGGTCCCGCGCCCGCGCGCGCCAAGCCGCGCAATATCCAAGGCCCCGCGTAAAGGCGCAACACTCGGCCGCTGCGGCGCAATTGCGCCGCAAGGCTCGTCAGAAAGCGGGAGGGGGCAGGTTCGGAATTACTGGTTTGGATCATCACGCGAAAATCAACAGATGCCAACCAAGAGAGGGTGTGACTTCTCTAGCGCTCAGGATAGATGCCAGATGGAGGCCCTGATCCGGCGGACAAACGGCCTGCGTCCTCCATACATCCCAGAAGGCAACGCGACATCAAGCGGGATTCCCAAATCGCTTGTCTTGCACAGGCTTGGAAAAACAACGCCGCCCGCGCCCGGAGGGGAATGAGATCGCGGCCCGTCAGAGGTTCCCCACAGGTGGGGATCAGTTGAGAATCCGGAACGAATACAGGTCCGCGTCCTTGATGGAAAAGCGAAATCGCGCCGGGTGGCCCGCGGCGGCGGTCAGGTCCGCGCCGCCCTCCCATCGGACTTCGCGTTCGATTTCGTCGCCGTAGATTTCCGGACAATGTGACAATTCGAGTCCTGCAAACGGAGTGCCGTTATCCTGCTGCACTTCCACGCGGATAGACCCAACCGCGCTGGTCGAATAGTTCATGACCAGCCGCCGCCCCTTGAAAATCAGCGGTCGCGTAATCATCTCGCCGCCTTTCCAGGGTCCGTGAACCGACGCAAAGCCATCCACGCGCAAGGTCCCGCGGCGCAGGCGAGGGATTTTTCCGTAATTTTCAGCCCAGTAAATAGACAACTCGCCCGGCGCGGTATCCAGAATCCCAAACGCCGGGGTGTTGTTTCCGTGCGCATGGCCCCAATTGGCCTGGTCCAGCCCGGGGCGGATAAATGCCTCCATGAAAAGGCGAGTCCAGTGAAAGCCATCGCGGCTCGCCATAAACACGGCGTCGGAAACCCCATCAGTTTTTATTCCTTCCACTCCGATGCTTTTGCGTTCTGGAACAAAACGCATAGGAAATCCCAGGAGAATCTCAGGCGCGCGCGAATATGGAACGATGTCGTTGGTGTAGAATTGTTCGAGGGGTGTGGCGCCGAAATCCAGTGGCTTGGGAGCGAACCAGAACCGAAAATCCGCGGATGTGCTGATCTGAATACTCCGCTTCCCTTCGCGTCCAATCCGGGAAAAACAGACATAACGCTCGCGCGCGGCGTCCCAGAAGGCAGTATTTTGCGAATCGAAAGAGCCTGAGCGGATGATTGGTTTTTCTCCCATGCGCTGCCAATGAATGCAGTCGCGCGATACAAGCGCGGCAAGCATCCGGCGCTGTTCGCCGGATTCGTCCGGATGAATTAGCAACGCCACTGCTTTGTAGCGCTCCTCGGGAAGGCAGGCTGGGTTGGTGTCCAGAAAAGGCGTAAAGTTGTGCGATTCCCCGTAAGAGGCTCTGCGCGCTGTCCAGATGATGTTGTTGTCCTTGCTGCCGTTAAACTCGATCAGGCCAAGCGACGGGCGGTTCCAGCGAATGCCGTCGGCGCTTTCGGCCAGGCAGGTGACCTCGCGCGTGGATTCGCCGCCGCCGCGATATACCATCCGAAACTGGCTGCCATCGCGGAAAACTGTCACATAACCGCATTCCGGCCCTTCCCAGGGGGCGTCGAACTCAAAACAAACCTCGCGGGGGACTGGACTGTGGAGTTCCAGCCGCGCGCCGTCCAGGCGTCCGACCAGGCATTCATCCACGAACAGCTGGGGCGTGGATCCAATCCGCAACGGCGGGCTGGAAAGCGCGTCGAAAGCGGAAACGGCCGGTGCATTTACGGACGCCTGGCCCGCCTGCAAATCTCCGGAGTTTTTGTTGTCCCGCCCGCGATTCCCGGCGGCGGCCTTGCCCGGATTTTCCCGCCACGGGGCGATGGCCGGATTGCTTGATGTGAACAAGAAATAAATGACAACGCCTTCGCACGCCAGAGCGGTCAACAACACGAAAACAAGCACGGTCTTGCGGGCAGATTTTGCGGCGAAAGCCATTAAAATTCCCCCCCCGCTGCCATAACAGGCGGAAAACAAACGGGCGGAATGGATAGGGCTGAATCGGGCGGCTGCCTTTCCACCGCCGGCGTCGCGCTATCTCAAGCGTCTTTTCTCATTGAGCCGAACGAGGATGCAATCCCTTTGCCGCCATGTTGACCGCGCGTGAAATATCCTGAAGAGAGCCAGATTGGGGCGCCGGAGCGAAAAAAAGAAAAGACGACGCGATTTCGCACATGAAAAGCCTTGCATTCGGGGGCGCGTTTGCCCAAAAGAAACATTTGCGGATGGGCCGAACGGGATATGAATCCCTTCGAAGCCATTCGCCAGGATGGGAGCAATCCCAGCCTGTTCGCGGAGAGGAATGCAAACGCCGGGATGGCGGAACTGGCAGACGCGCACGTTTGAGGGGCGTGTGGGTAACTCCGTGGGGGTTCAAGTCCCCCTCCCGGCACCATCCTTTCCCGAAAAAAATGCTATCTTGCTCCGGCGTGGCGCAATCGGCAGCGCAGCGGACTGTTAATCCGTTTGTTGTAGGTTCGAGTCCTACCGCCGGAGCCAAAATTCAATCCGCCGATTTCAGCGGTTCTTATTTAACGCAAGACCCCGTGGGGTGATCCCCTCGGGGTCTCGTCGTTTCTGGCGTGTCCACGCCGACTTACGCCCGCCCGCACATTTACCCTAGGAGAAGCGCGACGGTGTCCTTCGGGATCACACTTTCGAACTGCTCGCCAACCTCGACGCCCGCATACGACGCATCGAGGAGCGACACGGCATCTCCCCGGACGCCGCGGAGGCGTTCGCCGGAC
>CAYUNT010000145.1:0-11802 GCA_964446285.1 uncultured Candidatus Sumerlaeota bacterium | reverse complement strand
CCGCAGATGGCCTCGCTGAAAGAAACGTGGCGGTTTCGCCTGCGGATGGACAAAACAGTGAGATGCGCCCGTAGCGCCCGGCGGAATGCCTGCTGATCATTACCGCCACTCGCAATTCCAGGGCGGCGCCGCGCGAAATCCGGGATTATTCGGAACGCAATTGGCCTTTGACTTGCAATGTATCTCCCGCCGAAAGGATCACGGGTGCGTCGAATGCAAGACGAGTCTCCAGTTTAGCTTGTTCGGACCGCACAATTGTTTCTTTTATCTGGCACTCGACTTTTCGGCGCGAGGGTTTGAGGATCGCGGACGGATCATTCACGCGCATTCCCACAGAGAATTCACGCAATTTCAGCGTGCCCGCGCGCATCTCGATAGATGCCGCGGCGCGTCCATTTTTAGCGGTTTTCTGGCGGTAAACGCCCCAGCCCGATCCCACGCAGAAGAAACAGGTGAAATTGTCCGCGCTTACGCGCGGCGCAAAACCAATCCGCTGCTCGGGCGCGGAATACGTGAATCCCGATAACGCCAGCAACACGGAATACGAAGCCAGCGAACGGGCATAATGGCTTCCGCATTCGAATTCGTTCCAGGGATTGCGCCGTTCGCCCGTGTGGCGGTCGCGAACGCCTTTCACAATGGCCAGACCTTCCCCAACCATCCCTTCGTAGATCATGTGTGAGGCCACCTGATACTCGATGCCGCACCAGACTTCGTCCGAGTAGGGAAACGGAAACTCGGGGCGCCCGCCGCGCGGCCAGGTGGCGAGCAACAGGCCCGCCTCCTCGTCCAGCGCGTAAATCCGCTGTGCTGTTGCGTGTTGCGCCAGCGTGGCGCGCCAGTTGTTTCGGTAAATTGCATCGAGCGCGCTGTGGACATGTTGCGGATCGAGCACATCGCCCAAGTCAAGCATCCGCGCAATCCATTGTCCGATCAACTGATCCGAAAGGCAGCCTTCGCCATATTGGTATTTTGGCATGGGGGGCGCCCCTCCCCCGCTTCCGCCTTCCGCCCCCAGCGGACCTCCGGACGACGCGCAAGACCCGCCCGAGCATTCACATGCCTCGGGGCGCTTGATAAAGAGCGCCGTCCCTTCCCTGGGCATATTGGTTTCCACTTTTTGAATATAAAATTCGCCGTTGTAGAGACGCTCTTCGGTGAGGCGGCGTCCGCTCTCGAACACGCGCCGGTATTCGTTCGCCGCGTCTTCCTCGCCGAGATGGCGCGCCATGCGTTCGCCCGCCAGCAGGGCCGCGAGGTAGATCGTCCCCACCATCGTATTCGGACCGTGGAACTCAATATCGTAGGTATTGTGCTGAATTCCTTCGCACACTCCATCGCGATTCATGTCCCAAACAGTCCAGGCGTATTCGAGCGCGCGGCGCGCTGAAGGCCAGAGGCGGCGCAGAAAGTCCTCATCGCCCGAGACCTGCCATTCGCGATACAGACGCAGGATTTCTCCCATCTGCCCGTCGGCCGCCGCGTGAAAATCCTCGGGCGGGCGCTTGCCAAGCGGAAGCGGCATGCGGAACGAAATGTGTCCGCTGTCGTGCAGGCTGTATGTGAATTCGGCCTGGCGCGAGGAGCGTTCCAGGGCCGGAAACAGCCACGCCAGCGCCTGCGAGTAATTCCACACATGCGAACACGTTCCTTCGCAGCATCCGCCGTGCGTGAAGCATCCTTCGAATCCATAGAACGTGCCGTCGGTCAGACGCAGGCAGGTGGTGCTCTTGAGAATCGAGAGCTGCGACGACACAGCATCGAGTGCCGCTTCGGGAAGGGTTGATGCGAACAGGGAATCCGCAAATGCGCGCGTTTCCTTTTCCAGGCGCGCATGTTCGCGGGCGATGTAACGCGCCACGGCCGCCGCATCCGCATACTGCGTGGCATAGTAGTTTTTCCAAACCGGCTTGAGATCGCCCTGCGCCCAATACATTTCAAAATTGGGCGTATGCCAGACAATCCACACCGGGATGCGCACGCAGGCGCCTGGCTCGATGACAGCGCGCATGGCGAGCGAGCCTACATCCGTGTCTTTTTCGCACAGGGCCGGCTCGCGGTTTTCCTCAAGACGTCCCTCGCGGGCGCAGTCGAGAAAGCGCTGGAAGGAATCAAACCACCCGCCGCGCAACCAGTGTGTTTGGAATGCCGTGTCAGCGTGAGGCGTGGCGAGGACGAGCGATCCATAGCGCGGCGAATCCGGCGCATGGCGCGAAGTGGTCATATTCAACGCCCGCAGGCCATTTTCCTCGATCACCTCGATGCGCCCTTCGCCCATTTCCGGATGCCCGGAGCGATTTTCCAGATTGGCGAAAAGCACTGCCTCGACGGGTCCTGGCGCTCCGGCTGGATTGCGAAGATGCACCGTGAACATCGCGGCCGGAAGCCCGGAATCGTCCGGATTGAGCGGGATAAATGGGTTGCAGGCCTCGAGCGATACTTCGAGCGGAACGCGGGCGTCGCTGAAATTGATCTTCGCAAAAGGATATTCGCCCACGAACTCAGCGCTGCGAAAATGCGGAAGCCCCGCGCCGGTATTGCGGTCCAGGCCAAATCCGCCGCCCGACAGGTCCGAGCCAGTGGCCGGACCCTGCAGAACGCGGAAGACGCCATCTTCCGCGGCGCGTTTTGCATATAACGAAAAAAATGTATATTTTAACTGCAACCCCTTGTCGGGGCGGTTGAAAATTTCAAAATCCCGCAACATGCCGTTGCCAGCCAACGAAATGCTCCCGGTTCCGATGCCACCCAAAGGAAACGCGATGGAATCGAGCTGGCGTCCGCGATACACGCGCGGCTTGCCGGGGCGGAATAATTCCTTGGCGGAATAAGGGATTCGACTTTCATTCATGAAATGCTGTCTCCGTTCGTTTGGGGATAGCGAGGCGCTATAGGCCGCGCTTTCTGGCGGCGGAAATGGCGCGCATCCTGAAGCTAGCAGCGCCAGTCCCGCCATTATTATCGCCGCCGCCGCGCATTGCCGCGCCTGTAAAAAAATGCGCCATTTGCGGGCTTTTACCACAGCGAAATGATATTGGCCGCATGACAAGCCTTCAGTTCCAAGGCGCAAATTCAAATCCCGCCTCAAGGCAACTTTGTATAAAACCGCACTCAAGGGGGAACCTCGCGAGATGCGCCGGGCCAAAGCGCGCCCCGGCGGAAACGGTAGCCCACGCCGCCAAGCGTAGTCCACTGCTCAGAAAAACCAACCAAATAAAAATCCAGTTTGAATGAGCGCGTATCAACCGTCGTGTTTAGCAGCCCATCCAGATTATGCTCGTCCAGAATCCTTCGATAGGTCGATGCGTAATCGGAGGCTTCCATGCCAAGAACCTCATCATCCCAGGTTCCCGGAACGCGGCCGATTAGATTAAATGACTTTTTTTGGCTCTGCACCCAGCCTGTGATTTCAAGCGTGGATGGATCATAGGGAATGTCCGGACAGGGATCGGGCTGGATTTCGTTTTGAAAAACAACATCGCTAGTTATCAAGCCGGGCGTGGCGGCGGCAGGACCAATCCGCCAAATGCCCAGGTCGCATCCAGTGGCGAAAAGAGCAAACAGGACGGGCAAGGCGCAAAACACGAGAGATCCCGCCCGTGTTTCGCGCCGCCGCGCCGATTCGCGCCTGGTGTCACTTGGCATTTTCGCCATCCCCCGACTCGTGTTTCACAACATCGGATGCGTCATTCAATCCCGCCGCTTCTTCGCTGGAGGCGCGCCGGTAGCGGTAGGCCATTCCAGTCAGGCGCGTCGTGACCTTCGCATAAAAAAGCAGGTAAGACTGGTATTTTGTGTCAATTGTCACATTCATAACGCCGTCGCCGCCCTTCGCGCGCACTTGGTCCATTAACTGGGCGTAGCCCGAATCGCCCGTGGACACCACAAAGAAAAACCACCGCGAACTTGCCTGCGCCTCGACCGGGCCGATCAGTTCTATGTCCTCGCGCTCGAACACAATCCGATACTCCATCCCCGGATTGAGAGAATTCGGATAGGATACATTTGAGTGGAATAAGCCTGGCGCCGCGCCTCCCGGACCGATGGATGAAACGCACCCCGCCGCAAGCAGGGCCGCTCCCGTTAGAAGAAACACGGCGGCATTTTGCATAATTCGGAAAAGAGAATTGGTCGGCCATTTGGCCGCATAGCGGCTGTTTGAGGAAGTATTCATCTGGTTCTCCTTTTGGAGGGTCTCTGCGGAAAATGAAACGTATGGGACGTATGGGAGAAATGGAACAGTTGCAAATTTGGCCAATATAATTATCCTGGAGTTTTTTCGCTAATCCTTTTCATCGAAATAGCCGCTGTCTTGCGCATCGGCGCCGGATTGAAGCGCCGCCGCGCGTTCGCGGCGGAAGCTCTCCCACCGGCCTTCCGCAATCGCCGCGCGGATTTCCTCCATCAGGCGCAGCACAAAACGGACGTTATGCAGCGTGGCCAGGCGATGGTAGAGAATCTCGCGCGCCTGATAGAGATGATGCAGATAGGCGCGCGAGAAACCACCCCGGCACGTGGCGCAATCGCAAGCGGGATCGAGCGGGCCGGAATCCTCGGCGTGAGAGGCGTTTTTTATGTGGATGTGCCCTTGTGCCGTGAAAAGACGCCCGAGCCGGGCCGTGCGCGTCGGATATACGCAATCGAAAAGGTCCACGCCGCGATCCACCGCTTCGAGGAAGTCGGCGGGCGTCCCGACGCCCATCAGATAGCGGGGCGCATCCTCGGGGAGGCGCCCATCGAGCGCATCAAGCATTTCCCACATGCGCGCCTTTTCCTCGCCAACGCTGAGGCCGCCAATGGCAATCCCGGGCCAGGGGCCGCGCTCGGCGGTTCGCTCGGCGGATTCGCGGCGCAGATCGGCAAAATGCCCGCCCTGAATGATCGGAAACAGCGCCTGCCCCTCCCCTAGCGGCACGCGCCGGCAGCGATCGAGCCATCCCAGCGTGCGTTCCAGGGCCAGGCGCGTTCGCTCGTGGTCCGCTCCGGCTTCGACACATTCATCGAAGGCCATCGCGATTGTCGAACCAAGGCGCCGCTGGATTTCCATCGCCGACTCAGGCGAAAGGCGGCAAAGCGCGCCATCGAGTGGCGAGCGAAATTCGACGCCTTCGTCCGAGACGCGCCTCAGCGCCGCGAGCGAAAATACCTGGAATCCGCCCGAGTCCGTCAGAATCGGCCCATCCCATCGCGAAAACTCATGGAGTCCGCCCAAGCGCTCGATGCGCTCGGAACCAGGCCGCAGCTCGAGGTGAAATGTGTTGGCAAGGATGATTTGGGCGCCGGCGCGGCGGAGTTCGTCGGGCAGAAGGGCCTTGACGCTCGCCTTGGTGCCCACGGGCATGAAGATGGGCGTTTCAATAACACCGCGCGGGGTATGAAAACGCCCGCGGCGCGCGCAGCCCGTTTGCGCCCGCGCCAGGACCTCGAAGTGAAATGCATCAGAAACAGTCATAACCATATACGCATATTGCATTCAAACCAGGGAAAAGGCGCAGCCGGCTTCCTGGCGCGCCGCGCTGCATACAACTTCGACGCCCGCCGCGCGTCAAGGGCGGGAAAGCAATTCCCGCATGGTTGACATGATATTAACGTTTTTCGGACTTGTCATCCAGCTGCCTTGGCGGCTGCGCTGGCTCTGGCGATTTTGGCGGCGCATCCGGGCGCGGCGGACGCGTGGGCGGCGCGCTGGCATCCGGCACTGTTTCGATGCGTGTGTCCGAATCTTCGCACTCCAAAACCGATGATTCAGGCGTTGTGATCGAATGCGCGTGCGTCGCAGGGCGGGCAAGGCGGTCGCGATATTCCTTGCGGCGGCGGCGGTATTCTTCTGGCGTCATGTCGAGCGACGGCTCCTCGCCGCCGAGCGATTGTTCGTATATGCGTTCGAGGAATGGCACGCACCATCCACATCCCGTGCCTGCTCCGTAGCACTGCGACAATTGCGAGGCGGCACGGGGGCGTTCCAGCCGGCAAAATTTTGATAATTTCCCAAGCGAAACATGAAAACACAGGCAGACTTCTGGATCGGAAGGGTCTTGGTGATTCATGACGAGCTGTAAATTCCTTTGGGGCCTTGCGGATTCGCCTCGCCTGTCGAAGCGTCGTTTTTCTGGCTTGGGCGCGGCAAGAAAAGCAGAGCGGCCAGAATCGGCGCGGCAAAGGCCACCTGAAATCCCCACCATAGATTCATAGTCTGGGTCAATTCATAGCAGAGAAGCCCCAGCGCCCATACGGCTACCACAAGGCCAATGTCGCGCGCACGCAAAGGACCACGGCCCTCCAAAAGCACCCCGGCCACAGGCGCGGCGAGCCAGATCAGATGATTTGGCTCCATCAGCGGGCTGAGATAAAAGGAAGCGAGCATGGCAAGCGCGGCGGGCCACAGAGGATGCGCTGGATTGCGAATATCTGGATTTTCGCTGACGTCATCATTGTTTTTGGCTTCGATTTGTCCATCGCGGCCGCCTTCGCGCCCCTGGCGCCAAACTTGCCAGACACGCCAAAGAACATACGCATAGCAAGCGGACGCCGCCACGCGCCCGGCCATCAACGCCCGCGCGCCCCACGCCGCCGATTCCGCTTCTCCCGCGCCAAATCTAGCGCTCCAGTGCAGCGCGATGTGATAGAGTGAAAAACTGGGCAGTTGCGGCAAATACGGCCATTTCGGAAGCACATGCGTGACCAGATGCACCTCCCACGGCCCCCATCCGGCGGCCCAGATTGCCGCTTCGTATCCGAATGCGACGCCAATCGCGGCGGCTGCTCCGCGCCATCCGAGCAGAAGGGCAAATCCCGGCAGCCACAGGACAGGCGCGATTTTGGTGACAATGGCCACGCCAAGCAGCGCGCCCGCAAGCGCCTTGCGCCCATCAAGCGCCCAGAAGATCGCCGCCATCACGCCCAGCGTGAGCCAAAGGTCGATCATGCCGTCCACGAGCGTATAGAGAATCGGCACGAATCCCGCGCAAAACAACGCCGCCACGCGCGCGCGCAGGCGAATGTGCGCATGTTCTGAAGGCGGCGAGGCGGCGAGGCGGCGGCGCATCCAGGCGAAAACCAACGCCAGCAGCAGCCCAATGGCCGCCCAGTTGCCCGCATACCACACGAGCCGCGCCGCGCCGTATGGCAGCGTTGCCAGCGGCGACATCACAATCGCCAGAAACAGCGGATAGCAGTAAATCGCCCATTCCTGCGGGAAATCATAGGGAATCCGCCCGTCCAGAATCGCGCTTGACGCCTTGTAATATGCCATCAACCCCAGCGAATCGGCGTATTGAAAGGGGCGGAGGAATCCGTATTTTGCGATGTTGAACAGGCACGCCGCGATGGCCACCGCCCAAAGCCATCGAAATAGTCGGGAGGCGCTGGGGGGTTGGGAGTCAGCCATGCGAAAAACAACTTTGCCGCGGCAAGGCAGCCAGCGGATTGGAGAGTAATTATTCCAGCCGCGCGACGGGAAGGAAGAAGAGAAGGCGGTTCGCCGAGGCAATCGCCAATTGCGGATCGGAGGACAAAGCCGCGCCGCCACCGGACGCAACAGCAGCCGCCGGAGAGAATCCCGCGCGCGCGCTGCGCTCTATCCGAGGCCCATTCGCCTGCGAAATCAACCACAGGTCGTTGCCCATCAGCGTTCCCAGCGTGCGGAATGAATAGCACACGCCGCCATTGTCCGCATAAACGGCGTTGCCTTTTGCGTCGATGGCGACAACAGAGAAGTAATACACTGTGTTCTTCTGGAGCGAGCCAATGGGGACCAAAACCACAGTGCCTTGCTCGGGAATACTGACGCGCTGCATGGACACGCCGCACGAAGTCGAGTAGTCGAGTTCCACCAGAGCCGGGGCATCCAGCACAACTTGAATCAATGCGCTGTTTTCCGTTACTTGCGCGACCTGGACATCGAGTATTTCCGGCGGGCGGCAATCCACCTCGCGCTCCGCGGAGACCTCTTGCGGATTGCCGATTCCATCATCCGGGTCCTTGTAAAGCACGCGCACCGTATCGCCGTCCGCAACCTGGAGGTAGCCGTCGCCCGCTGCGGGCGTGGCGCTGCTCAGGCGCACGACTCCGTGGAAAATGCCAGAATCCACATCGTTTTCCTGAAGTTCAAATACTTCGCCGCCGGGTTCGGTGGCGCTCGAAGCCACCACGAGCACGCGATCCAGCGTGGTCGAGGAGGCATTTGCGCCACAGTCGGTCAGGCAAACCCCAATTTCCGAATTGCACCCCGCCCGCGGGCCGCCTTCGAGACTCAAAAGCGCGTCCGAACAGCCTTTTCCCGTCTCGAACGTGTAGCATTCCCAATTGTTGTTATCCAGAAACATATTCTGTCCGGTGAGGTCCACGACCATCAATTGGCAAGCATACAAAGTTCCAGGCTCAAGGCCGGTCAACTCGATGCGGTGATTGAGCAAGGGGAGTTCGCCTTCGTATATCATGTTTCCTGTCAACATGCACGCGGTGGCAACGTCAACGCTGGCCCAGGCTGGTTCGTTCGTTCGAAATGTTAAAATCGCCGTGGAATCAGTGACTTCGTTGAATGCCACATCCATAATCTTGGGCGGCTCGCAATCCACATAGGCCATCGCATACGTCGGCGTTGTTTCCTCGTCGTTGAAGTAATACGCCACTACCTCAACCCCGTGGCGCACTTGAATGACGTTGTTTTGCTGCGGAGCGCCATCGGAGGCAAACGTTAGCGGACCTGTAAACACACCCGAATCCGGTTCGGTTTCGGAAAGTTCCAGCGTGGTTGTGCTCACGATCTCATCCGTTGACGGATCCACCGCGTTCACAAAGGCGACCGCCGTTTCGATCAGGCTATCCGATGTATTGGAGTCGCAATCTGACAAAGTGACTTCAGTCACAGCGCCGCAGGCGAGCAGAATCCCGCCGATGCGGATGGTTTCTTTCTCGCACTCGCGCTTGGTCCGGAAGGAAAAGCACTCGCCCACTTCCGCGCCGAGACTGCAATTAAACGCCATATCCCAGGCTCCTGGCACGAAAGAATACGCCGTATTTGGCGACAAACCTGTCAGCTGGAAAATGTGCGTATTGGTTTCCGCAGCTTCTTCCTTATATATTTCGCCTTCGCCGCCCCAGATCGCGGCGCAGTCCGTGCTGGCCCAAAGACGGCCAATCGCGAGTTCGTTTGTCCGGAACTGCAAAAACGCGGAGTTAACTCCCGCATACAAAACCTTGACATCGAAAACAACCGGCTGGGCGCAATCGACCTGGAATTCCAATTTGCGGACGGCGGCGCGCCCGGTTCCGTCGTTTTCGTCGATGTATGTTACCGTCAGCGTGTCGCCGTGCTGCACCTGGACGATTCCGAGGCCGGGAGTGGTTGGCTGATCTGTGATTGGCACAATGCCCCAGAAGTATTTCGAATCCTCATATTGTTCCTGAATTTGCACAACTTCCGGCGAGGGATGCGAGGTCGATTGCGCCAAAATCGCGCCATACTCAAGCAGCCCGGAAGTGGTGTTTAGATCGCAGTCGCCGACGACCACCTCGATTTCCGCTTCGCACGCAGTCCAGCGGTTCAGCGCTGTAAGCGACGCTTCGTGGCAATCGAGGCCGCCGCGGTGCAATTCCCAGCCTCCATTCGGGTGCAGATTCATTGGATTTGCCGTTCCCACATACAAATCGCGCCCGTCCGATAAAAGATTGCGCGCTCCATAATTCATTGCGTTGCCCATTCCGTCATCTGTGACGGCCACCCATTCTTCGCCATCCGTGGCCCACAAATCGAATCCCGCCGGGGGCATTTCGAAGTCCAATCCGGGGATTTGCGCGCGCGTGCGATTGACGGCTGAAGTGGCAGCAGCAGCGGAGGGGTTGTATTCCTTTTTGATGAGCGCTTGATTTCCCGGGGCAAACGATGACAGGGATTCCTTTTTCAGAGCCATGCCATCCAGCAGCCCCAGATGCTCCAGGAGCGCAATCATTTGCGGCGTCGCGTTTTTCAGCGCATCTTCTACGATGCTCTCCGCCAGATACGACCAATCCATTGTTCCGATATAGAGAAGTCCGTCGTGCTCCGCCATCGCCCAAGCATAGTTATTGAACAAATTCCCGAATCCCCAATCGCCGTAGATGGGCGTGTAGCCGGTTGGGGTTCGGCCTGAGCCATACTGCTTTGCCTCCACATCATAAACGGACAACTCCGAACGCCCCCACAAGCATTGGGTTTCGATCAGTTGGGAACCAGGACCATTCACTTCGCGCAGGCGGAAAACGCTGATGGCGCGGTGTCCGTTCACTACGAGATCAAGCGTATTTGTCGCGCCGAGGTCCTGCGCCACCACGGCCTGAAGCATCGGAACGTGCATGGTTCCGAAATAGAGCCAGCCATCATGCGCCATCAGGTCGCCGCCGCCCGTCAGAGCCGCATGGATCGGGTCATGGTCGTAGTCGCCATAATTCCATACTTTTTGCCATGATTGGCGATCCTCAGCCGTGAGGCCGCCCGGCGGCAGGACTGGGCCGCGATACACGCCGAAGGGCGGGAACTCTCCCGAGCCGGCATTAAGCGCAGGCCAGGTCGTGGCCCAAAGCGCTCCATTGAATTCCGTGATATTCGCAGGTTCCCCGTCGAGAACGCCCACCTCCTCGAATTGGAAAGGATACAGCGGACTGGCCGGATTGCTGACCCACCGAATCACACGCCCCGACGCGACAACGCCGCTCGTCGTAACATCCGCTCGCCGCACGCCCGCATAGAGATTCCCATCCGCTGCGAGGTGGAACTGGCGGATGTTCGTATAGGGTGGCAGCGCCCGCCCGCCGATATACGCGCCCGTTTGAACATCGAAGGCCACCATGTTGATGAAGGTGGGCAGGCCGGTTCCCAACGCGCGGGCCGGCCCCCCGAAAAATACGATCTGCCCGTTTGTGCCCGACGCGCGCCAGCCCGTCGTGGTTGTTGTGATCGCGTCCGGCAATTCAGGCGTGCGGTCCACAAGTTCCGCATTGCTTTTGTCGTAAGTGTAAATCCGCCCCGGACGCCAATCCCCCGCGGAGGGCGGGCGCGGCGGCGAATAGATGCTCGCGCCGAATTCGCAAACGAAATCATCAGTAATCAAAGGATTCGACACGCCGAGAAATCCGCCCAACACCTCGCAAAGCGTGTTTGCGTTTGTGCCGAACCAAATGTGATCCGCATCCGGCTTGGCCATGCTCCAGATATAGGCGTCGTTAACTTTTGGCAATCCATCGGTGCAAGGCGGAATACCAGGGATAGCGCCAATTTCCGAAAAACATTCATCCGGCTTGGCCTTGGCCAGCATTTCGAAATCCGCTTCCCACAAAAGCGAATCGTAGATGCTTTGCGCCTGGGCGAAACCAGCCGGCACGGCAAAAATGCCAGCCAGGCAAAAAAGGATCATGATTCGGTATTTTCTCTTCATCGCACAATCTCCAGGATTTTAGGAATCTCTTTTTCCCAAGAAGGAACTGCCAAATTCAAAGAAGTAGTGGACAAGACGCACAAAACAACAGCGCTGGCGCTATAAATAGAGTTTCGTGCGCGAATTGACAAGAGCGGAATTCGAGGTGCATGTCTCGTTGGGAATTTATAGACAAATAGAGGAATGTCTAAGAAATGTCCGCACTATCCGCGCTGCAAAGCCAGACGGGATTTCAGCGACCGCGATGGGATTATTGAAGACTTTTTTATGAAGCAGAGAAAATAGCACAGTTTGCCCTGATCCGTCAGCCCGTTTATATTCTGACAATTGCATAATAAACAATCCCTTGTCTGGCATGGATTTTGTTAATCCGGGTTTGGGCCGAAACTTG
>CAYUNT010000144.1:0-11866 GCA_964446285.1 uncultured Candidatus Sumerlaeota bacterium | reverse complement strand
GCATACGCTATGGGGTCGCGAGTTGCTCGATCACCACCGAATCGAGGCCAATCTCGTTATCGGCGGCGTCGCTCGTATCGAAGCATAGATGATCTATCGCGAAGTAAATGCCCTTGCCGGCCAGTTCATTGGGCACTTCGAGATAGAGGCGGTATTCTTTGCCTGAGCGCGGCGGCGAATTGGCGCCGTCATACTGGCTCATGATGAATTTCTCGATGCTGACTTGATTATCGAGCGAGTTGATGCGCACACGCAGTTGCGTGATCTTGCTCAGGTCGTCCTGATTTCCCGTTACGCGGAACGTGGCGCGCACAATGGCGCCCGCCTCGGGGCAGACGATTGCGTCAAGCGGACTGATCCACGCGCCGACGATGCGATTTTGCGAGTGGCTATGGGTGCGAAGCGCGCCGCCCGCCGCGGAAAAGTCGGGCGCTTCATACTGTCCGGGCAGCGACCCGGCGAACCAGCCTTCCGCGCCGTTCTCGAAGGTCCATCTCTTGAGCACCTTCACCACTTGCAGGCTGGCCAGCGGAATCGTGTCGATCTTCAGCGCTTTCATGACAAGTTCCGGCTGATCCGCGCTTGCGCCCGCCACATTGATGAGGTCGAACGAGAAGTGGAGTCCGTCGCCAGGCGTTGCGTGAACCTTGCCGATTTTCATCGCCTCGACCAGCCAGATGTAAGGCGTTCCATCGGGCGTCGGGGCCAGGCTTCCATCGCCCTTGTTGATCACCTGGAACGCATCCACTTGTTGATAGATGTCGTTGTTCAGACGCATGCGGAACCACGGCGCGAGCGCGGGATCCGTTTCGTCGGTGGCCATGACAAATTTGATGCGGTAGAGAACATCTTCTTTGCGGGCAAGCCACCCATCGACGGATTGCCACGCGCCGAAGCAGTGGTTGTTATTCACGGCCCGCAGCACGAGCCATCCATTACGATGTTCGCCCTGCGGCATGTCGTATTGATTCGGATCGCCATAGAGGCGCCACTGCGCGCTGTCGTCGTCCGCCACATTCTGGCCTTCTTCGTCATCAACGATGTTGATTGGCGGCTCGACACCATCCTCGGGTCGCACGGGCGGCAGGATGAAGTCCACGCGCGTGGCCAGATCGGGCAGCACGGCGGCCAGTTGCATCCGCGTCTGGAGTCCGGCGGCCTGGGCAATGACCAGATGCATTCCCGCCGCCAGCCCGGGGATGCGATACTTGCCTTCGGCGTCGGTGACCGCGCGGCCGCTTGGTTCCATCGTAGCCGGGTCATTCTGCCCGACGAGGATGAGGTAGGTGGTGACGGTCGAACCCTCGACAGGTTCCAGCGCCACATTGGAAGAGGCGGGATTTTCAACCGTGGCATCCACCTGGGCCGGACGCATCACGCGGCCTTCGATCACGCCCGGAAGCGTCGGATCCGGCGGGGTTTTCTTTTCCAGAACGATAACAACACGGGTGACAGCCTTCGGATTCACCACGGCGGAGGCTTTGCCTTCTTCATAGCCGATGGCGCGCGCCACGACGATGTATTCACCCGGCAGGAGTTTCTCAATCGCCCAGCGCCCCTGAGAGTCTGTTACGGCGCGCCCGGCCACCTTGGTGGCGTCCGCGGCCGGATCGGTGCGATCCACGAGCACGGCGGTGACAATCGCGCCCGCAATGGGCTTGGTGGTTGGAGCGTCGCCTGGCTCGGCTGCGATTTTCTCGATTACAAGCCCAGCCAGCGCGCCGCGTTCGGGAAGAGGCGTCGGCGTCGGTTCCGGTTCGCGCGCCGCCAGATTGAAGCGCACTTCAGCGGTCTCGCCCGCGATGATTTTCACGGCCTTGACGTCGCGCATGTAGCCTTCTTTTTCGGCCACGCCGACGTAAAGACCCGCGGGGACTGGCTCGATGGCGAATGTGCCGTCCTTGCCTGTCCGGGCCTTCGCCACCGGCTCGCCCAAGGTGTCTGAGGCGCTATTGGCCTTGTAGAGACAGACGAGCGCATCCGCGATCGGACGCGGCATGACATCGGCGTTGGGCGGCGGAACGTCCATCACCACGCCCTTGAGGTTGCCTAGGCGCGGCTCAGGCGTCGGCGTCGGCTGAGGAATCGGAATCATCTCGAATATGGCAGGCTCATTCAGGCCCGAGTTGAGTTTGACCGGGCGCACCTGGCGCAGGAATCCGAGCGCCTCAACCACGGCCACATACGGTCCGGGTTGCACGCGCATGGCGAATTCACCGGATTCATTCGTTTCCGTGCAGCCAGCCGGTTCTTGTAGAGTAGTTGACAGGCTGTTGTTGCCAAAGAGGCATACCTTTGCGCCTTCGATGGGCCGCAGCGCGCCATCCGCTCCGGCGGCCACCACGCGCCCGGCAAAGAGCGCCGGTTCCACTGCCGTGGCGGTTGGCGTCGGGGTTGGCTGCGGGGGAAGTGGTTTAAGTCCGATATTGTAAAGTGTGTCGGTGGAGGGTTGTATATCCGCCTTTGCTTCCGCGGGCAGGTAGTCAGGATGGATTACGCGCACCACCACCGGAATGGGCGGAAGCGGCTCGATGCGATAGAGACCTTGTCCATTGCTCTTGCCGCGGCCGAGCAGAGGCAGCGGACGCGCTTCGGTCCCGTTGATGTAGGCTTCGGCCGGGAAGACCAGCACCTCCGCGCCCGCCACAGGAACGAGTCCGGGCGCAAAGGTTTGCGCGCTTTCGTCATACACCATTCCATACAGCGCGCCTGCCTCGGGATTCGGCGTCACCGTCGGCTCGGGGGTCGGACCGGGCGCCGGCTTCATCTCGAAGTTGAGTTCCGTGCGTCCGCCCGCGGTAATCATCGCGGACTTGGTTGCCGTTTCGTATCCTGGTTTGGCGGCCTTTACTGTATAGGGACCGGCAGTGAGATAAGGAATCACATAGCGGCCTTCGTTATTCGTAACCGCGCCGCCTGCGGGTGGCTGAGGCAGCGGCGAATTTCCGGTGTTGTCTGCGGCCGCCATAATCGGCGTGTCCGCGTAGGCAAGAATTTCCACTCCCGCCAGCGGGATTTCCACATACGCTCCGGTCGAGGACACGGCAAACGTCGTGGCCTTCCCGAAGAGAGTTCCTTTTTCCGAACTGGGTGTTGGGGTAGGTTCCGGGGTAGGTTTGGCTTGAAGCGCCATCACGACATACACCGGCGGTCCCTCCACAACCTCGACGTGCCGGAATTCCGAATAATGATTTTCCGCGCAAGCGCGAACCCAATACGGCCCGGCTGGCAAAGGCGCCGCGCAGAAGGAGCCATCATCCGCCGTCTTCACGCGCGCGACAGGCGGCTGCGGAACATCGCCAATTGTTGCATCGTCCGATCCCTCGGTGGCCGATGCGCCGTTCTGGCTGCCAGTGACCATTCCAGGCGGAACCGTGCCCGTTCCGGCGTTATAGATTTCCACAAGCGCGCCGGGGATCGGGATGATAACTGTGAGCATGGTCTTCTCGACGACGATTCCGCAGATTCCCGATTGTTCGGGCGGAGTGGGAACCGGGGTCAGGGTGGGCCACACGCGCGGATACACAAAGAAGTCAATGGGCGAACCCTCGGGCAGAATGGTGTCCAGGCGCTTCTGATCGAGCGTAAATCCTTCCTTGGTCGCCTGGGCAAGGACCGGAATGCCCAAGGGCAGGTCTTCGATCTTGTATTGGCCGTTTTCATCTGTAATGGCTTGGCCAAGAGGCTTCGTCGAAATAACAGACCCTGTGGCATCATTCTGCGCCCAAAGAACCACCTTCGCGCCAGGCAAAGGCTTGATTATTGTTGGGCGTTCTGTCGGATCGGTCGAGGGGCGGTCCGCCGCATACACAGTTCCATAGGCGAAGCCCTTTTCGGGAATCGGCGTGGGAGTGGGGGTGATCAGGCCGCCGGGGAACAGCGCAAAATTCACGCGCATCCCCCCGGTGGGAATCGACTCGATCTTTTTGCTCTCGCTATCGAGGAATCCCGCCTTGGAGGCTTTGGCAATGAGCGGGAATGGAACATTCTCGCGAATGACGATGCGGTAGTTGCCCTGCGCGTCGGTTCGGGCTGAAGCGATTGGGTCCGGCGGCGGATAAATGGCGATTTCACACTCGGCGCGGACTTCCACGAGCGCATCCGGAATGGGCTGGGCCACTCCGCCCGTTGCGGAAGGAATCCCCAAATACACCGTTCCATAAATCACCATTTCCACGGGCGACGGAGTTCGCGTCGGCGTCGGGGATTGGGTGAGTTCGGGCGTGCGCGTGGGCGTAACGGTCGGCTCGGTTGTGTTGGGAATTTCGATGTTGAGCAAAAGCCCCGTTGCGGGAATCTGCTCGATTTTTTTCACGAAAATGCGCGCGGCCGCGCCAGGCGGAGTCACCCAAATCATCACAGGCAGCGCTGCCGTTTCCGGAAGTTTCATCTCATACATTCCGTTTTGCCCGGTTACGGCGGAGACGATGGGGGGCGCGGGCGGATATATGGGCAATTCTATCTCGGGCCGCGCCTCAACAAGCGCGCCGGGGACAGGAACCACCCCCGAGGTGCTTGAAGAACTGCGCATAAATACCTTGCCGTAAATCAACCGGCCCTGGGGCGGCTGCGTGTTGGGAATCAAAGCAATTGTCACGCGAAGCACAGGAAGAACCGTTCCGGCGTTTGCATGGTATTCCACCTGCACGTGGGCTTCCTGGAATCCTTCCTTTGTGACAATCAGCTCATAAACGCCCGGAATCACCTGGGGGAAGCCGAACTGTCCCAACTCGTTCGTCAGCGCCACTCGATCCTGAATCACGGCGAAAGTGGGCCAGTCGGAAGATATATTGTGCAACACCACCTTGGCGCCGGGAATCGGAACGGCCGTTGTGGAATCCAGGGTATTGGACGTGGCCTTCACCACAACTCCATAAATCCCCGGAATGTTTTGCGATGGATCCGTGGTGTCGGATGACTGCGCCGCCACCGTTCCCGCCAGCGCCAGAAACAGCAAACCGGCGGCCAGAGCAATCAGCCGGCTCCTGCCCTTATCAATGAGTTCTGGTTTCATTTCTGCTGGCTCCTTTTGCATGGAATAGTTCCCCGCAGCCAAATACGCTCTCAAGCTTTTCTGCCGGAAAAATTATCCTCATTAATGCCCATCGAGCGGAGGGCATACGTCCCCACTACTTTTAATAACACGGCGTCCCCTGGATTTTTTCAATCAGAAACGGGATTCAATTGGAAATGCGAGGGCGGTCCTTCTTGCGCGATCCAAACCTTCTATCTGTCTTTAGGAACCCGCAATGGGGCGCCGATTTCCATCAAAGGAGAACTCTGAAAATAAATGAGTTATGGAGTTCCGGGCGGATGAACGCCCATTGCCTCCAGACGCCGGATGGCCATCTGCGCATCGGACTGGTTTCCCGTCAGTTGCGCATACTGAAGGCGAAGCATCCAGAAATCCGGATGATCAGAAAAGGTCTCTTCCATGTTTTTCATCAATGCCTCCGCGCCCGCCCGATCCCCTTTTTGCATCAGCGCGCGCGCTACGACTTCAAGTAAATCGAAACGTTTGGGATAACGGCGCAATCCGGCCTGTGCGGCGCGAAGAGCCTGGTCCATGTAGCCTTGTGTGGCCAGGGTGGCCACGAGGCTGCGCCAGGCAAGAACGTAAGAGGGATCGCGTTCGAGCGCGTTGCGGAAGAAGTCCTCGGCCATGCTCATCCATCCGGCGGCGTAGGCCACCGCTCCTGCTCCAAAAGGCAGCGCCGGGTCCAACGGCGAACGCCACCAGGGCCGTATGGCGCGCGCGCGGTCGCCGCTATCGGCAAAATCGAGGCCATCTGCTCGCAAGCGATCGAGGAACTCCTCGGGCGTGATGCGATTCCATCCGAGTTTTTGCGCGAGCGGCCGCGTAACAAACAGCATGGCGCGCGAGGAGGCCTCGACCAGCACCCAGTCCTCGCCGCGAGCCAGGCGGGTGGCCACGGCAGTTTCGTTTTGCACGCGGATCGAAAACAACGCGGCCTCGAATCCCCATTGGCGCTGGGCGCTCTGAAAATCCTCCAGCGAACGAAGCACCTCAAAATACTGATAGAAAGAGCGTTCTGTGTTCACTTCGAGGCGGCCGTCGATAAAAAACCGCCCGTCCATTGAAGGATCATCGTAGAGGAAGCCTCCAAAATCGAGGCCGTTGAAAATACGAACGCCGGCCGGGAGTTTTCGAAGGCGCTCGAGAACAGCGGCGCCCGGATTGCCGTATGGATTTGCGCTCAGGCCGGTTCGCTCTCGCCTGTCGAAAAACATGTAATACCGGTTGGTGGCGGCGGAGGCGGCCAGCAGCAGGCAGACAAGGGCGAACACGGCGGCGGGCAAGAACTGGCGGGGCGCTGCCAGGGGCGGAAAATGAGTCCAATAGGGACGGGAGTGGCGTCCGCCGCACCGCGTTCCTCCCCCCGGAAAGAGCGCGCTCAGCCACGCGGGCGCGACAGGATGGCGAAGGTTGTCCGCCGCCGCCGCCAGCGCCACAAACAGGAAAAGAATGGCGTTGCGAACGGCATTCAGGCCCAAAAACAGAAATATCGCATAGAGGAGAAGGTTTCGCATCCAGCCGCGCCGCCCGCCCCGAAATACAAACGTCAGGGCTGTGGCGGCAATGGCGAGGCAGAAAATCACCTGGAAAAAAGGGCTGACAATTCCCCCCGCGAGCGGCGGCAGGAATTCCGCGATTACGGACCGGTAAACGCTCGATTTCCCCACGACACGGCTGAGGAGTTCGAGCGGAAACAAGACGCCCTTGATTCCGTAAGGATTGAGGAAACTTGCGAGGGGGAGAATGACGATCAGTTTGGCGAGTGTGGCGCCTCTGTGCCGCCAGAAAACGCCATAGGCGCCTCGCGCGCCCCCCGCGGACCGCCTGGCACGCCGTTCGCGCCGTTCGCGCCGCCTCCGTTCGGCGCGCTCGGCCTTTGCAGAGGCAGCGGATCCGCCATGTTCGTCCGCAACGCCGCCCGCGGATGATGGCGAACTGCCCGGGTATTTGCCGCGGCGGCTGGCGCGCCAGCCGCATTCGAGCGCCTCGCCCGCCAGGGTGAAACCTGCAAGCGCCGGACCTAGCACGAACAAGCCCTGGCAATTTGCCCATACAACCTGCGCGGGAATCAGCCACCACAAGGCGCGCGGATGCCTCGGCGAAATGAACCACAACACGCTCAGGAAAAGGCAAAACAGGAAGAACGTAACCGCCTCGGGGCGCATGAAAAAGCGGTATTCCATCGCCACCAGCAATAGCAGAAGCATCCACCAGGCGGACATCCCGGCGCGGCGCACAAAACCGGCGTTCCATAGAAGAAGCGCGAATCCGCCTGCAATCAGGACCGTTCTGGCGATCACCAGCCCGCCCCACCCTGCGATGCCGTAAATCGCGGCCATGCTCACCTGAAAAAGCCAATGGACGTCCACATACGGGACCGGCCCGCTGACATAAGTGAATGGATCAAGCCGGATGAAAGAGCGCGTGGCGAGAATGCGGCGTCCAACGGCGAGATGCCAGGCGATGTCTGGAAATGACCCGACTTGCCGCAGGCAAAAGACAAGCAACGCGGCCAGCCACGCAGCGGCGCACATCCACGCGAGCGCGGGGATGGAGGATAACCTATTGCCCGGAAGATGGATTTCGCTATTTTCGTGTTTTGGGTGGTGAATCATTTGATTGTAAGGGGGTTCCATTGCCTTGGCGGCGAAGGGCGTCGAGGATTTCGGCGGCGCGGCTTTGCCAGGAATGCTCGCGCACAAACTCGGCGGCGTGCTCTCGCGCCCGGCGTTTGCGATCCTCAAGCGCGCCGAGCGCGCGCACCGTGGCCTCGATCAATGCCTCAATTTGCTCGGAAGGAAAGAAGAAATCGCCGCCCAGCCGCCCGGCCAGATAACGGACCGCCGGCAGATCGGGCATGATCTGCGGAACTCCGACGGCGGCGGCTTCGACGATTTTCGTCGGCGAGGACTGCGGTGCGGCGCCCGGAACCACAGCCAGGTCCATCGCGGCAAACCACGAAGGCAGGGCGTCGTGCTCCACTTGGCCGAGAAACCGCATGGAGTCCGCGATGCCGCGGCGGCCCGCCTCCTCGCGCTGGCGTTCCACCTTGGCCGCGTCGCCGCCAATCACAAGCAATACAAAGGGAATCGCGCGTTTGCGCAATCCCTCCGCCAGATCGAGCAGCCACTCAGGCCGGTGATACCAATTAAACGAACCCACATAGCCGAGCAAAAACCCGCTGGGCGGCGCGGCGATTCCGAGTTCGCCCATGCGGCGGCGCGCGGCGTCGGGCGAAGCGTCCGGGTGAAATCGCGACGGGTCGATGCCCATCGGCGAAACTAAAATGCGCGCGGGATCGACGCCGCAGCGTTCGGCGATCCATTGCTTCATTACGATGCTGATGGCGGCGATGGCAGGAGCGCGGCGCAGCGTTCGGCGTTCGATTCGGGCGGCCAGGCGCGGAAAATGCAGTCGCGAGCGGGACTCTTCGGAAAGAAACGCATTCGCTTCGAGGGCGCAAGGGAATCCGCGGCGGAGCGCCAAATCCAATCCCGGCGCGCCGTAAAGCGCGAGGCGCTCATACACAGCCCAGGGCCGATGCGCGCGAATCCAGGCATCGAGCTGGCGGCGCGCGCGCCATGCGCCATAAGCCAGGCGGAGGTCCATGCCCATGCGGCGATCCATCCACTGCCGCGCCGCAGTGCGCTCTCCGCCCATGTGAAGAATTTCAAAACCGCATGCCTCCGCGCGGCAGGGCGCAAGCGGAGCAGATTTGCCGGTCTGGGCAAGATTGTCTGACTTTGCTTCTGAATCCAAGGCGCCTGCCGAAGCCACCACCACTCGTTCGCCCAGAGCCGCCAGGGCGCGCGCCATTTCGCGCACATGCGTCGAACTTCCCTTGCTTCCGAACAACGAAATCCCCGGATCGGCGCACACATACAAAAACGGCGGGCGCTCGCCGGGCGCGCGAGGGCGTTCGGCGAAACTGTTCATTTGCGGGCTGCCCGTTCGATGGCCTCGATCATCTCGCGAACCGCGCATTCCATGCCGATGAGAATCGCCCGGCTCATGATCGAGTGGCCGATGTTGAGCTCGTGCATGTCCGGAATGGCCGCCACAGGGGCGACATTCCAGATATTGAGGCCGTGGCCCGCGTTAACGATCATTCCAAGTTTGCGCGCTTTGGCGGCTGCGGCGTAAAGCGCATCGATTTCCGTATGGATGCTCTCCGGGTCGCGCGAGTCGAACGCCACGCTATAGCGCCCGGTGTGCAGTTCAACCATCCGCGCTCCGGTTTGCGCCGAGGCTTCCACCTGGCCCTCATCCGGGTCGATGAACAAACTGGTGGGAATGCCGGCCGCCTGCAGCCTCGAGACCGCGGCGCGAACCGCTTCCTGATGTTCCTCGACGTCCAGGCCGCCTTCGGTCGTCACTTCCTGGCGGCGTTCGGGAACGAGCGTCGCTTGATCCGGGCGCAGAACGAGCGCGATATTCACGATGGAATCCACGGTGGCCATTTCGAGGTTGAGCGGCGTGCGAACGATCTCGCGCAGCAGTTGGACATCGCGATCCTGGATGTGGCGGCGATCTTCGCGCAAATGCACGGTAATGCCCATTGCGCCTGCGGATTCGCACAAGAGCGCCGCCGCGATCGGATCGGGTTCCACTCCGCCTCTTGCCTGGCGCAGGGTGGCCACGTGGTCGATATTCACGCACAAGATCGCCATGATAATGAAATTTCCTTTCTGCGGCAATGCGGCCGGGCAACTGCCCGGACAATTTGCAATGGGACGAATGGGACCTGCGAGACCTATGCGGCCGAGAATCCGCGCGGATGGGGCGCCCGCTAATACAATTCCGGGGCGCCGGGAGTGGGCGTCGGTGCAGGCGGGCGGTTTTCCTCGAATGTCACGGCCACCGTGCGCTCGACGGCCTCCGCGCGCAGTGTGTCTTCGAGCGATTCATCGCGGAACCGCGGGAAAAACCGCAGAAATTGCGTGCGGCCGGGTTCCTCTACCAGCGCGGTGTCCGGCTCGAATCGGAACGAATCGGCCGTCAATCCCTTCACCAGACTTCGCGGGCCGGTGACTTTTACGTCGGTCGTCGATGGCTGGATCGCAACATGCAGCGTCGTTGGATACGGATAGCGGATTTCCACGGCGCGAATGGTTTCCGTGACGATCTGTTCTCGGATTTCCGCCGTGACCTCGACGAGCGGCGAGCGATCGCCGTCAATGCGCGACACGCCCTCAGGCAGCGTCAGGCGCACTAGCATGCTCTGATCCGAATCGGCGTTGCTAATGTCAAGCGGCTCGGTTTCGACGGCCCTGGGCAGTCCCTTGTCGTCGCGCAATTGGGCGAGAGTCGCAGGCGCGCCCGTGAGCCGCACACGGGCTGGCGAGGCGCGCACGGAACGCAATTCAAATCCGGATTTGGGCGTTCCTTTGCATTGGGGGCGGATATCGGCGGCCAGAACGTGCAGGCGAACGTCGATCGTCACCTGTTCGGGGGCCACGCGCTGCACGCGGATATTGCCGGGCAAGTCCCCCATATCGACCATGACGGGCGTAACCACACGCGCGGCGGATATGCTTTCTTGTCCCCCCGCAAGAAGATCAGGCAGATCGTCGCAGGGAATGCGAACCCTTACTTTGCCTGGCTCCATAATCTTTTCCATGAAAGTCTTTGGGAAAAGCAGCGTGACTTCGATGCGGGGCGGAACGGCGCGGGCTTCGATGTTGGCCGGAACTTTCAAAAGATCGACAGGAGCCGAAACGATGTCGGTTTTCGTGTCGCCTTGTTTGGCGATGAGCCAAATCACAAACGAAATAAGCGCGGCGGGAAGAAAAAGCCCCAGGTTAGCGAGCCATTTGCGTTTCATGATTCTGGCGGCGCCTCCCGCGGCTCGGAAGTATGAATTCCAAGCAGTTCGATCAGGCGCGCATGCAGCGAATCGTGCGTTTCGCCCCGGTTCATTACGCCACCCTGCACAATGGAAATCGTTCCCGTTTCCTCGCTGACCACAACGACCACGGCGTCAGTTTCCTCGGAAAGCCCAAGGGCCGCGCGGTGCCTCATGCCGTAGGCCTGCGAGGCGGCCGCCTCCTCGGAAATGGGCAGGATGCATCCCGCCGCCAGAACGCGATCGCCGCGAATAATCACGGCGCCGTCGTGCAGCGGCGTGTAGGGCGCAAAAAGCGTGCGCAGAAGGTCAGCGCTGACGGCCGCGTCCACCAGCGTTCCGGTGTCCGCATAAACCTTCAGTGAGTTTTCGCGCTCGAAAGCAAGGAGCGCCCCCACTTTTTTCTCCGCCATGCGCTGCGCCGCTTCGGCAACCTCGACAACGGATTGCGCGCGTTGCTTTTGCGAACCGCGGAAAATCGGCAGTCGTCCCACATCGGTAAGCGCGCGGCGGAAGTCGTTTTGGAAGACGATTAAAAAGACTAGAATGCCCACTGTCCAGAAGTTGCGGAAGATGAGCATTGTTGCGGATAGGCGGACGGCGGATGCGATGAAAAACAGCAGGAAGGAAATCAGCAGGAGCGCGACGAGGCCGCGCAAGGCGACGGGCGAACGCGTCTGGCGCAGGAGCAAAAACAGTCCGTAAAAAAGAAGCGCCACGACCAGAATATCAACCAGGTCGCGTATCGAGATATTAGCGATGATTGCCAGAAGTTCGTCCATAAAAGGCAAAACCGAGGCAAGAACCGGAGTGGTGGGCGGGTGCGAACAAGGGCTGCAGGCGCGCGGGGAATGCTTCCCCACGTGCTAAAGGCCCGTGCCACCGTGTTTTTCACGTTCAGTGGTCAATTATCAAGACCCAAAAGTGGGGCAGACCTCCAGGTCTGCCTATTTTGGCACAAACACACTTCCATAGAGGAGGCA
>CAYUNT010000143.1:0-11936 GCA_964446285.1 uncultured Candidatus Sumerlaeota bacterium | reverse complement strand
CGCCCAAGCCACCGGAATCACGGGCAAGATGCCCGTGCCACCAGCAACTTTGAACAGTTCCTGCGGACCATTCTCTTCACAGGACGCGACCATAGAACACAGCGCCGTGAAGAATTGGCGTTTTTCGGATTTTAGCCTGCTTTGAGCAGGCTGAGGATTCTGATCCCATTTTCTAAGTCCTTTCACTTTCACCTGGGAATCCTTTTCACCAGCCGGGATAATATGGCACAGCATCATGGGAAATTGGTATGAGATGCGCCCACGATAACCTCGCCGCCGCTTAATAAAATTCGGACAAGCACCCCTTGTCCGAAAACCTTTGGCGGCGTGGATGTCCCCGCAAGGTTTTCTCTCAGGTTTTTCACGCAGTCTTTAATTGTAAAGCGGCCAATCCTCCACGGCGGTCCTTGGCGACGCGAACGTTACTGTGTCTGCGATTCCACGGTAAGAGCCATCAGGATTGAAAGCGTGCATATCTACTGTGCACTGATTGCCGCTCACTGCGATTTCCAGGTAATTGTGCAGGCAGCCGCCAATGGTCGCGCCGGACATTGTATTGTATCCGCCTACGGTAATGAGCGGCCAGTTATAGACGAGCGATTCGCCCGTATCCAGCCACGACGCGCCTCCGGAGATAATATAATGAACCCCGTTTTGCTCGCCGCATTCGTGCTCGTGGACATGCCCCGAGAAGCAAGCCGACACGTTGTATTGCTCCATCAAAGGAACCAAATCCGCGCGCAGGTTTGCCTCGCCGCTATACCACAACTCGCAATAAGGCGGGTAATGAATGAACAGAAAACGGAATCGCGCCGATTGTGATTCAGCCGATTGCAGGTCATTCAGCAGCCAGCCATTTGTGATGTCGTATTGCGCAGGAGTTCCAGGGTTCAAAACATAAGGAGCGTCGAGGCAGATGAAATGACATCCCGAATAGTTGAATGAAAACGATCCGGTGCCGGCAGTAAAGCCTGCCCTGTCTTTGCTGGGCATGTCAGCAAACTGGCGAATGAAATTCACAGAAGTAATAATGTTGCCGCCGGAATCGTAGCTGTCGTGATTTCCCCAGGCCGCAAACCAGGGAACCGATTGCCCGATGTATTTGTGCAGGCGGTCCAGGCAATAGCGCCGTGTGTCATAAACACTTGAGCCGTTTTCCGAGAAATCCCCCCCGCCGACCGCAAACGCCACTCCGCGGCTCACCATGTGCTTGAAAATCGAAATCACTGGCTCATACGGGTTCACGCCATTGCTCACAGCGCCCTGGCTATCGGCCCAGTATCCGAATCGAAAATCCTCCTCGACGGCGGGCGCGGTCCGGAATGTGCCGTCAGCCCCCGCCATGCCGCTGACCACGGCGCGGTAATGATACGTTCTCCCCGGGGTCAGGCCAGTCAGAACCGCCTTGTGAATGTAGGTGCCATTGGCAGAGGTCGCGACCGAACACGCCACAGAAGACCCGTAGGATGCCGTCTCGCCATATTCCAAGGTGGCAGCGGTGTTTTTATTGCGCTCGAACATGATCGTGATGCCGTCGGTTTTCACATTTTGAAGGAAAGGCAGCGTGATGAATCCGAGGCTTCCGTTGGGGCCGCCCAAAGCCAGAATCTCGGCGTCGGTCATCACGCCGTCGCGAATTTCGACGTGGCTGACGTAAAACACCGTTGGGTCTCCGCCAACGCTTGTGAACAAGAGCGTGGGCTTGTTATCGGCCGCCGTATAGAGCGACCAGCGCCCGTCCACAGCGTCCAGGGTTTGTGTATCCGCCAAGGCGCCATCGACATATTTTTTCATGATGGTTCCGTTGACCGTCCAGGCGATGCGGTGCCAAGTGTCGCTGTTAATGACACCTGCAAACTGGCCCGGAATGCCGAGCGCCCCCCCATATACATACATGTCCGCGGCATTCGAGTTCAACGTCGCTGCGTTATAGAGAGCCTTGTATTCCTCAAGAATCTTTGCGGGAAAATACAAGTCCATTACCATCGTGTATTGATTGACATATATTCCGCCGCCATTGGCCGCAATGCCGGGATACATTTTGTATCCCATTGTGTTGGTGCGAGCGGGAATCCGCATGACAGCGCGATCCACTCCGCCAATCGGCGGCAACCCGAAAGAACTTGCCGCGCCAAATGCCGTCCCGGCCGCCGTGCTTCCCGACGGACCGTCCATGTATTCGAGCGCCTGCCCGGTAGTCGCCGAAAGATCGCCCGACTGGAAATCCCATTGTCCTGTAACGGTTGCAGCCTGGAGCGAAAGGGAGAATAGCAGCCACATCGGAAAAATGAGCGCGGCGATTTGGGCGTTTTTCGCGGCGTGCGCGGCGTTCGGAATGCGGTGGGCGGAAATCATGGTCCTGGGCATGACAAAAAGTCCTTTTTCCATAAAACGAGAGTGTGCCTGGAGAAATACCTACCCCAAAAGCAGACCGCTTGCTGACAGAGACATGTCAAATCGTCAACAGATAAAAAAAGGCATGTCAGATCAAATATAAAAGCCTTAAAATCGGCAGGCGGCCAAGGGCTGGCTACTTCGCCTCGACAAAGGTGGCGGCGAGCAAAATCGGCGAAGACTCACGCCCGGCGGAGACAAACTCTATCGAGTCCACGGGCTTTTCCGGCGAGGGGTTCGTCCAAGCCAAGTCGTTGAACTGCATCCAAAGCCCGCGCTGGTTTTTCCCTTTCCATGCCACGCGGCTCGAATTGCCCACGCGCAGGTCATCCACTGCGAAGATGTCTTTGCCATACAAGAGCGGCGCTTCTTTGGCAGAGCCGTCTGCATAATGAATGATGACGCTGCCCAGGCGCGTGTCCAACTCGGTGAGGCGCGTGGCCGCAAGGAGGAAATGCGCTTCGGAACACAACATCCCGTTCGCGGCGATCGACAGACTTTTTGGCCATCGCCCGGGCGGATTGAAGAGGCCATCGAAGAGAATCGCGTCCTCGCCCTTTGCGTTTGCCTGCACGCTAAACCGCGTTTCGCCAAAGAGTTCGCGATTGCGCGGAAAATCCGCAAGCGCCAGCCCGTCCGTGGAGGAGGCGTCGGCGAGACGCATGTTGCACGCAGGCGCCAGCTCGGCCACTGCGCCCGGATGGCGTTTCGTAATGGGCTTGCGTTCGCGCCACAAATCCTGAAACACCTCGCGGAAATTAAACGGCAGGTCTTCAATCGGAACGTTATGCGCCGTCCATGCATATTGCCCGGCGAGGAGCGTATTGCCATACTGCACCCATGCGTCGGGATTGCCGTCGATCTGGAAATTGTAGCCCGCCCATGTGGTTTTCATAAACCCGAGCGCGCCAAAACGTCCGCACGCCTCGGCCAGCGTCGTGATATTTGGCGGCCGGAACCACGAGCACCCAATCACGTCGAATCCTTCGGATTTGAACAGTTCGAGGCTTCGGAAACGTTCGGGCTGGTGCTGTTCATAGTGCCAGTCGCAGATGATGGAGTCCTTGGGCAGAAGTTCGCGGCGGCGGCGCGCCTCGGCGGCTGACGGGGCGTTGCAGGCGTCGATGCCCATATCGTTATAGAGGAACATATCGCTCCAGAGCATCGTGCGAACGCCGCGCTCTTTCAGCCAGTCGTGGATGATGCGCGTGTCTTCCATAATCACGTCGGTCAGGCGCGATGGATCGCGATTCAGATAGTCGAGCCGGTCGCGAAAAAACACCTCGTCGTGGCCGATGTGAAAGGTGCGCGGCTTGAAGAGTTTCAGCGCCTCGTCATAGACCTCGAAGACCATCTTGCGCGCGCCCGGATGGAGGGGATTGTAGGCGTCGAGTCGCGAGGGATTTTCGGCAAATTCGAGATGCTGATTGTTTTCAAACATCCACTTTGAATGCGAAAGCGATTGAACAAGCGGAATGATTTCGACGCTGTTCACCCGCGCCGAGTCGATGACCTTTTGCGCGTCGTCGAGCGTCATTCCGTATTCTTCGCTCCAGACTTCGGGATGTGATTTCCACCCGAGGCGCTGGCATTCCCAAACGAGCGTGTTGATTTTGTGGCGGGCCATCAGCGTCCGCACCGCGCGCGCCGCCTGGCCGCCCGCCTCTTTGCCGGTAAAATGATGAACGCCGCGAAATTCGAGCGATGGATAATCCGCGATGGCCGCCCCGCCGATGAAAACACCGCGATCGTCCACACACACGAGCTGCAGAAGCGTCATCGCGCCGTTGAAGGCCCCTTTGGGCGTTTGCCCAACGACAATCACGGCGCGCTCTGTGGCGAGAAGTCCGTATCCCTCGCCCCAGCCCTTTTCCTTTGGCGGAAGTGCGATTTTACCCGCTTCATAAAGCGCCTTGCCCATGCCAGCGTCGTCCGCCGAGGCAATCACAATGGCGCCCCTGGGCGGCAAGCCATCAGTCGCGGAAGGAAATGGCGCCGCGATGATTTTAGCCGAAATGCCATAGAGCGATTGGAAATCCTTGCGGAGGAACTCGGCGGCATTGCGAATGTCCGGCGCAGGATTGGCTCCGATATACACGCTCACCTCTGAACCAAGCGCAAACCGCGCGCTGGCGCGTTGCATGGATTTCGGAGTTGGAATTACATAATCGCGGCCCCAATTGGGCGAAAGGGCATTATCGACTTTGAGCAGCGCGGCCTTTGCCGGCGGCGCAGGCGAAGCAGCGGCATCAGACGCCGCCTGCGGAAGTTTCGCGGGGAATTCAAACTGCACGCGGCAGGAATAGCGCTTGCCGGGCATGACGGGCAATTCGCTCCATCCGAGCCACAGCACCGGACGGCTTGCCTCGGCCCATTGGCCCATACGATAATCGAGGAACTGGCACTCGGCCGCCGGCCTGCCGCGGAAATACATTGGCCCGATCAGGGAATTCAAACGGAGCATCTCAAAGGACGTGCCCAAAGGGCGCTGTTCCTCGCGTTCCAGAAACGCCGGATGTTTTTCCACAACTGCCTCTGTCGTCCATCCGTCGCCCCAAAGCGTGCAGGGGCGTCCGGCCAACAGGGTGGCGTTGAGCATCGCGGGATTCCATTCGAACACCAGCGGACCCAGGCCGCCCGGCTTGAGGCTCGTGAAAGTGAAATCGAGCGATGCCTCGTAACGATTGCCCGGCAAAAGCAAAAATACCATCTCGCCATCCACGCGGAATTGATCTTTCTCCGCGCGATCCATGCGAAGCGTGATTTTCTTGCCGCCAGCAAACGGCTCCACGCGCGCCGTCTCAATCAGGTTTTTTTGCAAATCACCACCGAAATAGTGTTCGGTCCAGGTGGGGTTGACGATCCAAAACGACGACTCGCGAATGACAGGCACGCCGAACAAACGCACCGTGGCGCCGCGATCGTAGGTAAAGGAAAATTCCATATCGCCAACAGATTCTCGCAGCACATTCGCCTCCTGCGCCTCCGCCAGCGCATGCGAGCCGAAAACCAGCATCAATGCACATATTGCAATTATGGATATTGGAAAACGCTTCATTCATATTCCTTTTTGCTGATATGTTCAGGAGCGGGGAAAGCGGCGGGCGGATTCTCGCGCGCCAACCGCATAGCATCAGCCCTTCAGGCCTGTCAGAGAGATTCCCTCCACAAACGACTTTTGCGTGAGGAAGAAAAGCACAATGACGGGCAGAATGACCAGCGTTGAGGCGGCCATGAGCAGATTCCAATCCGTTCCGCCGTGCTGGCTCTGGAAAAACTGAAGTCCAACAGCCAGTGTGAATGTGCTCTGATCGGGCAGGTAAATCAGCGGCCCGAGAAAATCGTTCCAGGAGGCCATAAATTGAAACAAGGCGACCACCAGCATGGCGGGCTTGGCCAAAGGGAGAATAATCTGCCAATAGACTCGGAATTCGCCCGCGCCATCGACATGCGCCGCCTCGCTCAGACCGCGCGGCACGGAAAGGAAAAATTGCCGGAGCAGAAAGATATTGAATGCGCCGCCAAAGAAGGCCGGCGCCCAAAGCGGCTTGAATGACCCGACCCATCCCAGTGTGCGGAATATCTTGTATAGTGGAATCATTGTGACTGGAAACGGGATCATCATCGTCGCCAGAGTGAGGAAAAAAAAGGCGTCGCGCCCCCGCCATTGAATCCGCGAAAATCCATACGCCACAAGCGAACTTGAGAGAAGCGTTCCGGCCACGCACAACAGGCAGACGTAGAGCGTGTTCCGCGCGCATTCGGCGTAGTTGAAGTTCTGATAATTAAGGCACCGCACGAAGTTGCCCCATTGCATCTCAGATGCGACGAGCTCGGGCGGCATCTTCATCGTTTCCTTCTCGGGCTTCAGCGCCGTCGAGACCATCCAGAGAAAAGGAAACAAGAACGCCACGCCCAGCGCGAGTGTAGCTGCGTGCAGGGTGATGCCCTTGCAAATGCTATTGTTTTTTATGCTCACCAGAGTCATTCCGAACCATAGTGGATGTGGCTGCGGCCAATGCGCGTGGCCGCAATCGTCAGGCCGAAGATCAGCAAAAACATAATCCAGGACAGGGCGGATGCGTATCCCATGCGGAGGTATTTGAAGGCATTGTCATAGATATACATGGCAAAAAAGTAAGTCGAATCGGCCGGGCCGCGGCTGCTCCCCCCTTTGTTGAACATCACATAAGGCACGGCGAATATCTGCAAGGTGTTGATGATTCCAATGACGAGGTTGAAATAAATCGCCGGGGAAATCATGGGCAAAGTAATGTGGAAAAACTTGCGGAAGGCCGATGCGCCATCAATCTCCGCCGCCTCATACAGGTGCGACGGAACATCCTGCAACGCGGCACAATAGACCACCATGCTGGCGCCCGTCCCCCAAAGCGCTGTCAGAATCAGCGCCGGTTTTGTCCAGAACGGATCCACAAGCCAGTTGGGCGTTCCCATGCTCAGCGGGCCGAGCACTTTGCCGAGCCAGTAATTCAAAATTCCATACTGTCCGTTGAAAATCCACTGCCAGAGAATGGCCAGTGCCACCAGCGGCACCAGCGACGGCAAAAAGAAAATGGTCCGAAACGCCCCCCGAAACACCAGCGGCTGATTGAGCAGAATGGCAAGCCCGAGGGCCACCGCGAGCGAAAGCGGCAGCGCAAAGGCGGCGTAAATCGCTGTGTTGACAATGGTTTTCCAAAAGACGGCGTCGTTGCAAAGATTCGTGTAGTTTTGCGCCCCGATCCATACCGGAGGGCGCAGCACGTTGAAATCCGTCAAACTGTAATAGAAACTCGCCAGGATGGGATAGAGCGTGAACAGGCACAGTCCGGCAATCCAGGGCGCCGTGAAAAGAAGCCCTTTGATGAGGTTGCCTCGTTCCGCACGCGAGAGAGCCATAGAGAGATGCCGCCTTGCGATAAGGGGATGAGTCAATTGGCGCCGTTTCCGCCGCTTCCGCCACCGTCGCCGTCGTCGCCGTCGCCGCCGCCGCCGCCCGGCGATGTCTGCGAGGCCCGCGAAGCCATTGCCTCGCGCTTGCGGATCAACGCCAGTTCCTCCTGCCATTGCGCGTTCATTTTGGCCTGCAGCGTATTCAACGCCTCGCGCGGTTTAGCGCGAAGCAAAGTGATCTGGCTGAATGTGGCCGTGATTTCGTCGTTGATTTCGTTCCAGGTGGGGAATTGCGGATATCCGCGCGCGTCTTTGCTTTGCGCCAACTGGTAAAACAGGCGGATGTGCGTGTTGGGATGATGCGTCCAGAACGACTCGCTCACGTGCGCAAGCGGTGGCAGCGAGCGCTGATCGAGGCATAACTGCTCCATGTTTTCCGGACGCTGCACAAAGGCCAGGAACTCGAACGCCTCGCGCGGATGCGGGGCATTCGACGGAATTACCAGGATGTTGGATTCCACAAGCGTGGCCATGCGATCCGGCTCGGAAGAGGGAAAGGGAGCGATGCCGTATTCGAGCGACGGATTGTATTTTTCAATAAAGTTATGCATCCAGACGCCCTGGAGTTCCATCGCGACCAAGCCCGACAAGAACGGATTTTGCGGCGAGGCAAACGGGCCAAATCCATTCTGGAAACTATCAAGTTCGGCCGGACCATATTTTTTCGAATAACTCTGAACCCATTCAAGCGCGTGAATATACGCCTCGGAATTGAGCGTCAGCGACTCGCGCCCATCCCAGATGTCGCCCCCAAACCAGTAGGCCCAGGTTTGCGGCCACCAGCCCGGCTCAATTGGCGCAAAACCAAGTTGCACAAGACGCCCCTTGGCATCGCGCCGCGTCAGGCGCTCGGCCATTTCATCGAGTTCCTTTATCGAACGCGGCGGTTTCTCCGGATCGAGGCCGGCCTCGCGAAACATCTTCTTGTTGTAATGAAGCGCCAGTGTTGACGCGACGGTCGGCAGCGCATAGAGATGCCCGCGCCAGTGGCACAATTGCCAGAAAATGGGCACGTAACGATCCGCACCAACGCCGTGTTCTTTCGCCAGCGAGTCGAGCGGCAGAAGCGCGCCTTTTTCCGCAAACGACGGAACGCTTGTCTGGAAGATGCTTGCGATGTCGGGCGCGTTGTTGCCCGAGACCGCCATCAGAAAGCGCTGATTGATATCGCTGATGATTTGCTTTTCAACCCAGATGCGATCCTGCGAGGCGTTGAAGCGTTCCACCACGCGCTGCATCGCTTCGCCCTCGAATCCGGTCCATAAATCCCAGTATTGCACATAAATCCGGCCGTCGGCGCGATTTTTTGATTTTGCGCTGGCGAAGTCCACGCGCAGTCCGGGCGCCATCACATAATATATTACGAATATCGCAACCGCTGCAGCCGCCGCCAGCGCTAGCGCAAAGGCAATTCGCCGCGGCCAGGCGCGCGAGGAGCGGGAGTCGGAAGAAGACAAGATGCGGAGTGGCATGTCCTATGGCTCGCTGCAGATTGGGATTTCGCAATAGGCCGCTGGATAAGAGACAAAAGGCCAATCGGCCCGCGACCTTTTCGCGCCTGCCGCCGGGCGCGCGCCGTAGAACCAGCATCGGGCGGCCGATGCCTCGCCAGTGAATTTCGCGCCGCCCGCTTTCTTGCCGCGACCTGCCTTTTTCGCACCATCCGCCGATGAATAACCATTCACCTCGCGGCGTGCCGAGATGTCCAGTTTGCCGCGCGCGGTCAACCCCGCCGCGATGCGCGTTTGATTGAATTCGCCCTGCTGATACCTGCGCGTGGCTCCGTCGTCTTCATAATAGTCGAGAACGCCCCCGCGCGCCTTTGCAAACACATGGAACTCCACGCGCGAGAAATCCGGCTGCGGAAAGAAATCCGTCCCCTCGACGCACGGCAGAATCGAGCCATCGCGCACAAAAACAATCATGCGGTCGCGCCTGCGAATCGTAACCGAGCGCCCTCCGCGCACCCAGCGCCCCTGCGCCAGGTCGAACCACCACCCCGGAGGCAGAATCGCGCGTCGCGAAGCACTCGACACATCCGTGAACGGGGCGAGCATCAGGCTGGGTCCAATCATGAATTGATCATTCAGACGCTCGTATTCGCGGCCTTCGAATTCGTATGAAAGCGGACGCATCACGGCCTCGCCATCACGCCAATGCATAAAGAATTGGTTATATAAGTAAGGCAGCAATTTCGCCCGCGTCAGAATGCACTTGCGGATCAGCTCGCGCGCCTTGGCGGAAAACGCATACGGCTCCTGCGAGCGTGTTCCGATCGCGCTGTGATTGCGGAAAAACGGAAACAGCGCCCCCGCCAGCATCCACGCCGTCATCAAGGATTCCGTGGTGTTGCCTGCAAATCCGCCAACGTCAGGGCCGTTGAACGACACGCCGCTCAGCGCCATGTTGATGCTCATCGGGATCGACATGGCCAGATTGGCTTCGTTACTCGCGTTGTCGCCCGTCCAGATGGCGGAGTAACGCTGCGTGCCCGCGGAGCCGGAGCGAGTAAGGATAAACGGCCGCTGCATGGGGTCTTTTTCGCGAAACCCTTCCCAGGTGGCCTGCGCCATCAAATGCCCATAGGCATTATGAAACGCCGCGTGCGGCGAACGGCCTTCCTCGAAAAGCATTTCGTCCGGCTCAACCTGCCCGACCGACGGATCGTTCATATCATTCCAGATGCCATCGAGCGGACCCTGTGCAAGAAAATCCTTGATGTGCCCCGCCCATGATTTCCTTGTTTTCTCCAAGGTAAAATCGGGAAACGCCGTCACGCCCGGCCACACATATCCTATAAACGGCTTCCCCTCGGGCGACTGGCACAAGAGGCCGTCGCGCACCCCTTCCTCATACATTCCATAGCCCGCCTCCGCCTTGATGCCCGGATCGACAATGGCCACAAGCCGCGTCCCGCGCCGTTCCAATTCGCGCCGCATTAGCCCGCGATCTGCCGCGCTGAATCGCTTTTCATTGAACGTGAACACGCGAAATCCGTTCATGTAGTCGATGTCCATCCACATTGCGGCGACGGGGATTCGCTCACGTGCGAGGCGGCTGGCAACACCGCGGATTTCCTTCGCGCTTGCGTAACCCCAGCGGCATTGATGATACCCGAGCGCCCAGAGCGGCGGCATTTCGTGGCGCCCTGTCAGGCGCGCCAGACGCCGCACCACATCGCGCAACGACGGACCGGGGATCAGGTAAAGCGCGAGCGGCCCGTTCTCGACCCCGGCCGTGAGGATGGCCTCGTCTTCCACGCGCCGCGCCACAGACGGAATCAGCCACTTCTCCCCCGCCGGCCTGTCTGTATGAAAAAACGTGGGCCATGAAGTATCGAGCAGCGCTCCGTAATAGGCGCCTTTGTATTTCGAGATGAAAAATGGAATGCTGACATAGGCGGGATCGTAGCGGCCTTCCATAAATGCGCTCGGAAAATCCGCCGCCGCATCCGTGTTCCACATCTTCCACGCCCGCCCGCTTTTATCGAGCGCGCCTGTCTTTTCGCCAAGGCCATAGACCACGCTATCGTCCGGCCGGTCGAAAAGCACGATGGACTTCGCCCCGCACACCCCAAACGGAGCGCGGGCGCTGCGGACGATCTGATTCTTTTGCCTCGCGCGCGATTTGCCGCCGCAGAGTTCGTTCTCTCCGCCCGCTCCCGCCGCGCCAAGCCCACCCGCGCTCAACGCAAAATCCCCGGATTTCTCGTTGATCCGCAACGATGCCTCGCCCGATTCGATAAGCCATTCGCCTTTTGCGGCGCGTGCGGTTTGTGTCCGCGCGGCGGGAGTTGCTTCCATCTCCGCCACGGAGCATGTGCGCGGAGAAGCGGCCCGCGGCGAAAGGATGATGCGCGCCACGCCGCCCTCTAAAAGACAAAAACGAACTGTGCCTCCCCTGGGCGAAGTTAGCGTGAGTTCGCCGCCGCGGCGATTTTCTTTTGCCGAAAAATCCTCAAGATACCTGAAGTTTGCCGGATTGGCATATTTTGTGAAATACACTTGCTGGGCCTTTTTCCGATGTGACTTATTATGTTGAGTGATGGTAAATGAAATGAATCGACGTGAAGAATGCGCAATTGCGCAATTAAGGGCGCATAATATGCGCGTGGCTCGGTGGCGGTCATTCGCCCATCGCGCCGATGGCAATTGAACCGTTTAAGCCGCCCCGGGCAACCTGAACCTTGCAGCCATCCGAAAAAATTCAGAAGCCGCAATAACCTGCCAACTGCCTTGCCGATTAAGGGCGTCTCTTGCGTCTTTTATGTCCTTGGGGGCTATTCATTCCTGCCCAAATCCGCGCGAGCAAAGAAAAAGGCCCGCATCCTGTGAGGATGCAGGCCGCAGTTGCTGAAGAAATTGAATGGTGGGTGATACTGGAATCGAACCAGTGACCTCCGGCATGTGAGGCTATTGTCACTCCCAGCGGATTCTATTTTCCCAATTGCATTTCCGAAGTATTCAAAAAGCCTTATTGCCCAAATCGCGCCCGGTGCTCGCGCCTATATGGCATAGTCAACAGCATCGGGCTTGGCTTCATCCGCGCCGTTGGTTGCCCCATGATTCAGGCGGCCAACAGCCTCGCGC
>CAYUNT010000142.1:11417-11936 GCA_964446285.1 uncultured Candidatus Sumerlaeota bacterium | reverse complement strand
GCTCCCGCCGCTTTTGCATGAAGAGATTGCATAATACCTGTCAGGAAATTTATTAGGAGATATTGGGCGCAGCAGAATAGAAATCCCGAAGGGATTTAATAACAAAGCCCAGGGTCAGCGAGGAACGAGCGCCACCCTGGGATAATGCGAGAGCAGAACCCAAATACCCTGCAAGGGTTAAATAAATCGAAATCCTCCCATTGTCATTTCTCGCGTTCATCCCTGTTTGCGATGCGGCGGATCGGCAGGATTCACCGCGATTTATTGAACCCTTGCAGGGTAAATTCCTTTTGTCGAACTTGGTTTCCCAGGGTGGCGCTCGTTCCTCGCTGACGCCTGGGCTTTGGTATTGAACCCCTGGCGGGGTTGTTTGGAGCGATGCCACGTTTGACTTTCCCGGCACGCCAAACACATGTCGCGATGAGTCGCGAGGCGAATGATAAAACACCTGAATCCATGATCCATGCATGCGGCTTTTCATGGCGTTTATCCGTTCGCTCCGTCCGGCAAGTTTGGCAT
>CAYUNT010000142.1:0-11407 GCA_964446285.1 uncultured Candidatus Sumerlaeota bacterium | reverse complement strand
TTGAGAGGGGGGCGGGAGAATGGCACCTTTTCCATCGTGATTCATCGCCGCTCCTCCGAGGTTACGCCATGTCGGAAGGTGAAATGATCTTTGCAGTCATCTCCTCCATCGCCGCCGTGGTGGCTTGGGGAATTTGGTATTTCAGCCTGCTTGCGGTGGGCCGCTATTACCGGTTTCGCTCGGAACGGATTCTGCTCCATCTCGTCCCGCCGTGTTGCGCCTTGCTCCTTTGGCTCGTATTGCGGCGCTGGGCGTCGAGCGACGTCCGCGACAGTTCCACCTACTTGTATTTTTATATGGCGATGGGCGCGGCATGGGTCGGACTCGTCAAGGCCTTCTTCCTTCTGCTCAATCTTAGCGTGCGCCAGGATGCCATCGAACGCCGAAATGGCGCGGCGGCAATTGCCGTCGCGGGCGGGCTGATCGGCCTGACGCTTGCCTTCGCCGGCGGCAACATCGGCGACGGTCCCGGGTTTCATGTGGTCATCCTCAGCGCGGGCATATCCACAGGTTCGCTCTATATATTCTGGTATTTTTATGAAGCAGTCGCCCGCGTTTCCGAAGCCATCACCGTCGAACGCGATCCGGCGGCGGGATGGCGCCTGGCGGGATTCCTCGCCTCGCTCGGGGCCGTGCTCGGGCGCGGAGTGGCCGGCAATTGGGTATCATTCGAGGCCACACTCGCCGACTACCACCCTTATTGGATTTTTGGCGGCGGATTCGTTGCGGGCGCGATTGTTCTGGAACTGTTGTGCCAAAAACTCCCGCTTCCCCGATCCGTCGCAGTGGTGTTCCTTGGAATTCTGCCCGCTCTCTTGTTCGCCGCCGCCGCTGCGATATTCATTGCTTCAAGAGGCTGGTGGGTATGACGTCCGCCGCTCCATTCGCTCCCATCGCATCCGCCGCGCGCGGTTCGCCGACCGGGCGCGGTTCGCCCACCGCGCCGCTGTCGATTTCGCGGACGCCGGATTCAGCAATGCCGTTGGGCGCGGGGATTTCCGTTGCGCCCGAGGAATTCCGCCAAGTCCGCGCCCGCGCCATTTTCGAGTGCTGCAAATGGGACCCGCAGGTGGGCGATGTGCCGGTCCTTGCGCCGTTTCCGCTTCTCCTCAGCGAAGACGCCTGGCGCGAAGTGGCCGCCCTGGCAGAACGCCTCGCGGCAGAGGCCATCGAAGCCGAGGCGGAGTTGCTCGGCCGCCCCGAATTGCACGCGGAACTCGGCCTGCCGTGGAGCGTGCGCCGCGCCTTGCGCCATGCGAGCCGCCTCGGCCCCCCGCCCGCGCCCGTCCGCGTTATGCGGTTCGATTTCCATTGGACCCCTGAAGGCTGGCGGATTTCCGAGGTGAATTCCGACGTCCCGGGCGGATATGTCGAGGCATCCGGTTTCGCCGCGCTCATGGCCGAACGCTATCCGGGCTGCCATCTGCCGGGCGATCCGGCGCGCGCCCTTGCCGAGGCCATGCTGGAATCCTGCCACGCCGCTTCCGCATCCGCGCCTGCCGCGGAGCCGCCCCGCGCGCCGAACATCGCCCTTGTTCACGCCACGGCCTATTCGGACGACCATCAGGTGATGGTGTATCTGGCCGGCCTGCTCGAACGCGCGGGCGCAAAGGTGCATCTCATCAGCCCCGCCCAATTGCGCTGGCGCGCTGGAGAAGCGTTCATCCTTGGAGCCGCCTCTGGTGACGAGAACAGCAGCGGCAATCCCGCCGAATCAGCGCAGCGCCTGGATTTCCTCTTCCGGTTTTTCCCGGCGGAATGGCTGCCGAATCTGCCGCGCGCCGCCGCATGGAAAAGTTACTTCCATTCCTCGCGCACGCCGCAGTGCAATCCGGGGGTGGCGCTTTTGGTGCAAAGCAAACGCTTTCCGCTCGTCTGGGACCGCCTGCGCGCGCCGCTTTCGGCCTGGAAGTCGCTGCTTCCGCCCACATTCGATCCGCGAGAAGTCCGCTGGCGGGATGGAAGTGGCAATGGGAGTAGAAGCGCCGCCGGCGGCGGCAACGGCGCGGAGGAATGGGTGCTCAAGCCCGCCCTCGGGCGCGTGGGCGAATTGATCGGGATTCGCGGCGTAACCAAAGAAAAAGAATGGAAAACCATCGCGCGCCATGCCACTTGGCACCCTCGTTATTGGGCCGTTCAACGCCGGTTCGAGGCCGTGCCCGCTGTCCTGCCCGAGACCGGCGAACTCGTCTATCCCTGCCTTGGAGTGTATTGCGTCAACGGGCGCGCGGCGGGCGCGTATGGACGCCTCGCCTCTCAACCCTTGATCGACTTCCAGGCCCGCGACGCCGCCGTGCTGATCCGTTCCCGCGGCGCCGCGATTTCCGCCACTGCCGCTTCCGCCACCACCCCAACCGAAATACATACCCCTTCGGAGAACTGCGATGCTGCTTGATCCCAGGCAAATCTACGAAATCTGGGCGCCTCCGCAATCAGTCTGGTCCCAGTGGGCGAAACCCGTTCTGTTCGTCACCGGGAGCAAAGGCCCGCTTGGCTTCTCGCCCGTGGACATTCTGAAAACCACGCTGCCGGTGGCCAGTCAGATGATCCCGCCAGACTGGCCCGATTCGTGGTTGCATGGCGAGCATTGCGCTATCATTGCCGACTTGCCCGGCGAACTCTCTCCGTTGATCGGCCTCGTGCTTGCGCGCCGTGGATTCCGGCCCATTCCGCTATACAATGGCGCGTGGGGGAGTCAGAACGCCACCGTGGACGTGTCGAATTTGCTTTGCATTTTGCGCGAAGGGGCCGAGGAACTCCGCGAAACTCCGCTTTCCGCGCAAGCCCCGCCCGCGTTTTTGCTGGACTATAACCGCATCGTATTGTCGTCCAAAACCCCGGGACGCTTTGACAATCGCTGGGTTGTTTTCCCCCAGGATTTTCCTTCGGGGGCGTTTTTGAAGTCGCAGGGAATTTCGCGCGCCTTGCTGATTCAAAGAGGCACATCCTGTGCACAGAGCGATCTGGCGCACGTGCTGGTGCGATGGCGGGAAGCGGGCATTGAATTGTTCGTGGCCGACATCGGCGCGCCGGTTCCGGTGGCGCAGACGCTTTCTGTGTCGAGACCAAGCCGTTTCCGCAGCCTTTGGCATCGGCTGCTTGCCCTTTCCGGACTCATCACCAACAGCGCCGGAGGTTTTGGCGGCGTCGTTCCCGAACCCTCTTCCTCCTCCTCATCCCACTACGGTTGATTCGAATTCATTCCAAGATTCGGCGTGACTTCCCGCGCCCGCTGAACAAAACAGGATAGGCGGCGTGGTCGAGGGCGCATAGCGCTTGCCGCCGGGCATCCGCCCATCCCAAACCAGAAATGCCGCGTCCCGCGGAAATCTGCTCCTCTTCTTTTCTTCTTTCGCCAAAACGCGATATGTCTCGCCAAAAACTTTCCGTCCTCATCCCCGCTGGCAACGAAGAGGCCAACATCGCCGATTGCATCGCTTCGGCGCGTTGGGCGGATGAGGTGGTCGTTATCGATTCGTTCAGCGCGGATCGGACGGTGGAAATCGCCACGCCTCTGGCCGATCGCGTGCTCAAACACGAATATATCAATTCCGCCGCGCAAAAAAACTGGGCCATCCCCCAGATGAGCCATCCGTGGGTGCTGGTGCTCGATTGCGACGAGCGCGTAACGCCCGAGCTGCGGCGCGAGATCGAAAAAGTCCTCGCGCGCGATGGCCCGGCGGACGGCTACCGCATCCGGCGCGTAAATCATTTTCTCGGCAAGCGAATCCGCGGGTGCGGGTGGCAGCGCGACCGTGTGCTGCGCCTCTTCCGGCGCGACCGCGCGCGCTATATCGAGCGCCAGGTCCACGCCGATGTCGAGTTTCCCGACGGGCAGCCCTCCAAGGTCCGCAATCTGCGCGCCCCGCTGCTCCACTACACATTTCAGTCGTTCCCGCAATACCTGAAGAAGTTCGACCAATACACAATCTGGGCATCGAACGACCGCGCCAAAACCACCGGGCGCGTGAAGATGCGCCACCTGCTTTTGCGGCCCGCGTGGCGCTTTTTCCGCCAGTTTGTTTTGTATGGCGGATTCCGCGACGGCTTGCATGGGCTTGTGATTTGCTGGATGGCGGCGCATTCCGTTTTTATGAAATACGCCCGCCTGTGGGAGAGGCAGGAAGTCGAGCAGATGGCGGCGCGGGAAAAAGCCGGGGCAATGGTGAAAGGCCGCGGGGCGCCATCCGTATCAGCGGATAACAATGCGCGCGGAGCAGAGCCGCGGAGCGATGCGGCGGGCGATCCGGCTTCACCGGCGCATTCCGCAGATTCCGACTCGCCGCAGGAACTGCCGCCGGCGCCACCGAAAGCTGCCGCGCCTCCGCCAGCCGCCGTCAATCCCGATCCATTTGCCACCCAGCCGCCGCCACCCAAAAAATCTCTTTTCCCATTGTCATGATACCCGCCGCCATTCTCGCTGCCGGGCGCTCGGGCCGCATGGGCGCATCAAAGGCCTTTCTTGATTGGAACGGGCGCGCGTTTATCGAGACGATCGCAGCCAGTTTGCGCCAGGCGGGCGCGCCGCGCATTCTGGCCATTCTGCGCCCCGGCGAAATCGAACGCGCCCGCGCGCTCTCGGGGGCCGCTTCGGCCATCGACGTTTTTCTCGCCAACGCCGACCCGAATGATGAAGGCCCTATTTCTTCAATCCGTGTCGCGCTCGGGTTCCTCTGCGCCGAATCCTCGCAAAATACAGGCGGCAGCAACACAATCGCCGTCCACGGCCTTGCCGTGTGCCTTGTGGATCATCCGGCCGTGCAGAGCGCGACTTACTCGACTCTTTTTCGAACCGCGGCCGAAAGCCCCGGGCGGATCATCATTCCGTCTTTTGGCGGCAAACGCGGCCACCCTGTCATTTTCCCCGCCGAGGTTTTTGCGGACTTGCGTGCTGTTCCGCCGGGGCGCGGCGCCGACTGGGCCGTCGAGCAAAACGCTTCGAGACTTCTCGAAATTTCCGTGGAGGATCCCGGAATCCTGCGCGACATCGACACGCCGGAGGAATATGGAAAGGCGCTTGCAAGCATGGCCTCGCTTTCTTCTCCGCCTGGCTGCACTATTCATTAAGCGCCGGTGGACGAGCGCTTTTGCGAACCTTATTGCGAACGGACGGAGGTTCTCTCGATGTTGTTTATTGCCCTGGGCTGGGACGCGCCGGACGCCAAGGAAAAGCGTCCGCGCCAACTCGCCTCGCATATCAAATACTGGAGCGATTGGGTCGCGGCCGGGCGCGTGGTAATTGCCGGGCCGATGCTCGACTCCGCGGGCAGTTTGATGATCATGCGAGCGGAGTCCCGCGAGGAGGTCGATCGGAAAATGCGCGACGATCCCTTTGTCCGCGAAGGGATTTTCGCCCGCAGCGAGGTTCATCCCTTCCGCAAAACCCTCCCCGCGGCCGACGAGGACTAGACGAAGTCCAGCCTGGTTTCCCGGGCTGCCGCGCAATACGCATCAACCACATAAGGACATGGTGAATTATATGCCTCCTTCCAATTCGCCGCAACCCACTCCGCCGGAACCCCGCCCAAACGCGCTAGATTCCCAAAAGCCGGACCTGCGCGATCCCGCAGAGGATGCTCCCGCTTCTGACGCGCCCGCATCCGACGCGCCTGGCATCCGTTCCTTTCTTGCGCTGGAACTCTCCGCCGAAGTGCGCGCCAAGATCGCCGAAGTGCTCGAACGCCTGCGCAAAGGCATCGAGTTCACGGGCGCGCATCCAGCGTGGGTCCGCGCGGAAAACATCCATCTCACCTTGCATTTCCTGGGAAACGTGACTCCGCAAAACCTGGATGCGCTCAAGCCGCGCATCGACTCGCTGGCCCGCCGTTTTGCCGCGCCGCGCATCGAGGTGCGGGGGCTGGGCGTTTTCCCGAACGAACGCGCCCCGCGCATTTTGTGGATAGGCATCCCCAAGGCGGACGCCTCTTTGGCCGAGTTTCGCGAAGCGCTCGCGCCGCTCATTCAGCGGATCGGTGTGCGGCCCGACGCCAAGCCATTTCATCCGCATCTGACGCTGGCGCGCATCAAGTCCATGCGCGGCGTGCGCGGAATGATGAGTGTCGTCGGATCGCACGAACGCTTCGATGCCGGCGCCTGCCGCCCCGCCGAAGCGGTGCTGTTTCGCAGCGACCTGCGTCCCGAGGGCGCGATCTATACGCCCATGCATCGCAGCCCGTTTGGCGCGCGATAGCCCGCCGCCATTGCCTCCTGCAAAGGCCAGTTCGCATGGTCAAAATCAGCCGCCGGATGGGACGCCATGTGGCAGCCGCGATCCTCATCGCCGCCGCCGTGTTTTTTGGTTTTGTCCCATTCATCCCGGGTGTTGTGCTGTTCCTTGCCGCGCTCGTGATTCTTTCGATTGATTATCGCATAATTCGCGGCGTGATTCTTCGTCCATTGCGGCGGATGTGGCCCTCGATGTATGCGGCCGCATCGCGAAACCGCCGCGCCTTGCGCCTTCGATGGTTCAACCGGCGCGGAAAAAGTTCTCCTGAGGACCCCGCGCCGGATTCTTCGGCCAGCAAGAACCGTCACAACGCGGAGTAAAACGCATGTCCACAAACCGGGCATCCACTGAAAAGAAGAACGCATCGAAAAATCGCGCGGCCAAGCCACGACAAAATTCCATATCCGCTCCAGGAAAAACGCCCGCTATTTTTCGCGCCGCGCTTTGCACATTTCCTGTTTTAGGCAGTCCGGAACGCAACTTTGCGCGCATCGAGGCATTATCGCGCGAGGCGGCGGCGAAGGGCGCTCATCTCGCCATCTTCCCCGAAGGAGCGCTCTCGGGATATTATGGCGAACACTTCCATGATGCGGATTCTGTGGACTTTGCGCTAATCGCGAGCCTGAACAAACGCCTCGGAATGCTCGCGCGCGAACTCCGCATGGCTATCGCCTCGGGAACCCTTATGCGCGAGCGCGACGGGCGGATTTTCAATTCCATGCTCGTATTTTCCGCCTCGGGCCGCCTCGCCGCGCGCTATGACAAACGCCATCTCACCTTGCGCGACACGCGGTTTTATTCCCCGGGCCAGAGCGGCCCGGCCATCGCGCGGATCGAGGGGCGCCGCATCGGATTTCTGATTTGTTTTGATGCGCGCTTTCCGCTCTGGGCGCACGAATACGCCCGCCGCGGCGCGGAAGTTCTCGTCTATGGATTCAACGTATGCGACCGCCGCGGCCTTTGGAAACGCCCCGCGCTCGAAGCGCATCTGCGCAGCCGCGCCGCCGAAAATCAGGTCTTTCTTCTGGCCGTCAACGACGGGCGCGCGCATCCGAATGTCCCGCTGCTGGCTGTGGATCGCGGCGGCCTGACCCTCGCGCGCGCCTTCCCGCGCCGCCCCTTGCTGAAGATCGTGGACCTCGATTTTTCCAGGCATTATCCCATGGAACGCGAGATCGTCGAAGGCCATGCGCTCGATTATGAGTGCGCATCGCAATGGAGCCGTTCGCGATGACGACACTGCCAAGCGTGGTGGTGCTGACGACGGAGCCGCCGCCGTTGCCGGGAATGCCCACGACCGGCGCGGGGTTGCGCGCTTGGGCGCTGGCGCAAGGATTGCGCGCGGCCGGCCACGAAGACGTCACGCTGGTTGTGGCGGCGGATGCCTTTGCGGCTCAAGGCGGGAAAGTGCCCGCCATTCCAGCCGCCTTCGCCTCGCCTGGCGCAATCGCGAACTCGCCTGTATCCGCATTTTTTGCAGGCGGCGCACCCAAAATCCAGGCCGTGCGCCGTGCCGATTTACCTGAGTGGTTCGCGACGCATCGCCCCGAGGCCGTCGTCGCGCAGCATTGGGGACTCCTGCGCCAGGCAGGACCGCTCGATTGCCCGCTTGCCATCGACCTCGCGGGGCCGCACCTCCTCGAACGCCTTCACTGGGGATCGCCCGATCCCGCCGCCGACCGCCGTGAGAAACTCGAACAACTCGCCCGCGCCGACTTCGCCGTTTGCTCCGGTCCGCGCCAGCGCGCCTATTTTATTCCGTATCTGCTTGAAGCGGGATTCGCCCCTGACGCGCAACTCTGCCCCGTGATTTTATATTCCATGCCGCCGGATTTGCCCGGCGCAGGCGAGAAGCGCGATCCTGCTCTTTTCGTGTTCGGAGGCTTCTTTTTGCCGTGGCAAGACCCCGAGCGCCCGCTGCGGCTGTTGCTCGAAGAATGCGATGCGCGCGGCAAAGGGGCGCTCGAGTTTTTCGGCGGAATGCACCCAACGCTCGACGTCTCGCGCGGACGTTTCGAGTCGTTGCTGGACTTTATCGAGTCGCATCCGCGCGTTCATCGGCGCGGCGTTGTGCCTTTTGAGGAAATGGCGCGCACACTGCCCCGTTGCGGCGTGGCGCTCGATTTGCTCCCGCGCAATCTCGAACGCGAGCTGGCGTTTCCGAGCCGCACAGCCGTGTATTTGTGGTCGGGCGTGCCGGTAATTCACGGCAACTACGACGATTTTTCGCCTCTGATCGAGGAATACGGCGCGGGCTGGACTCTCGCTCCTGCGGACGAAGACGGCACGCGGCGTTTGTTTGGGCGTCTGCTTGCGGACGCAGAACACGGCGGCGAGGAAATCCGCAAGGCATCCGAAGGAGCGCGGCGGCTTGTGAGCGAACGCCTCGCCTGGGACCGCACAATCGCTCCTCTGGCGGACTGGACGCGCGATCCCAAGCCGCGAAAAGGAAAAATTCAGATTCTCACCGCGCCGCTTTCTTCGTGTGCCCCATCCAATTCCTCTTCCACCGGTCTAAGCGCCGCGCCCCAATCCGCCGGGGAAGAATTGCGCCTCGCCCGCGAGCAAGCGGCTCGCCTTCGCGAAGAACTCGAAACCCTCCAGCGTGCCCATGTCGTTCAGATTTCGCGGCGCGCGCGCGGTTTTTCGCCATTTCTCGCGCCGTTTGCCTATATCGCCGCCGCCCTGGTGGCCACTGGTCTTTTTCTATTTTTCCTCGCCGCCGACGCCTTCGAGCGCCTCACCGGCCGTCCTCCCCGTCCTCATTCCCCAAAGCCCTCACGCCAACATTAATCCGCCCATCTTCCACCCTATGCCGCCCATCGCCATCCTTTGCGTTCTGGCCGCCGCCTTCTTCAATGCCGCCTGGAGCGCCGTCAGCAAACGCGCCCTCGCCGAATTTCCCGCCGATGTTTTCACATTGCTCATGCGGTTCGGCACGGCAATTTTCCTCTTCCCGTTTTTTCTCTGGCGATTTGAGACGCACCTCTCCGCGTCATTCTGGCTTTGGCTCGCCGCTGCCGGATTGCTCGAAACCGTGGCCATCGTGCTGCAATCCGCTGGAGTCCGGCGCGACTACTACTCCACATTCAGCCTTGTGAATATCACGCCGCTGTTCGTGCTCGCCTTCGCGCCCGGGATGCTCGGCGAACGCCTCAGCCCGGCGCTTGTGGCGGGCGTGCTGCTTGTGGCCGCGGGCGCTGTTTTCTTTTTTCCGGGCGGAAAATTCCATCACGGCGCTTTCGGAATTTTGGCCGCTGCGCTCTTCGCCCTCAACAACGTGGCGAGCAAACTCGCCATCACAGAAGCCAATCCCTATTTCTTCTCGTTTCCGACCGTGCTGCTCGGCGTCGTTCTCTTTGCTCCGGTGACGCTGATCCGCCGCTTGCGCAGCCCTCGCATTGCAGACGCTGCGAATGACATAAGCCGGGCGCGCACGTCGGAAACGCCTGAAATCGCGACGAGTCCGCGCCGGGAAATGCTGTCTATCCGGGGGATTTCGCGCCGCGCGTGGATTGCCCTTTCCGCAACGGCATTTTGCAGTTTTTTATCCACGCTGTTATTTTACTTGGCCATTGGCTTTGGCGACGTCACCCGCGCATCGAGCCTCGTGCGAACCAACCTCATCTTTGGATTCTTTCTTAGTTTCTATTTTCTGCATGAACGCTACGGCTGGCGGCGCAAACTCCTTGCCGGCCTTCTCATCTTCGCTGGCACACTCCTCGTCACCCTCGCCAAATCCTGATCCCCGCTCTCACGCGTAGTGTCATGATCCCCCGTCTGCACCAAGGAATCTGGGATCAGGGCCTGTGGAACTCGAGATGGATGCAGCGAGCGACTCGCACACCCAAGGCCGCAGCAATTTCGCCCAGCGGGCGTGGCCGGCTTCGGACAAATGCAGGCCATCAGTCGTGAAGGCCGGATCGAGTTCGCCCGCCGCATCGCAAAACTCGGCGTGAAAATCCAAATAGGAACAGGCAAATTCCTCGGCGATTTTCTTCAGTCTCGGATTGAATTCGCGGATTCGCGCATTGTGCCGGGCATATTCGCCGCGCGTCGGCAGCAACGCGTGAACATACACTCGCGCCCCCGGAGCCGCCTTTCGCAAATCCGCCAGCAGCATTCGGTATCCTTCCTCGACGTCCGCCGTCGCCACGTCGGGCCACATGAGGTCGTTCACGCCGCACATCAAAAAAACCGCCCGCGGCTTCAAGTCAGCCACAGACCAATCGAGACGTCCGCGCAAATGCGGCCGCAGCCGGTCGCCCACCCGCTCGCCCGCAATCCCGCGATTGATAACCGGCGCCTGCGGAAAATAGCGCTCGACAGGAAACCAATCCACCAGCGAATCGCCTAAAAACACAATCCCGCCCGGCGCGCGGCGTTCATTATCGGCCAGGTGTTCGCGCGTGCGTTTCGAACGATAGGCGGTAAATTCCTTCCACCAATCCGGCATTTCTCCGCGCGCCCCTCCCCCGCCGCCAAGCCCCAGCGGCGAATTCTCCGCCGATGGCGCGCCACCAGATGCTACAGATGCGTCGGATGCGACGGATGCAGCGGGCGCAGCAGCTCCCGCCGATGCGCCGGAAACACTTGAACGAGCCTCGGAATCGGAAACTTCAGAAGCGCCGGAAGACAATCCTGTGGAACCGGTTTTTCCCTGCGGCGCGGGAGCGGCGTCGCTCCGGCACCCTTGCGCGAGAACGGCGAGCGCCAAGACAAATAAAAAAATAAGGCTGCGGAAGATATAGTTTGGTTTCATCCAGGCGGAACAACGTGCCGGATATATTACGAACCTGCCGTCATTTGGCGGCAGGTTCAATTCTTGAAAGGATGCATTAAGTGCCGGGAAAAGATACCATTTTTTTATCCGCGCCTGCAGCGTCCGGAGCCAAAGACCCCGCTTGCATTTGTCCCGCCGTGCGACGCATTTTCATGGTGATTTATGGACGAAAGGGCTTCGCCATTTACCTCAAACCTCCTCGCTGGAATCATACGCTCTCTGCCGCCCGGATTTTATGCTGGATATAACACATCATGGGTGATTCTCATTCGCTTCCCTCCGCCGCGCCCGCATCCTCGCCTCAGCCCCAAGCGCCGCCGCCGCCGAGCGATAAGGATAAAGACCCTGATCCGTCAGCCCGTTTATATTCTTAAAATTGCATAAAAAACAATCCCTTG
>CAYUNT010000141.1:0-12366 GCA_964446285.1 uncultured Candidatus Sumerlaeota bacterium | reverse complement strand
TTGCTCCTTCAGAGCAAATTCAGGGAACAGAATTACGGGAAATTGGTATAATATGCAAAGGGCAAATGTTTTTCCGGCGTCATGGGATCGTCTGGCAGCGCCTGAATATACGCCACGGGAGTTGTGAGGCCATCGAGCAGCGGCGGACGCCCCGGCTCGATAGTGAACAGATCATACCCGCCTGCCTTTTTCAGCCTGTTGGGCCGTTTCGCAAAATCGCGCAATGGACGCATCGCGGGATACTCGCCGTGGTCGATGAAGTAACTTTCCAACGCAGTGGCCAATGCGCGAAAACTGCTTTTTCCCTTTGTTATCGGGCGGGCGCGCTGTCCGGTTTCCAGGAAATTCGGAACGAGGATCACGGCCACAATTGTAATCAACGCCGCGATAATCAGCAGTTCAAGAACCGTCATGCCCGATGAGCATCGCGCCGGATTGGTGAAGCGTATCGAGATTTTCATGGCCAGCCTCCCTGGAAACGCCGTCGCGAACTTCCTTCTCTAAATTGGACGCCATGCCGCGAAATTCGATGGCACAGCCAGTGTGCAAAGCGGCGGGCGACGGGGCGGAGGCAAAACCAATTTGGAACAAGACGTTGGAGGCGGGCGCAAGAGGCTGCGCCGCTTATGTCACTCCGCGCCGCCGGCGCTATCGCCGCCTTTCATAGGCTGCGAGTGTCATTCGTTTCTGGCCCTGCTCCTCGACGATGGCATCAACCATCCGCCAGCCGTTCTCGTTCATTTCGCGGTGGAGTGTTTTCTCATTTTCGTCGGTGGGCTGGAGGCTCCAGACGGGCATGATGAGCCAGACGCGCCGCGTTTTGTCATTTTTGGCAACGCGCGACTCGATTTGCGCAATGCCGTCCACAAGTCGCTCCGCCGGCACAAGCGGACGGTCCGCCATTGTCACCTTCGGCCCGGCGAGCAGCCATTGTTCATTGGGTTCGCGGCGCAGATAGAAACGGAATGGAAAATACGACCACGGGCTGGCGTGGACAATCGCGTCGCCGGGGCGCATGCGGGCCGCCAGCCATTCCGAAGCCGGGCGCGTGCAATCGCGCGTATCGCGCCGCGTCAGAAGCAGCGTCGCGGGCAGCAAAAATAGAACCAGCGCGGCCGCGAGCGCCGCCTTTGCCCATCGCGCGCGAGGCAGCCGGATGCCTTCGCTCAGCCAGAAAAATCCGAGCGGCTGAAAGACAATCAGATACCGCCCGTAGAATCGCCCGTGAAAATGCAGATGCACAAGCGTCAGGAGGAGCGGCACGCCCATTCCGAGCGCCAAAAGCAAAATGCGCGAAAAATCGTCCGCGGGCGCGCGCGGGGCGGGCGCTTGAAGGCTCTTGGCAGAGTCGGACTGGTCCGACGGGTCCGACAAGCCTGACTGGTCTGACTGGTCCGACTGGTCTGACGAGCCTGTTGTTTTCATCTGCAATAGGGATTTGCGCTCGCGCCGCCATAGCGCCATGCCTCCACAAATCCACAACGCGACGACGAGCACTGTTCCCAACCCGAAATCGGCAAGAATCCGATCCCACTTCGTCCCGAAAAGCAGCCCGAACGGCCCGACGGGAACCGTTCCGAAATGGACGTCGAGAAACACGGACGCGAACCAGGCGAAAGTCATTGGAGCCGACTGCGCCATAGCGCCTTCGAGCGAATGCGCGTGGGCGTGCTCGATGAACACAGGCATCCAGGGCGCAAAAAACAAGGCGGCGAGCAGGGCAATCACCCCAACGCGGGCAATGCCGCGCGCCCCCTCGCGCCGCCACGATTCGGCGCAAAGCCACAGCATCAATCCGAAGGTGGAAAATACGGCGTAGTAATGCGTGAGGAGCGCCAGCGCCGTGGCGGCGGCCAGTCCCACGGCGACCCCCATGCTCGCCACCGCACCCATTCCCGCCGCTGGCGCGCGCGGACGCCTCACCCATTCGATCGCGGCCAGATATTGCAGCGCCCCGATCAGGCTGAAGAGCGAATACATGCGCAATTCCTGGCTGAAATGAACCGCCACGGGCGAAACGGCCATCGCGAGGGCGATGAGCGCGCCAGTCGCATCGTCGCGCAGCCGCCGCCCGACCGCCCACGCCGCCGCGACTGCCGCCAGTCCGAACGCCACGCTCAGAAGCCGGGGTGCGGTGTCGCTCGATGCCGCGCGAACCACCGGATGCAATGCCCAGTGATACAGCGGCGGATGAGCCGTCTGGCGGCAAAGCGCTGTGACTTGGCCCATCGTCTCCGCGCCCGAAATCGCCAGGCTCACGCTTTCGTCATACCAGATGCTGCGTTCCCCGACGGCCACAAGGCGCAGCGCGAGCGCCAGGATCAGGATGACGCCAAGGAGAAGAGAAGGTGGAAACTTCGCCGATGGATTCCAAAACATGCAGGACCTGATTGTAATATAGGACCAATGGATTTGTTGAACGGGGCTGAATAGTGGATCGGGAAAGGTTTAAAGTGAAACGGCCGGAACGCCCCTTAAAAAACCGTCATTCGCCCCGCGATTCGTAGCGGGGATTTCGAGGAGGACTTTATTTGCGAACCGTATCAACGGTTTTTTGACGGGAACTCGCCCAGGCCGCATCGGCTTGCTGTTGGGAGCTGTGATTGAAATTAGGCCCTCGGCTGTTGTTGCGTGAGGCAATGGAATGCGCCAAGGCCCCAGACGAGGTCCACGGCGCGGATGCCCACAATTTTGCGGTCCGGAAAGCATTTTGCGAGCGTGTCGAGCGCGCGGGCGTCTTTTTCGGGGCAGTCAAACGTCGGCACAAGCACGGCGGCGTTTCCAATATAGAAGTTGGCGTAACTGGCCGGAAGCCGCTGATCCTCATAAATCACAGGGTCAGGCATAGGCAGCGTGATCACTCGGAGCGGGCAGTCGTCGAGTCCGGTCATGCTCTGCAATCGCGCCAGATTCTCTTGTAAAAACATGTAGTTGTCGTCGGAGGGCGAATCCTCGACAACGGTGACCACCGTGTCCTCCGAGACAAAACGCGCCAAGTCGTCCACGTGCCCGTCCGTGTCGTCGCCCTCGATTCCGCGTCCGAGCCAGAGCACTTTTTCCACGCCCAGCCATCCGCGCAATAGGGCCTCGATGTCATTCATTTCCAGGTGCGGATTGCGGTTTGGGTTGAGCAGGCACTGTTCGGTTGTGAGCAAAAGCCCCGCGCCATTGACGTCGATCGAGCCGCCTTCGAGGACGATGCCCGGCTCGCGGCAGTCGATGCCGAGAATCTTCGCGATGCGCCGCGGCGTGGCGTCGTCGATTTCCCATCCCGAGTATTTTTCGCCCCAGGAATTGTAAATCCAGTCGAGCGCCAGCAGCGGACGGCCCGGCTGGCGGTTGCGCAGGAAGATCGGGCCGCAGTCGCGAATCCACGAATCGTCGTTGAGGACATGGTGGAAACGGATGGAAGCGGGAATCGGGCCGCCGGGACGGAATGCCTCGCGGGCGGCGTCTTCCATTGCGGCGTCGTTCACGAGAATGTGAACCGTTTCACCCGGAGCGAGCGCGCGGGCCATTTCGGCGAAAACCGGAGGCACTGTCTCGATTTTTCCGGGCCAGGTGGCGGGTTTTCGCGGCCAGATGATCCATGTGCCGTCGTGCGGCTCCCACTCGGCGGGCATGTAGTATCCGCGCGCGGCGGGAAGAGATGCACTGAAAGGAGAAGGCATATCTACATCACACTTGCATTATATGTAATATGGAGAGCGCTCGAATTAATCGCGCCGGAGCGTGATCGCGAAAATATACGCGCCTTTTTCCATTGTGGGAAGCTCAATCGCCGACAAGGTTTTTGATGAGTCCGCGGGCAGCGTCCACGTGAACAGCTCGCAGGGCGGATCGGCCGGGCCGCCGGGGATGTAGCGGTAAGGCGCGCGAAACGCCACCTGGAACCCTTCGGGCGGCGGGGTGCACCACTCGGGAATCTGCGACGCTACCTGCTGGCTCGTGCCGTCCTCATAATGGAAAATCCATGTTCCGGGGTGCTTGCCGTCGTGCCCAAAACCCATAAACGCCACGCCCGTGTATTTGCCAGGCGGAACAGGGATTTTCTGGCCCTTGGGCAGGATTACGTTTTTCTGGCCGTCGTCCATGGAAAGCATGCTATAGGGCACGCCGCGCACGCGCACGATTCGCGCGCTCGGGGTAAAATCCGCCGGATAAACAAACATGCCCATGCTGTTGGTGTAATCCGTGCGATTGGCGTCGTAGGCCACCGCGTCGAAATTGGCATAGGGGCCAAGTTCGAGCGAAATGGCCTCTTTCGACGCTTTGTCCGCCGTCAGTGCCACGGTGAATTCCGCGCGCGATTCCAGGCCCAAAAAGCGCAGAACGATCGCGCCCTTGTATTCGCCGGGCTTCACGTTTTCGCTTATCGCAAAAGTGAATCCAAGGCGGGTGCGTTTGTGGGCCGGAACCTTGAATTCCCTGGGAACGTCCGGGGCCGCAATCAGTTCGGCCGGGAGTTCGAGCGCTACTTTGCCCGCGATTTCCTGCCCGACCTGATTGGTGATTTGCAGGTCCACCTGGTTGGTGTCGCCGGCAACGGCTTGAATGGGCGAGGGAAGCGCGAGGACGGAAAGGGGGTTGATGCTTTTGTTGGAAACGGGCAGCGACTGCGCCCCGGGCGGGCCATTGGCTTTCGCGCTGGCGGCGGGCGGGGCGGGAGCGGCGGATTTGTCCGCCTTGGCTTCCGCGTCCGAAAGCGCAGGCTCAAAAACCGCATACGGTCCGATGGAATCGCGGCCTTCGACCACGGAAATGGCCTTGAATTGGAAAATCACATCGCGGCTTTGGCCCAGGCGCAATTTGTCGAACATCGGCTGCCCGGAGACCACTTCGGCCTTCCATCCGGCGGGAAGTCCGGCGAGGGCGATGCGTCCGCTGATTGGCTGGAAATTTGTGTTCAGGATGCGCGCGTGCAACTGGCAGACCTCGCCCAGGCTGAGCGGCGGGCAATCGCCTTCGAGCGAAATCCACGGGCCTTCCTGGTTGTCCAGATCGCTGAATGCGAAGAAGCGGCGGCCCGAATCCTGAAGCGTGAGGGCACAGGCTTCTCCAGGTTTTAGCGTGAAGCTGAAAGGCATTTCGTTCGTCCCGGCCGGAACGCGAAGAGCCTTTTCAATGCCATTTGAGTTTTTCGCCAGCCGCGCAAAGGTCAGAACGCGGTCCGCCTTGTCCGGCTCGAAGGCCAGCGTTGTATTGATGGGCAGGTTGGCATCGCTTTTGTTGTGGAAGACCGCCGTGGCGAGCGTGCGCCCCTCGCGGACAATGCGCGAGGCAACCACGTCGTAATCTTCCGCGCGCGGACCTTCGCGCTTGGCGGGCGTCATGTTTCCGTAAAGGTTTCTGAACAGCCAATACGGCCAGAATGTGCCGCCAAACACGCCACCGTTCATGTCCACAACGCCGAAAGAGTAATTGCCGCCTTCATTATAGGCCAGGCAGCAGAAATGATGCACGGCATGAACGAGGTCCTGCACGCCGATCAGGCGGAACTGGCGTTCGAGGACAAGTTGCAGTTTTTCCCATCCCTGTATCCAGAAATCCGTTTCTGTAATCATGATTTTCGCGTCCTGCTTGCCCGGGAGGGCGCGGAAATCGCTCGTCCATTTGCGGATGTCTTTTTCTATCTGCGCCGGGGATTCGCCATAGGAATGATAGATAAGATAATCCGCATTTTTGCCGCAGGTCTTGATAAAATCGCTCATGTATCCATAGGGTTCTTCGCCCGGAGGCGATTTGGTCAGTGTCGGGCCGCCGACCAGGACGCCGGGATAATCGCGGTGAATGCGCTCGGCGGCGGCGTTGAAGAGGCCGTAGTAGGCATCGCGATTCCCCATGTGGAAATTGGGGAAATTCGGCTCGTTCCAAATTTGCGCGAATTTCAGATGGGGGGTGTTTTTTCCGGGGCGTTTATTGTAGGATTCGACCACGGCGGCGGCGAATTCGGCCCATTCGGCGCGGTCGCGAATCTGGTCGTCCGGGTTGTTGGATTTCAGCCAATCTACATTGTAGCAAAGCAGAGAAAGCGGCTCCATGCCGAGCTTTTTATGCGCATATTGCTCGAAGGCGTCGCGATCCTCGATGAAGCGGATCATCGTGTCTGGATGGAACTTGCTCCAGTCAAAAACATTCGGATCGTTGTTGTCGTTTTGCGGTTCCATCTGATGAATGTAAGTTTCGAGGCGCGTCTGCGTTCCCTCGGGATTCATAAGAAGAAACGAATCCATGATAAGGGAATGATCCGGGCCGGGCAATCCGCCGAGTCCGCCCGGGAGGCTCTGCGTATAGAGTTGCATAAAGCCCTGGATGCTGAAGAGGGCGCGGTTGACCGGCGCCTCGGACCGCGTCCAGTCAATGCGGACGGCGGGCGATGCTGGTTCAGCGGATTGCGGCGCGGATTTCGCTGAAGGCGCGGCGGGAGGAGCGGGATCGGCGGCCAAAGCCATGCTCAGACAAAAAACTACCTGCACCGCGACAGCCGCGCCCAAAACCCCGAAACATCCTTGGCGAATAGTGGTTTTCACAATGAACGACCTCCGTTGACTGAACTGCGCAACCGCTTGCTTCCGTGTTCGAATTGCCGGCGAGAACCTGGACGCACAATAAAGCGTGTCTTATGCAACCGCTTGCGGGCGCGTCCGGATTACCGAGCCTTCCGCCAGGCGGACGATGCGCACGTCTTTATTTTCCATCACAAGCGGAACGCCAAGCCAACCCGGATTTATCGCACACCTCGCGCGAGAGCGGTTGGGAAAAAGACGCGAGTGCGGAGCCTCGCGATCCCAAGGCAGACTTGGCGGGCGGCATCGCGCGAAACAGGGAAACTTGAATCAGCGGAATCGCCAGAATTGCTGAGATCGCTGGGATTTTGGGGGTTGTGGGATTGCTGGATTACTGGGATCGCGAGGCTCCGCACTCGCGCTTTTCCCAATTCGCGTTTTTTCCGGATTCAACGCGCAACGTGGCCGCCGGACTGCCGCCTTCCACCTGGCCGCGATGCAAGGGCGGCGTCCGAGTGCGGAAGGGCCACAACGAGCCGACCGGTTCAATCCATCTCCGTAACATAAAACACTTCGCAGGAATGAATGCCAGTGTCGGTTCGCGTGCGGGAGGAATCCCACGTGAATCCGCCCGGTCCGCGCACCTGAACGAGATAGCCTTTCAGGCGCGCCACATCCCCCCGGCGCATTTTCAAGAGCGCGCGCCGCAAATCCGGCCGGTCCGGCGCGGGAATGATGTGCGTATTAGCGCTTTGCGCCGCGATGCTGCGGCCTTCCAGGTTCACGTTGTCGAACTTGTAATGATAGTATCCCCAGCGGTCGCTCTGGCTCCATTCGATGCCGCTCAGGTTTGGCTCGATGGTCAAGTTGCCCCATGCCAAAAGGAAATCCACGGGCGAAAGGCTTGTGTCTTCGCCAAACCAGTAACGGCTGCGCGACATGATCATCGCCTCGACGCTGTATTCATCCGTGGCGGTGATTTGGTATCCGGGCGGCGCGGGGAGGTCGATGAAAGGCGACAGCGTTGTTTGGCGCGGCTCCTCGAACGGCCCGGCCTCGACCAGCGGCGCGGGGCGCATTGCGGCCCACACAATCGCGATCCCGAGCGCCACTGCGGCGATGATAAGGTTTCGGGGCGTCAGATAGTCCGTGAGCGTATTAAAGTTCATCTGGCCATTCTTGCCTGTCGCCGCTTCTAGCGAGGATTTATTGAATCTGAGCTTGCTGGCATTTCACGTTTCCGGGTTTGCAGCAGCCTCTGCGCACACTCCGCATAGGGAATCTCTGGCAAGATGCCCTTGCCGCCTTGAAAATCAGGCGTGACGCCACCCCCGCGTCAATGGCATTAGGTTCGCCGCTCCCGCCGCCTTGCGGAAATTTGCTCCGCCGGGCCGCTCCCATTCCTTTATTTGTGGATATTCGTTTTTGATGAATCCTCCATCTCGCGACGCATCCGCACGTCTCAGCCCGGTTCTCCTCGCGGGATGTTTCGTGCTCTTTTTCGCTTCCGGGGCCAGCGGCCTCATTTACGAAGTCATCTGGACGCGCCAATTGCTCTATGTGTTTGGCGCGGCGCAAAAGGCCGTCGCCACAGTTCTGGCGGCCTTCATGGGAGGCCTCGCGCTCGGCAGCATGATCGGCGGTCCGCTCGCCGACCGCTCGCGCCGTCCGCTGCGCCTTTACGGCATGGTCGAGATCGGCGTGGGCCTCGCGGCGCTGGCGCTTCCGCTGCTGCTTGGCGCGCTCGATCCGCTTTTCCGCGCCACATACCGCGCGCTCGGATACGATTCGAGCATCTACGCCGCCGCGCGATTCCTATATGTATTCACGATTTTGCTGATCCCGACGACGTTTATGGGCGCGACGCTTCCGTTGCTCTCGCGGTTTGTGGCGCGTTCGGGCCGGACGCTTGGAAGCCGCCTTGGCGCGCTCTATACCGTGAACACAGCCGGCGCGGTTGCCGGCGTATTCGGCGCGGGATTTGTGCTGATAGCGGCCATCGGCGTCCGCCACACCACATGGCTTGCCGTGGGCGTGAACGTGGTGGTGGGCGCGCTGGCGATCGCGATGGCGCGCCTGGTTGGCGAACAGCCACCGGCGGAAGAATTCCCGAAATCTGCCAAGGATGCGGAATCCGCGGCGGATGCGAAATCGCCCGAGGCCGCCGCCGCGAATGGCGCCTCGAATGGGCGCTCCAAAACCCTGTTGCGATGGGTGCTTTTTTCCTACGGCCTTTCTGGCGCCGCCGCTCTCGCGTATCAAGTCGTCTGGACCCGCTCGCTTGTGTTTTCCTTCGACGTGATGAAAAATACCACCTACGCGTTTTCCGGAATGCTTGCGGTGTTTCTCGTGGGTCTGGCGCTCGGCAGCGCGATCATGACCCTGGCCATCGACCGCCAGCGCGATCCCCTCCGCCTCTACGCGCTTTTGCAGGCGCTGATTGGCATCGCGGGCGCGCTGTCGTTTTTCCTCATTCATTTTGTCGCGCCCAAGTGGAGCTATTTCCCCGAGACGGGCGCCGACGGGAAAATTTTCTGGGTGGGCGCCATTGCGAATCTCATGTTGAAAACCGCCGCGTGCATTGGGCTTCCGACGCTATTGATGGGCATGGCGTTTCCGGCGGTGGTGCGCGTCGCCGTATCGTTGCGGCGCGGCGTCGGCGCGGACGTCGGGCGTCTTTACGCGGCCAACACCATTGGCGCGATCATCGGTTCGTTTGCGGCGGGATTTGTCCTCATTCCCTGGCTCGGCGTCACGTCCACGCTTACGCTGCTCGCCTGCCTCCAGGTGCTAATGGGCGCGGCGCTTTTGTGGATGCATCCGGGCCTTTCGCTCGGCGCGCGGCGGGCCTTTGTCGTGGGAGCCGTCGCCGCATTCGCCATTGTATTTGTCCGTATCGGCATGACGGGCCTTAGCGTTCCGCTCCAGGGCCTCACGCCGCACGAACGGCTCGTGTATTACAACGAAGGGCCGCTTTCGACCGTCTCGATTGTGGAAAGCCGCGCGACGCGCTACCGCACGATTTTCGTGGACAACGTCGGCGTCGCGGGGACGGACCGCATTCTTCTGACCGACCAAAAAAGCCTGGCGCACGTTCCGATGCTGCTTGTGCGCGATCCGAAAGCGGCGCTTACCGTCGGATTTGGCAGCGGCGGCGCGTCGTATTCCTACACAACCTACGACTGCCTCGACGAGGTTCATTGCGTCGAAATCGACCCCGCCGTGCTGCTCCCCGCGCCGCTGCTCATGGCCTCCAACCACGGAATTCTATTTCCGAACAGGATTTTGCCCCTTGGCGATGGCACGCGCATTGATTTCCGCGACGCCGAACTCTTCACGCGCCGCCCCATGAACGCCCCGCCCATTCGCGGATTCCGCAGCTTCGATCCGCGCTACAAGGTCGTCCTCGAAGACGCCCGTTCCTATCTGCATTTCACGCGAAACACCTACGACATCATCGCCACCGACTGCACCGATCTGCGCTATAAAACCAACGCGAATCTCTATGACCTGAACTACTTCAGCCTCTGCCGCGACCGCCTGCGCCCGGGCGGAATGGTCGTCGTCTGGATGCCGCTCGGCGGATTGACCGAAACGGCGTTTTTGTGCGCGCTGCGGACGTTCAACATGGTGTTTCCGCACATGACCGTCTGGTATTTCAATAACGAGCCGACGCATTACATTCTGCTGCTCGGAACGCTCGAACCGCAGCGCTACGACTACGCGCAAATCAAGCGCCGGCTTGAGGAATCCGACGTCCGCGCCGACCTCGCCGAACTCGATCTGGCCGATCCCGCCAAAATTCTTTCGTGCTATGTAACGAACGAAACGGCGCTCGCCACCGAACTCGACAAGCGGATTCCGCTCAATACGGAAGACACGCCGTATCTCGAATTCGAGTCGCCGAAATACGGCTACGGCGACGCGCCGCTTCAGCACAATATGGGCCTTTTGTATCAGGCAATCGCGCCCGTGCGGCTGCTTGTGGACAACGCATCGAGCGAAACGCTCGCGCGCATCAACCGCCTGCAATACGCCGCGCCCACGGTGTTCCAGGGGCATTGCGACTATCGCCTGTTCAAATTCCGCGAGTCGGCCGCCGGCTACATGAAAGCCCTCGATGCCGCGGGCGAAGGGGGCGACGCCGCCACGCGCGCCCTGCTTAATTTCCCCGAATTGGCTGCCACGGCGCAGTATTTCCGCGAACTCGATGCGCAGACACATCCCGAGGAATGGCTGAGTGGAATGTGGCTGACGTTCCATCGCGCCTCGACGCTTGCGCTGCAGCGCCGCTGGAGCGACGCCGTCACCGCGCTGTCGCCCTTGGCCAGCCTGGCCGAATCGCTGGCCGAACGCCCCGCCCCGGCGAGCGAGCAGGCTGCTGCCTCTGCCGCCGATTCATCCAAACAACAAGGCGCAAAAAGCCTGGACGAGGACCTGCGCCATCTTGCCGGCCGCGCCGAAGCCTTGCGCGCATATTGTTATGTCTCCGCCGGGAGGAACGATCAGGCGCGTCCGATCATCGAACGCGCCCGCCGCTTGTTCCCGAAAAGCGCGGACATCCAGGAAATCGAAATCCGCATTAAAAAATCCGCCCCGCTGCCCGACAAACTGCCCTGAACGTCCACCTTGGGCGAACGTCTATGATATTGAGCGCGCCGGACTCTGCGCTTGATTCTGTTTCAGCGCGGCGCGTATCAGCATCCGCTGGCGGGGCGAATCAGACGTTTTGTTGAATTCGATGATTCGCCGCTTCGCCCAATCCATAATCCTCTGAATCCGGTGGCGATCGAGCCTGTTATGAAAATCTGTGTCGTTGGCGGCGCTGGTTTCATCGGCGTGCATACGGCGGACTTCTTTGCCCGCCAGGGCCATGAAATCATTGTGTTCGACAACCTTTCGCGCCGAGGAACCACGCGAAACCTTGAATGGCTTCTCGAACGCCATCCGGGCCTCCACTTCGTTCGCGGCGACATCACCATGCCCGCCGACCTGGACCGTCTGACTCTCCGCTTTCCCGATATTTCCGTTATTATTCATCTGGCCGGGCAGGTCGCCGTCACCTCATCGGTTCGCGATCCCGTGGCGGATTTCAAGGCAAACGCCGAAGGCACGCTGCACCTGCTCGAAGCGGCGCGTTCGCTCGCTCAACCGCCCATTTTCCTTTTCGCCTCGACGAATAAAGTCTATGGCGGCCTCGAACACATCGCCGTCGAGGAAGGCGCGAAGCGCTGCCGTTACCGCGACTTCCCGCGCGGCATTGCTGAAGACATGCCGCTGGATTTCCATTCGCCTTACGGCTGTTCAAAGGGCGCGGCGGATCAATATGTTCGCGACTACGCCCGCATTTATGGCCTGCGCACTGTGGTTTTCCGGCAGTCGTGCATCTACGGCACGCGCCAGTTCGGCATCGAGGACCAGGGCTGGGTCGCGTGGTTCACGATCTCGGCGATTCTCGGGCGCCCCATCACGATTTACGGCAGCGGCAAACAGGTGCGCGACCTGCTCCACGTCGAGGATTTGGTTCGCGCTTACCAGGCGGCCATCGAGCGCATCGACACGGCGGCCGGGCGCATCTACAACGCCGGCGGCGGGCCGGAGTTTTCGTTGTCGCTGCTTGAACTTCTCGAACGCCTGGAATCGGTCATCGGGGCGAAAATCCCCGTGCGCCGCGGCGATTGGCGCGCGGGCGATCAGCGCATCTTCATTGCCGATACAAGGCGCGCCCGCGAGGAACTCGGCTGGACCCCGCGCATCGATCCGGCGGAGGGTTTGCGCCAGCTCTGCGAATGGGTGCGCCAGAATAGCGATCTGATCCGCCGCGAACTCGATATCGCCCTTGAAACGCCGCCACCCCCCC
>CAYUNT010000140.1:0-12463 GCA_964446285.1 uncultured Candidatus Sumerlaeota bacterium | reverse complement strand
GGTTTTCGGGGCTGTATTCTTTTGCTCCTTCAGAGCAAATTCAGGGAACAGAATTGCGGGAAATTGGTATATCTCTGACAGTTCCTTCGAAATGTGGCGCGATGAGCCTTAATGCGCGTTTGTATCGGTTCGCGCGGGCGCCCTATCGTATTGGAGTTCGTAAAGCCGCCGATACATGCCGTCGCGCCGAAGCAATTCCTGGTGCGTGCCTTCTTCGATGATATGCCCGTGATGCAGCACGACAATTTTATCCGCGCGCTGAATGGTCGAGAGGCGGTGCGCGATCACGATGGAAGTGCGCCCGCGCAGCAACTCTTCCAGCGCCTTCTGGATCAGTTGCTCGGTTTCCGTGTCGATGTTGGCCGTCGCCTCGTCGAGGATCAGAATCTCGGGATCAAAGGCGAGCGCGCGCGCAAAGGCGAGCAGTTGCTTCTGGCCGACGCTGAGCGTGGCGCCTCGTTCCTTCACGCCGCTGTCGTATCCGTGCGGCAGGCGCAAAATGAATTCCTCGGCATGGACGCGGCGCGCGGCCTCGCGAACCCGTTCGTCGCTGATCGACGTCTCGCCCAGGCGGATGTTGCTCACAACATCGCCGTAAAACAGAAACACATCCTGCCAAACCAGCCCGATGCGCCTGCGCCACTCGCGCGGCGAAAGGTCGCGCAGCGAAACGCCATCCACCGTGATGTCGCCCTTCTGGAATTCGTAAAACCGCCCGAGCAGATTGATGATCGACGTCTTTCCCGAGCCGGTCGGGCCGACAATCGCGACCGTCTGCCCCTTGGGGATTTCGAGGTGCACGCCCTTGAGCACCCATTGCTCGTCGCGATAGGCCATCCACACGTCGCGAAACTCGATCGCGCGGCGCAGCGGCTCGGCGGGCTTGGGCGCGGCGGGTTCAGGGACGTGCGGCTTCTGGTCGAGCATGTGGAAAATGCGTTCGGCGGCGGCAATCGCGGCCTGGATGATGTTGTAACGTTCGCTGAGGTCCTTGATCGGCCAGAAGAAGCGTTCGAGCGCCTGGAGGAAGAAGGTGAGTTCGCCGAGCGTGAGCGAGTGGCGGATCACATCGCCGCCGCCCCGCCAGATGACAATTGCCAGCGCGGCGGACGAGCAAACTTCCACCACGGGGAAGAAAAGCGCATATTGAAAAATGGTTTTGATGTTCGATTCGCGATAAGCGTCGTTCAGGCCGGCAAAACGCGCGAACTGGCGGCGTTCCTGCGTGTAGGCCTGAACAGTGCGCATGCCCGTCATGTTTTCCTGGAGGAAGGCGTTGAGTTTCGCCAGGCGGCGGCGCGTTTCGCGGTAGTGTTTGCGCACGTAGTGGCGGAAGGACCACGCTCCTACAAACACGACGGGAAACACAATCGCCGACCACAAAAACAGCCGCACGTTCACAGCGATGAGAAGGCCGAGCGTTCCGGCGATCACGAAGAGTTGCTGAAGAATTCCAATGATGCCCGACGAGAGAAGCTCGTTCAGTGTGGCGACGTCGTTCGTGATGCGCGTGAGGATGCGCCCGACGGGCGTGCGGTCGAAGAAAGTCAGCGAGAGGTTTTGCAGATGCGAGAAAATATCCATGCGCAGATCGCGCATTGTCTGCTGGCCGAGGCGCGTCACGAGCATCCAGTTCGCGTAATCCACGGCGAAAATGAAGCCGGACAGAACAAAAAACAGCGCGCCCATCCACAAGACGCCGTGGAAATTCGGTGCGCCGCCGCCGGGCGGGACGATATACCAATCGATGGTTTTGCCCACCAGCCAGGGAAGAATAACCATCGCCCCTGAGACGATGATGGATAGTGCCAGGCCGAGGATGAGGTGGCGGCGGTAAGGGCGCAAATAGACAACAAGGCGGCGCAAATGGCGCCACTCGCGACTGTCTTCCGATGCGTCGTCTTCGTGGAATTCCGCGCTCATAAAAGCCTGTCTGGAAGCCTTTTTCTTGTGGCTTGGGCGTCTCGCCCAGGATGTATTATGCTTTTCGCAAACGTTTGACCCTGCAAGTGAATCTGGAAAAAATCTTGGACGAGACGTCCAAGCCACCCGAGGATTTCCGGCAGGCGATCAGGCGGCATTCCCTCGCAGAGAATCGAAAAACCGAAGCGTGTCACGCAGGTGTTCTTCCCAATAGCACCAGAGATGCGCGCCGGGAAACTCCTCGAAAACGTGCGGAATTCCTTCGCTTTCGAGTTGCGCGTGCAGGCGGCGGTTCGCCTCGATAAAGTCGTCCTTCACGCCGCAGTCGAATCGAATGGGCGGCAGCGAGGCTTTGTTTTTCCGCATCCAATAAAGAATGCTGGTCTCTTCTTCTTTGCAGCCCAGTTCGTAATGCCCGGCGGCGTCGCCGAGAAAATGCGAAAGGCTCTGGAACTCGACACCGGCCGAATGCGCCGAGATGCCGGCCACGCGCCCGGCGCCGTATTTGGCCCCGAGCCGCAGCGCGCCATATCCGCCCATCGAAAGCCCGGCCAGAAACACGCGCGGATCGCCCTTCAGGCATGGGGCCACCTCGCGCGCGCATCCCGGCACGTCGTCCATAATCCATTCCTCGAAGTTGGCCTGGCGGTGCGGCAGGTAGCCCGTGCCCTGTCCGCGCAAGCCGTCTGAGGGCATGAGAAGCGCCACGGGGCGGATTTCGCCCGAGCGGATCATCGAGAGGGCTGTGCGGTGCGCGCCGCCGTTCATCGCCCACGACCAGCAGCTCCCAAACACGCCATGCATCAGGATAATGCACGGAACCGAATGCATATCGCGATGATCGGGCGGGAGAAAAATAGACACGTCGCCGCGGTTTCCGCCCAAGGCCGGGCTGTTGAAGGTCATAAAACGAAGTGAGTCGTGCTCGAACCGGCTGAAGGAAATTTCGATGTTCTTATAGGAGGGCATAAGGGATCCTTTTCATATATCTTGTATTTGCCGCGGAATAACTATGGATTTGCGCGGTTGCGCCGGGCAGGCAGGGCGCGCCATTCGGGAGTTTCCTTGAGTTGCGCCATGATCGAACGCGTATAACGCCGGGCGCTCGGCGGATTGAGATGGCTTGCGTCGAAGGTTTGGTAGCCATCCCAGCTTTTCTCGGCAAGCACGCGCACGCCCAGGCGTTTTCCGAGCGCCTGCGCGACGGTTTCATCCGCGTCGAGATTGGGCACGACGATGAAGATCGCCTCGCCGCCGCGCGAACGGATAAGCTGCACCATCTCGATGGCGTTTTGCGCCTGCGTCTCGAAATCGGGCGGCAGCGGCTTGGCGGAAGGTTTGTGAAAAGTCTGTGTGGCCTTTTCCGTCACGAGTGGATCGGCCAGCAGCCAGTCGCCGAAGGTTTCGCTGCGATACATGTCGCGTTTGCGCGTGAATTCGAGTTCGCCATGCAGCGCGACCCATTGCGGAACGGGGAACAGGCGCATCATAAAGCGCCACTGTTCGTTTTTTCGCTGGCGGCGTTCGGCCAGGTCAAATGCGCCCTTGGGGCCGAGGCGCATTAGATATTTTGAATATGCCGTGAGGCCTTTCGAAAAAAAATCTTCGTCGGCGTTGATGAGAACAAGCGGCGGGGCGAGGTCCTTTTCGCGAATCAGCCGCGCGGGCAGCTCCCATGCCTCGCCCAGCCCAAACCCGAACCAATGCGGCCGGACTCCCGTATCGCGGAGCGCCTCCACGACGGCGTCGTATTGGATTCCGAACATCAGGCGCGAGTTGCCCGCAAAAAGCAGATCGGCCCGCCTCGCCGCCTCGATCGGGCCATCGTCCCTATACATATACTCGATGTGATCGTAAAAATAGTCGTCGGCGGATAAATACAGGCGGTCGCCCGCGCGCGTGGGCGCCGGGGGATCGGGATACGTGAAGCCAAACAATCGGAATCCCTGGATCAGGAGCGCCAGCAGGGCCGCAAATGCCAATCCGCGCGCCAGCGTTTGGCGGAAGGAGCCTGAGGCGGCAGCGGGAGCGGGAAGCGGGGAGGCGGAATCTGGCATCGAATCGAATGACAAACAGGAATGAATCCTGGCGGTCCATTTCGCCGCCGGGCAAAAACTGTGAACCCAAACGCCCTGCCAGCGCAAAGGAAACCACGAGGAGGAAATCTGGAGCCTATCCGAAACCCAGGAAGAAAATCTTGGACGGGATGCCCAAGCCAATGAAAATCTTGGGCAAGATGCCCAAGCCACCGGAGAGATTTGGATAAATGCAAAAGGCCGGCGCTAAACCCAATTGGCCTCCCCCGAGTCGATTTCTCTGGCGGCGCGCCGGAGAATGGGGACAATGGGGGATGCTCCGGGGGGCGGCCCGGACCGCCCACTCTGAGTGCGAGGAGCGCCATGATTCATCTGCCAAGCGTAAAAATACCATTCCGCGCGCGGTCGTTGCGCATGGGGACGACGCTTCTTTTGGCGTTGTTCTTGCTCGTTGAAGGCGCAACGACGCTTCTGGCCGCCTCTTATGAAAAGGAAACATCCGTTTCCTCAACCCGCTCGACGCGGACTTCCAGTTCCAGCAGCCGTTCGTCCTCCTCGTCCTCTTCTCGCTCCTCGCGGAGTTCCAGTTCGCGAGATACAAAAGACAGCAAGACCTCGGCTCAGCAGTCTCAGAAACCCACCGCGAGCAAGCCCGCAGCCACCACCACGACGCGCAAAACCCAGCCCACCAAAAAGGTCGGGCAGGGGAAGGTGATAGGCGGCTCCAAATCCAAGGGGCGCAAAAGTTCCGGCCTGAGCCAATTCCAAATGAAAGCCGACGCGGGCGCCGCCATTCTTTACATCGACCCGCCGGACCAGACGGTTCCCATCGGCAAGGATTTCGACACAGGCTTTGCGCTGAGCAATCCGCGCGCCCATGCATTCAACCAGATTCGCGTGGCGCTTCGATACGATCGCGACGCCGTCGAGCCGGTGTCTGTGGCGGACGCGGGAATCCGGCGTTTTCTCGCCGCCCCGTCAAACGTGGAAGTCCGCCCCCGCGATGGAATCCTGATCTACACCGCGCAGCTTGCCTATCCGTGCGGTCCGGTGGCCGACACGCTGTTTTCCATCCGATGGCGGACAAAGCGCCTGACGCGCTCGGCGGAATTTCGATTTGTTCAGGTCGATGAAAAACCCAACGGGCTTTGGATGAATGAAAGTGACGTTCTTGGCGCGGAAGATGAAAACGGCGACGGATTCATTCATGGCTCGGCCCAGATCGTTACGCCGGATTTCTATCAACTGCTGCTCACCAACCGCTCGCGCGTCCGCCCCGGCGAGGCGCTCGAAGAAGAAGAAAGCGAACTGGACCAGGCGCGCGCCGGACTGGGCGGCGTGAAACTCGCGCTCGCCGGTCCGGCCAAGCCGGTTCACGTGGGGCAGCAATTCCAGGTGGATATTGTTTTCGACAACAGCGCCGACAGCTTTGTCGATGGCGTCGAGGTCCGCCTGCAATTCGATCCGAACCTCCTCGAGGTCATCGACTCGGACCTGGACAACTGGATCACGCGCGATGTCAACATCCTCGACGGTCCGTATCACGACGATTTCCCCTTCGATTTCCATGCGGAAAACAAGGCGCTCAACGCGCGCGGCGAAATCGTATATCGGGTGGGAATTGGCGACGCGGAAAAATTGCGGCAGCGGGTGGGGACAATGGCCTCGATTCTTTTCCGGGCCAAAGCGCCTTCCTCCCAGGCAACCGTTCGTTTTCTTGTTCCCTCTACACCTCGCGAGCCGGGGACGCGCATAACGTATCTTGGCAAATCCGCCCTCGGGCGCCCGGAAAAAGGCCAGCGGGGTTTGCGCGATCTTACGCTCAAAGTCGTCAATTGACAGAGGCGAACTGATCCGATACCAACGAAGCGTCTGGCGACTCGGGGTTAAATTCACAACCGGAGAACTACAACCATGAGGGGCCTGGGCTTCTTTTCGGGGCAGGAGGCGCATTTTCAGAGTTTTGAATCCGGCGGTGGTTCAGGCGCGGGAGGAGCGGGAGGACAGGGAGGAACGGGGGAAGGCGGCGGAGTGGGAGGAGGATGGCCCCCGCCCGGAACCGGAGGTCCGCCGCAAGGATTTCCGCCCCAAGCGCCCCAGCCATTTCCGGGCGCGGCGCTCCCTCAGCAAGGCGGACTGCCTCCCTGGCAACAAGCCTCGCCGCCCGGCGCGCCGCCGCCTCAACAGCCGTCGCCCCCTCCGGCGCAACCGGCCTTTCCCGCCTGGCCGCCTCCGCAACAACCCCAGCAAACACAGCCGCCTCCCAACGTTCCTTACGGCCAGATGCCTCCCATGCCGCCCCCGCCTGCTGGTCCGCACATGGGCGACACCACGGGGGCACAGTCTCCTTACTATTCCGCTCCGCCAGGTTCTCCGCCGCCTCCCCCCGCCGCGCCTCCGGGATACGCGCCGCCACCAGGCTATGGTCCGCCGCCTGGATATGGCGCTTATGGAAAGCCCGCGCCGCCCGGCGTGCCCCAGTCGTTTATTGTCGAGTTTGGCGCCGCCATGTCCGAGGGTGCCCGCCTCGTCAATGCAAACCTGGGTGTCTTCATCCTTTATACGCTAACATATATCGGGATCAACTTGGTCGCGAGCATGACCTACCTGGCCCCGCTTATTATTCAGGGACCGCTCATTGCAGGCTATTTTGCGGCAGCGCTCAAGGCCATGAGGGGCGAAAAGGTTGAATTCGCCGATTTCTGGGTCCACTGGAAAACCGGCGCAGTCTATGTATATGGCATCGTGATTTCCATTCTGGTCTTTATTGGCGTTATTTGCTGCCTCCTGCCCGGCATTTATCTGGGAGTGGCCTGGTCCGTAGGAATGCTGCTTCTTATCGAGTATCAGATGGACTTCTGGCCCGCCGCCGAACTCAGTAGAAAATCCGTTACCCGGGGATGGTTCATGATGTTTTTATTCATCCTCGTAGTGAAAATCATATGCGTGCTGGGGAGCGTCATTACCTGCGGCTTGGGATTTTTCTGGTTTATGCCCTGGTATCATTGCGCGCTGGCGTCGATTTACCGCCGCAACTTCCCTGGCCCATCCGTCCAGCAGACGCCGGGCGCGGGTGGAATGGGAGGGGGGGGAGCGCCGGCAGGCTATGCAGCCTGGAGCGCGTCTCAGCCTTCAGGAATGCCGCCCCCAGCCCAGCCGCCTGCCGCTCCATCGGGATGGCAGCCGCCCAGGCAATAATCGCCCGCTGAATCTCTTGATTCAAAACAAGAACATCATCACCAAAAGGACTCTCGCGGCGCTGGCGTTGCTTCTTGCGACGCTGGCGATGTCCGGATGCTGCCCATGTTGGTTCGAGTCCCATTCGGCCGATAGCGCCGCATTGTATCAAGCGCCCGGACGCCCCGCGCTCAACCGCCACGTCATGGCGGCCATCGAGGATTTCGGCCGGAAGGATTTTCGCCAGCCGGATGCCGTCTCAATAGAGGATGCCCAAAAGGAAACTGCTCCCCAAGTCGCCGCCCAAGAAGAAGTTGCCCAAAAGGAAGCCGCAGATCCCACGGGCGCGGCGCTGGCATTCGCCGTGTGGATGCGCGCGCAAGAGGCCGCCTCGCGCGAGGAAGGCGCCTTCGGACCGCCCGATTTGTGGGGATGGGCGCCGCGCGATCTGGCCGAGTTCCAGCGCGTTTGGAACAACATCGGCCCCGGCGCGGGAGATCAGCCGGATGCGTCCGACTTGTCCGACAAGTCTGACTCGTCTGACTGGTCCGACTTGTTCGCGCCCCCCGCAGGCGGGCCGGCCTGCGCGCTCGAACAATTCGGCGTGGGCGGCATGGTCGAACGTCCCGAAGACGCTCGCCCCGGCGACTTTATTGAATGGGTTTCGCCTGGGACCGCGAGGCTCCGCACTCGCGCCCAATCCGCCCTTTCTCTCGCGCCCGCGCCAGACGAAACGCCAGCGCCCTTGCCCGAAGCGGCGCCTGCGCCTGCCCGGCCCTTGCATCGCCGCGCGGGGATTTTTCAGCGGTGGATTCGTGACCGGTCCTCGAACCAGATCACCGGTTTTCGCGCCTGGACCGCCATCGACGCGCCCGCGAAAGCAGCCGAAGCGGCCTCTCCGCAACCGGCATCCGAAGCGCGTTCGCCGCTGGCGCAACCGCCTCTGCGCGCCGGATACATCGAGGTCGAATTGCCCAATCCTGATGCCAATTCCGGCTCCTTGCCCCCCGCCGCCTCTCCCGCCAACCTTTTCCGCCTTTCTCGCGCCTTGATCCCCCCTGCCCGCCGCGCGCCATAACTTGACGCATATTTCCCAATTTCCATATTTCTGACGGCAAAATTCCACGCCGCGTTCTCGTGCAAAAACCCGCACTTGATTTCTTGTGGGCGCGCGGTATAAAATGATACTTGCGAAGGGGAAGTGGACGGCCTGGGGGCCTTCGCCGCCGGTCCTTTTCCACTTCGTGGTTCCCTTGCCGGGCGCGCCATCATCAGACGTCCGCGCGATGTCCGCCATCTCAAAGGGTGTTTCGCCAAGGAGCGGGTTCCATGTCTTCAATTACCTTGCCGGAATTTCTCGACCATCTGTGGAGAGATTACATTCAGATCGCCCCGGCGGCCGGACGGCTTCACCGTCTGGTCGAGGCGCGCGGCGAAAAAATCGTCAACGACCATATTGCGTTCCGAACCTTCGACATTGCGCCGATCAACCTGGAGGCGCTCGAACAGCACATTCTCGCGTTCGGCTACAAGCGGTTTGCCCCTTACAAATTCGAGGATAAAAAACTCCGCGCCTTTGGATACACGCCGCCAGACGCTGAGAGTCCGCGCATCTTCCTGAGCGAACTCGAAACAGGCAAATTCAGCCCGTGGCTTCAGGAAACTGTGCATTCGTTGTGCGAGCAGGTGGATGCCCGCCGACTGGAAAACCCGCGCGTAATGTGGGCCGGACGCCTCTGGAAACCGGTGGAATACGAAGCCTATTCGCGCCTGATCGAGGAGAGCGAATACGCCGGATGGGTGGCGGCGATGGGTTTGCGCGCCAACCACTTCACGATCAGCGTCAACCACCTGAAAACCTTCGACGGCATCGGCGCGCTGCTCGATTTCGTGGAATCGCATGGGTTTCCGTTGAATGTGTCGGGCGGGCGCATCAAAGGCTCGCCTGCCGTGCTGCTCGAACAAGGCTCGACGATGGCGGACCGCACAGAGGTCGTTTTCGCGGATGGCAAGCGGCGCGCGATTCCATCGTGCTATTACGAGTTCGCGCGGCGCTATCCGGGGCCGGGCGGCGAGCTGTATCAGGGATTTGTGGCCGCCAGCGCGGATAAAATTTTCGAATCGACGAACGTTCGCAGCTAATGCCGCGGACAAGTGCGAAGACTGAAGCGAGTGCGCGAAGAAGGAAATGAGAGGTTCGAGATGGACAGACCAGACGCGGTGTTGCTGAAGGAATTGCGCGAAGCGATTTCGGGCGAGGTGCTGGCGGACGAAACGCGGCGCGGAATTTACGCCACAGACGCAAGCATCTACCAGCAAATGCCGCTGGCGGTGGCCGTGCCGAAATCTCGCGACGACGTGCGGGCGATTGTGCGCATTGCGCGCGAGCGCGGCGTCCCAGTGCTGGCGCGGGGCGGGGGCACATCGCTTGCCGGGCAGACGACGGGCAGCGGCGCGATCGTCGTCGATTTCACGAAATACCTGAACCGCATCCTCGAAGTGAACGCACGCGAACGCTGGGTGCGCGTCGAACCGGGCGTCGTGCGCGACAACCTTAACGAGGCGCTGAAATCGCACGGGCTGATGTTTGCGCCTGAGACCTCGACGAGCAATCGCGCGGCGGTCGGCGGCATGTTCGCCAACAATTCGAGCGGCATGATGAGCATCCGCTACGGGCGAACGTCCGAGCATGTGATCGAAATCGAAGCGCTGCTTGCCGACGGCTCCGTGGTGCATCTGGGGCCGTCTGCGCAGGCGCCGCGCTCGGCGCGCGAACGCGAATTACGCGAGGCGCTTCTGGGCATCGGGCGCATGAACCGCACCGCCATCGAGACGCGATGGCCCAGGGTTCTGCGGCGTGTCGGCGGCTATTCGCTCGACGAACTCATTGTTCCCGAGCCGAATTTCGCGCGGTTCCTCTGCGGCAGCGAAGGGACGCTTGCCCTCGCGCTCGAACTCAAACTCAACCTCGTTCCGCTCCACAAGGCGCAGGCCACAATGGCGGTGCATTATGCGGATTTTATCGAGTCGCTGCGCGATGTGCCGGCCATGATCCGCCACAATCCGCTGCTGGTGGAACTCGTTGACCGCGCCTGTGTCGAGGGCGCGCGCGGGCATCCGGGACTGCATCACCTGGCGGATTTCGTCGAGGGCGATCCAGCGATCATCCTGATTGTGGAAGCCACGGGCGACACACAGGCCGAAGCGCGTGCGTCGCTCGATGCGATTGAACGCGAGGTCCGCGCCGCCGGACGCGCTTATGCGATTGTCCACGCCGAAGACGAGGCCGCACGCTCGCGCATGTATGAAATGCGCAAGCACGGCAACGGACTTGTGGCCAAGCGCGTCGGCGACTGGAAGCCGGTTTCATTTGTCGAAGACGCGTGCGTGCCGGTCGAGCACATGGCCGAATACTTCGAGAAGATGCTCGATATTGTCCGCGAGGAAAACTTCGAATACGTCGTCTATGGGCATCCGTCGGTCGGCGTCATTCACTTCAAGCCGGTGCTGAACCTGAAGACGCGCGAGGACCTGGAGAAGATGGACCGCGTGTCGAGCCGCGTTGTGCCGCTTGTCAGGCAATTTGGCGGCTGCTGGAGCGGCGAACACGGCGACGGCATCATACGCGGCGCGAAAAACCTTGAATTCTGGGGGCCGGATTTCATCTCGATCTTCCGCGAAGTGAAGCGCCTTTTCGACCCGGATTCCTTGTTGAATCCAGGGAAAATCTTCGACACGCCGCGCCTGACGGAGCATCAGCGCTATGGAGAGGCGTATCGCGCGGCGTGGGATGGGCGCTATTTCCACTTCCGCGAGGAAGGCGGATTCCAGGGCGCGGTCGAAATGTGCAGCGGCGTTGGCGCGTGCCGCAAGGTGGGGCAGGGAACAATGTGCCCGAGCTTCCAGGCGACGCGCGATGAAGAGGCTTCGACGCGGGGGCGCGCCAATGCGCTGCGCCTCGCCATGTCGGGGCAATTGGGCGCAAAGCCCGCAAACGGCGGTCCTGCTGAGGCGACCGATGCCATGACGAGCCGCGAACTCCATGAGGTGCTTGACCTTTGCCTCGAATGCAAGGCGTGCGCCGCCGAATGCCCGAACAATGTCGATATGGCGCGGATGAAATCCGAGTTCCTGGCGGCATATCATGAACGCCACGGATCGACGGCGCGTGATCGACTCTTCGCGTATTCGCCCGCGACGGCGCGCCTCGCCGCCGGACCAATGGCGCGGCTTCTCAATCCCGTGCTGCAATTCGAGCCGCTAAAAAACCTCCTGGCGCATGCGATGGGTCTTGCGCCGGAACGCACATTGCCGCCCTATGCCACACAGACCTTCGAGGCGTGGTTCGCGCGGCATCAGGCCAAGCGCAATGGGCGCGATTCCGCGAAATCCGCTGGCAAGAGCAGCGGGAACGGCGGAAATGGCGCGAAGGAATCCCTTTCCACCGTCGCGATTTTCGTCGATTGCTACACGAACTACTATGAACCGGATATCGGACGCTGGATGGTCCTCTCGCTCGAACACCTTGGATTCCGCGTCGAAATCGCGGCCGCCGGATGCTGTTCGCGCCCGCTGATCTCGAAAGGATTTCTCGCCGAGGCGAAACGCACCGGCGGGCGGACGCTGCGCAATCTCGATCCGTATGCCGAACGCGGCGTGCCGGTTGTGGTGCTGGAACCGAGTTGTCTTTCGGCGCTGCGCGATGACGTTCCGGACCTCATCGACGACGCGGCGCTTGGCAGGCGCGTGGCGCGAGTCTTGCATCCGCCAGACAAACTGCTCGAATCGCTCCTCGGAAAATCCAATCCGGCGCTGCATTTTGCTGCGCGCGAGGCCCGATTCCTCTTGCATGGCCACTGCCACCAGAAGGCGCTCGACGGCACGCAAGCCACACACCACCTTATGCGCGCGGGCGGAGCGCGAATCGACGAAATCCCATCGGGGTGCTGCGGAATGGCCGGCAGCTTCGGTTATGAGGCAGAGCATTACGAACTGTCGCAGAAGATTGGCGAAGAGCGCCTGTTCCCCGCCGTGCGCAAGGCCTCGCCGGAAACTGTTGTTGTGGCCAGCGGATTCTCATGCCGCCATCAGATTGAAGAAGCCACCGGACGCCGCCCGATGCACTTTGCCGAAGCCTTCGGCCGCGCGCTGCTCGGGCAGCTGCCTTACTCGGCGAAAGACGCAAACCGCGAATGAAAAGAAAGAAGATTTAACCTCGAAATACACGAAAAGAACGAAAAAAATAAATAGCCATTTAATGCCTGCTTGAAGGGCAGGACAATTCCGTAAATGCTTCTCACGGGTTTTTAAGGGGATGCATAGGGCTT
>CAYUNT010000139.1:0-12471 GCA_964446285.1 uncultured Candidatus Sumerlaeota bacterium | reverse complement strand
TCTCGCGAAAACCGTGACAGGCGATTGGGAACAGAATCAAAGGAAAATGGTATTACTCGACCGGCTTGAGGAGCGGAGAAAATTCCGGGTTGGAAAGCATTTTGTCACGCAGGCCCTGGCGCACCGGGCGCGGGTGAAAATCGAGCGCGCGGCAGGTCTCGCCGATGTCAAACGCCTTGTCTTCCTGAAGGCGGCGGACTTGTTCAGCGCGAATCCGCAGGCGCGGGGCCGCTTTTTCCAGCACGATCCCGGCGGCAAGCGCAACCGAAGCGGGGACATTCATCAGCCATATGCGTTTGTTCATAAGGCGGGCGATTTCTTCGATAAGCGCGCGATAGGAAATCGGCTCGGGCGCGCCCACAGTGAACACATGCCCTGCCGCCGCCGGATGATCGAGCGCGCGAACGATCAGCCCGGCCAGGTCGTCCACATAGACCGGCTGAATCAGCGTGCGTCCGCCGCCGACGAGCGGAATCCAGCGATGACGCGCCACCCATCGCATGATGCGCGTGATATTGTTATCGCGTGGGCCGCCGTAGATCATCGTCGAACGCAAAATCGTCCAATCGAGGCCGCTGCCCCGCACGGCGGATTCGCCGCGGTTCACGGCGCGCGAGGTTTCGCACGGCCAGCGCGTGAACCGCCGCGTGGAACTCATGACGATCAGCCGCCGCACGCCAATCGCGCGGCAGGCGCGCACACAAACCGCCGAATAACGCACGTGCGCTATATTGAGCAGTGCGCGGCATCCCGAGAGCGCCTCCCAGAGCGTCCAAGGCGCGGTCAGATCGCCCTGGCGCACATCGAGACGCGAGGCGTCCATGCCGAGACGCGCGAGTTTGCCCGCATCGCGAGTCAAAATGCGAACCCGCGCGCCTTGCGCCAGCAACTGCGCCACGACGCGTTCACCCGTATGACTTGTTGCGCCCGTGACCAGTACGGGGGGGCGGGCATCTGGCGCCGAAACGTTCGCGCCAGTGCCCGCGCTTGCATCCTCTGGGCCAGAACTGGAATGCAAGCGGGGGAGAGACGGTGGCCCGCCGGCAGGCACATCGGGCGGTTGGATGGGTGAAATCATAATCTCATAAATTTCAGAGCAACAACTGCGAATGCGAAAGACAAAAGAACAAGGAAAAAGTCCTGATATTCAGGACGTAATTGCACTTTGGATTGTTCAACCCTGGCGGCCATTTGGCGCAATGCCTTTTTGCCGGAAAACTTTGTATTATCGCATATTGCGGCGCATTTGCTCAGTCCCGGCCTGCCCGAGATATTTCCTGCCAGGTGCAAAAAGCATGAGGCCAGAATGAGGCTTCGAGCAGGAGCCAGAAAATTCAATTAGCGGCATATTATGAAAAATTTCTATTGCCGGAATGAAAAGGGAATTGACTAATCAAGTGCCAATGTAATTGCCCCAAAGGCGGTTACGAAAGCGAATTCCCACCTTGGCTATGGTTCCACTGGTTTGGATTTCGGCCGCCGCGAAACGGTTTCGATGCAGACTGGACAAGGCCAGTTCTCCTCGTGCACCTTCCAGAATATCTTCCAAGGCTCAGCGGCAAGTGGCGCACAATGCATACAGATAACGACAAAGGATCGACTTGATGAAATATAAACACGCGCTGGCTCTTTACCCATATACACGAGACACTTCGGTGACGATGGGCTTGTTTCCTCCGACGGGGCTGGAATACATCGCCACAAGCATGAAGGAACTTGTTGGCAAGGTGACGCTTCTCGATCTTCGGTATGAAAATAAGTTTCAGAATTTGAGCGTCTTGCGCGATTTTATTCGAAATGAGATCGACCTGTTGTGCATCAGCGTTGCGTGGAATTCGCAGTTCAAGGAGATATGCGAATTCATCAGCACCCTGCCAGATGAAGTCACCACGGTGGTTGGGGGACACAAGGCAACAGAGGAAGTCGAATCCTTGTTCAAGCAATGTCCCAATATAGACATTGTAGTTAGGGGAGAGGGAGAAGAGACAATCAAAGATGTTGCGGCTGGCCTTCCTTTCAAGGATATTCCTGGCCTCTCGTATAGGGAAAATGGCAAGGTAATCCACAACGAAAACCGGCCGCTTCCTGATCTTGTTCGCATTGGGTTTCCGGACAGGTCTCTGAGACGGCACGATTATCACTGGATACAAAACGGGGTTCAACTGACGAACCTCCGCTTCGATACTGTGCTGACATCGCGGGGATGTCCCTACCACTGCAAGTTTTGCACGTTCAGCCTGAATCCTTTGGGACAGAAAAGAAATTACACGGTGAGGCCGCTGGAGTCGGTAATCGAGGAACTTAAAACGATTACGGCGGACGTCGTGATGTTCAGCGACGACAATTTCTTTACAAATCCGAAGCGAAGTGAAAAATTATGCGATTTGATCATCGAAAACGGAATTCGGAAACGGTTTATCGTTCAGACTCGAATTGAAATATCCCGGGATCCTTGCCTTCTGGAGAAGGCGGAGAAAGCGGGATTTATAATTTTCCTCGTTGGGATCGAATCGCCTCATGACAGGATTCTGAAGCAAATCAGCAAGGGATTTACTCAGCAGCAGGTCCGCGAGGCTTTCAAAGTCTTGAACCGCCACAATTTTTATATTCACGGCTATTTTATCTATGGGAACATAGGTGAAACTGAAGAGGAAATGGTATATATCGCGCAGTTCGCGAAGGAATTAAAACTGGACTCGATCAGTTTCCAGAAACTCAGGATCGAAAAATACTCTCCCCTGAAAGAAGTTGTCGAGAACACGCCCGGTTATCATTACAAAGGCAGCGGCGGTCCGGTGTATTCAGATCAGTATAGCCTGAGCGACTTGAAACGAATTCGGAATAGGATTCGGCGGAAATTTTACACTGTGGGACAAGTTGTGCGGATTGTGCGAAAGGCCTTCCGGACGAAACTCGTGACTAAATCCGAAGTGATGTCACTTATTCCTCATCTTCCCAAACTGCTATATCGGGTGGCGCAACGCGAGATTGCCAAAAGAAAAAAGCCAGCCGTGTCCCGTTGACCGGGCAGTATTTCGGAGTGAATCAGGATGTGGCCTCGATCTCGATTCTGACTAGGCGAATCCATATTTCCTGACAACGGAATGCTGTCCCAAAAACCTTTATGCTATCTGGCACATTCGGGCAGGCGCGCCCGGTGCAGGCTGGACCCAGCCGCTGAATACCAACAAATCGTAATAATACCATTTTCCTTAATTATGTACCCCAAAATTTGCCATGTGGAGACATCGTTGTTTTATGCCGATAAGGACTGGGAATCGGTTTGTCCAGCCAGCCGGTTTCCTTCGAATCGCAAGGGGATTCCATAACAAAGCCCAAGGTCAGCGAGGAACGAGCGCCACCTTGGGTAAAAGCACGAACAGAATATCCATACCCTGCAAGGGTTAAATAATTCGCAATCCGCCTGATGTGGATTTCCCCGGTCTTTTCTTCTTTGCGGCGCGGCAGTTTGGCGGGAAGAATCCAATTTATTGAACCCTTGCAGGGCAATTTCCTTTTCGCGGCGTTTGTTTCCCAGGGTGGCGCTCGTTCCTCGCTGACCCTGGGCTTTGTTATCTGGCTCTTTCAGACGCAATTCAAGGCACAGAATTTGGGGGAAATGGCATCAAGTCCCAACTCCCGGCATCCTCCTCTGTCTGCTGGCCACTGCCCACTGTTCGCTTCTTCTCTCATAACTCACAACCCGCAACTCATGCCATTATCCCGTAATTCTGTTCTCTTTCCCCGGACAATCCTTTTCAGCAGCCGGGGCAATAAGGGACAGCATCTCGAGAAATTGGCATAAGCCGTTCGACGCCGATTTATCAATGCCTCCGCGCCGCGCCTATTGGCCCTTTTCCACTCCTGTGATTGCCAGGAACACAGGGGCGGCTTCTGTGCCCGCGGAACTCAGGCGCAGCGCCGCGATTTTCTTTTCCGGATTGGGATTGGCCCAGGCGAGGCTGAACATGTATCGCTTGCCATTGCCTTTTGCCACGGCGCTCCAGGCAATGCGCGCCTCGCGTCCGACGCGGTTTTCCGTGCAGCCAAAGATGTTTTTGCCATACACGAGATCGAGCGATGCCGTCGAGCCATCATCATACACCAGCGTCACCGCGCCAACTTTGATCTTCTCGCGCCCGGGAAACGCCGTCGCGAGCAAGAAACGCATTTCATCCGCCTGGCGCGCGCGATCGAGGCGCAACTCCACGGATTCGGGGAATTGCCCCGCAGGATTCAGCGAGCCGGAAAGGAGAAGAGCGCTGTCGCCCTTGGCATTTTTCTTGATGAGAAAAGCGGTTTCATCGAACCGTTCCTGCGCAGCGGGGAAGGCCGCCATATCATAGTCCGGGCCGTAGCCGAGCCATCCGCTGCCGCCGTCGTTGTCGGCAAACGAACGGTTGGCCGCCGCGGAGAGGTCGATCTGGAATCCCTTGCTCGGATGCAGCAGGGGTTTGCGCGCGAACCACGTCCGCAAAAATACATCGCGCACATTCCACGGCAGCTGCTCGTAGGGCGTCGTGTCGCCCGACCACGCGCAATGCGCCGCGTATATATACATCATGTATTGATACCATGAGGATTCATTGTCGTTGATTTGGAAATTGTAGCCTGCCCATGTGGTTTGCAGAAGGCCCTTCTGATCCGCCTTGATGGCCGCCTGGGTGAGGTTTTGGATATTGACCGGGCTGAACCACGACGCGCCCACGGCGTCGAAACCTTCCTGGCGCCAGATGCCGAGCGACTTGAACGCCTCGGGCGGCGCGGCGTCGTAATGCCAGTCTGCGATAAAAGCATCGCGCGGCAGCGCGGCGCGGCGCTTGGCGGCTTCTTCGACCGACGGGGCGTTTGTGGCGTCGGGCGATTCGCCGGGCGCGAGGAATACATCGCCCCACATCATGATGCGCACTCCGCGATTCGTGAACCATGCGTGCAGTTTGTTGATGTCATCGACGATCAACTCCGCTGCGGTTTTTCCGCTGTCCTTGCTGCGATACGGGAAGCGCCCGCGCATCGAGACTTCGTCGTGTCCGATGTGGAAGACGCGCGGCTTGAAGAGGTCGAGCGCCTCCTGATAGACAGAGAAAATGAAATCATACGACCGCAGATTCGTCGGACAATAGGCATAAGGCGTTTCCGGGTCTTCGGCGATATCGAGGTTTTTATCGTTCGTGAAAATCCATTCACAGTGTCCGAGCGACTGAACAAGCGGGATGATTTCCAGGAAATTCTCGCCTGCCGCCTTGGCGATGCGCCGCCCGTCCTCTTTCTTCATGCCATAGCGCGGATGCGCGATTTCCGGGTGGCTGTCCCAGATCATGTGCGAACATTCAAAGACGAACTTGTTGATTTTAAAGCGCGCCATCAACTCGCGTTCGGCGCGGATGATCTCATCGGGCGCCACGGCGCTCGAGTGGCAGTGAATGCCTCGGAAGGGGAGCGACGGATAATCAACAATTTCCGCCCCGCGCAGCGAGACGCCGTTTTCATCGACCTGGATCAACTGCGCCAGCGTCGTAAATCCATAGAAGAGTGCGCGCGGATTGGGCGCGGCGATGGCGGCGGCGTTGCGCGTGACGCGCAGCCGGTAGCCTTCCTCCGAGTCAGGAGGCTTCAGTCCGGCCTCGGCGCAGAAATCGGCGGCTGGCGACTTGCCCGTGCCGACGCTGAGCAAGATTGATCCTTTTGGCGGGCGCGCCGGCGGGTCCTCACGAATCACATCCGGAGCAATGTCGCACATTTCCTTCAGATCGCGCAGAAAGAAGCCAAGCGCCTGCTCGACTTCTGGCGATGGCGTTGCGCCCAGATAGATGCGCGTCTTGCCGCTCAGCGGCATTCGGTCTTTCGTAGGATTGTAACTTTTCGGCGTTGGGATCAGCGGCCGTTCTTCGCGAAGCGGCATCAGCGCCTTCGAGATTTTCTTCGTGCGCGCGGTCTGAACCTCCGGCTCGGCGGTTTGCGAGGCGGGCTTGTTGCGCGGCGGAAAGCGCAACGTGGCCTCAAGCACATAATCCTTTCCCGCCTTGACCGTGTCTTCATAATGCCCAAGCCAGAAAATGGGCTTATCTTCCTGTGCCCAGCGGTTCTTGCGATAATCGAAAAAGAGCAATTTCGACTCGTCGTTGGCCTCGATCACAATCGGCCCCAGGCGCGACTGAATTTCCAGGCGGCGAATCGCCTTTGCCACAGTGCTTTCCTCGATGGTCGGGCCGGGGCATTCGACCGGGATGATGCCCTCGACCTTGCCCTTGGCTGTTTCGCCTTTGAAGGCGGCGCCCAGCATCGGCGCGGCGGCCATCTGCCCGACCCCCCATTCGAGCAGGGCCGCAACGTCCTGCGTCATGCGAAACGCCAATCGGAAGCGGATCGAATTGTCGGCGGAAAGCGTGATCGTTTGCGTGCCGACGATGGGCGGATTGGGCGCATCGGCTGCCTCGAAGGTCAGGACAATTGTCGTCATCGAATCGGACTTTTTCACCACGGCATTTTCAAAAATGCGCGGATTGTCTTCGAGTCCATAGACGCGCCCCGTCCATCCGGGCTTTACGAAAAACAGCGAATTGCCGCGGATCATCTGCATGTCGCGCACATCGAGCAATACGCCGTTGTAAAGGTCATAGCGAAACTGCATGTCGCCGCATTTGGCTTCGATATACGTGGGAAACCGCTCGGTTGCGGCGCCGGAATCAACAGGAGAAAAGGCGGACATCATGGGAATTGCTCCCAGGCACATGAAAATCAGGGTGCGTGGAGAGAACGCGCCCTGCCGGGAAATGGAACGTAAAGAAGATCCGGTCATTTTTTTCTCCTATCCGCATTCCGCGAAAGGTTTTCCACTTGAACCGCAAGTGGCAAAAGAGACTTGATGAACAGCCCGAGGCTGCGCACTCGCCTGGCAAAGGGTTGTCCAGGGGGGATTCGGCGCGCAAGGGTTAATCGGTTAAACGGCCTTCATTCTCTTTTTTGGGCAATCCCCCGGGTCGCAGACATTGCGTGGCGAATTGGCGGCCCTATTTCACCTCGGAAGGAGCAAGCCGGCGCATGACACTCCACACAGCCGTTCTCATCGGCGCGGGACGCCGCGGAACCGACATCTTGGGAGGTTTCGCCGAGCGATTTCCCGATGATTTGCGTTTTGTGGCAGTGGCGGAAGCAAACGAAGCCCGCCGCAACGCATTTGCCCGCGCGCATGGCATCGCGCCCGAGGCGTGTTTTGCCTCGTATGAGGAATTGCTGTCACGCCCTGCTTTTGCGCCGCTTTGCTTTATCGCCACAAACGACGCCATGCATCGCGATGCGGCCCTGGCCGCGCTCGATGCCGGCTATCATTTGTTCTTGGAAAAGCCGATGGCCACCGCGCCGGGAGATTGCCTTCGGATCGAACGCAAGGCACGCGAACTCGGGCGCATGGTCCAGATCGCCCATCCGCTGCGCCACACGCCGTTTTATTTGCTCGTGAAACGGATTCTCGAAGAAAAGCGCATCGGACGCCCCATCTCGTTCATTCTTCATGAAAACGTAGGATACTGGCACTTCGCGCACAGTTACGTCCGCGGCAATTGGCGGCGCGAAGACGAGTCCGGCCCGCTTCTGCTGACCAAATGCTGCCACGATATGGACTTGGCGATCTGGCTCGCCGGCGAACCGATTTCGCGCGTGGCGTCCGTCGGATCGCGCAAGATGTTCATCAAGGAAAACGCCCCTCCCGGAGCCACGCGCCGGTGCATGGACGGCTGCCCGGCGCAATCGGCCTGTCCGTTTTACGCCCCGGCCATGTATCTGACCCCCGAGCCGCGCTGGCCCGCCAATGTGCCGTCCGTGGATACCTCGCTCGAAGCGCGCCGCCAGGCAATTGAACGCGGCCCCTATGGCAATTGCGTTTTCCTAAACGACAATACGGTTGTCGATCATCAGCTCGTCATTGGGCAATTCGAGTCGGGCGCGTCGCTCCACTTTGCCGTCGAGGCGGGCAGTTATGACTGTTTCCGCACGATTCGCATCATCGGGACGGAAGGCGAGTTGAATGGGCATCTGGAGAAATCCGAAATCGCGGTGTTGCGTTTTGTCAAAGGCCGCCCCACGCAAGCGCGCCCGGAAGTGTTCCTGGTGAAAGTCAGCGAAGGCGACGAGCACAGCGGAGGCGACGAAGGGGCGATTCGGACGCTTTTGCGCCGCGTGGACAATGGCGACTTTGCCGCTGCCGCCGAGTCGTTGCACTTGGCCGTCGAGGGGCATTTGCTTGCCTTCGCGGGCGAAGAGGCGCGCAAGGCGGGTCAAATGATCGCAATGAACGAATATCGTATGCGTTCCGGGCGCTCCATAGTTCCTGGCAAGCCAGAAGAGGTGATGGGATTGTGAAAACTGCGGCGCCCTGGTGGCGGATTCTTCCTTTTCCCATAAGGCGTTTGGGGATGCGCGGCGTGGCGTGCGGCGTGGCGTCTGTGCTTCTTTTGGCTATGCTGGTCTTGCTGCCTTCCGCCTGCCGCCCGCCCAAAAAGGAATCCGAAGAGGGAATAAAGAAAATTTCGTTTCTTACGATGCAGTTGCGCCCGGTTTTCGATCAGTATTTTTTCGATCGAATCGCGGAGTTCGAGGCGCTGCATCCGGATGTGAAAATCCACTGGCTCGATCTTCCCTATCCAAGCTACAACATGAAGTTGGTTACGTCTTTCATGGCGGAAAAGGCTCCCGACCTCATCAACCTGCCGTCGGAATCCATACCCGGCTTCGTAAAAATGGGCTATGTCCAGCCGCTCGACCCGTTTGTGGCCAAGAAGGACCTGGATGCTTATGTGCCGTCGCTGATGCAAGACGCCTGCATCTTCCAGGGACGCACCTATGGCCTTCCCTGGTATTCATCCTCGGGCGTGATGTTCTGTAATCGCGAGATTCTCGAACAAGCGGGCCTCGATCCGGCGAAATTCCCCCGCAACACCGATGACATTCCCGAGTATTCCCGCATTATCCGGGAAAAGACCGGAAAATACTTCGTGTTCCCGATCCTGATGGAAGGCCCGTCGTTGCGCTTGTTTCTGAGCGAAGCTTCTGTGCCGCTCCTCTCGGAAGACGGAAAGCACGCGGCGTTCAATACTCCGCGCGGCGTAAAAGTTTTCAAGTTTTGGACCGACCTCTACCGCGACGGCCTGATCCCGAGCGAGGTTCTGACGGCGACGCACCGCCGCCCGATCGAGCTCTTCAACACGGGGCAACTGGCCGCGATGGCCAACGGTCCGCAATTCCTGCGCCGGGTCAAGGCAGATGCGCCCGATCTGTATGCCAAAATGATGATCGCTCCGCTAATGACCTGGAAGGACAACCACACCTATATTGTGGATTTGCACACCTTCTCGCTCTCTGCGCAGTCGAAATACCCGGCGCTCGCGGCGGAATTCGGCGTGTTTCTCACCAACGCGGAAAACCAGCTCAAATTCGCTCATCTGACGCCAATCATCCCGAGTGTGACGGCGGCGCTCGACGATCCGTATTTCTCTGCCGGAGGGCCGACGCTCGAAGACGAGGCGCGCCGCATCAGCGCCATGCAGGCCCGCCAGGGTCGCATCTATCAGGCGATGCCCAATCCCGATTTGGCGCGTGTATTTGAGGAAATTATGGAAGACGTCCTGCTCAAACGGCGCGAGGCGCCCGAGGCGCTGAAATATGCGGAGGAACGCTGGAATGACATCCTTCAATAGCGCCGCGCGGCGCCGAACGGCCATCGCCTATACGTTTCTCCTGCCCCCCCTGGCGGTTATCGCCTTGTTTCAACTGTATCCCATGCTCCACGCGCTGGGGCTTGCGTTTTGGGATTATCTGCCCGGATCGCCAAACAACCACTTCATCGGATTGGAAAACTTCACAAAACTGGCGGGCGACAAGGCATTTTGGCGCGCCATGGAAAACTCGTTCCTCTACCTGCTTGTGGTGCCGGTGATTATCGGCCTGTCTCTTGCGCTGGCTATTCTTGTCGAACCGCGCATAAGGTTTATCGATTTCTTCCGCGCTTGTTACTATGCGCCGGTGGTCACGATGATGGTCGTCGTAGCTTATGCGTGGAGCCTGATCTTCAACACAGACAACGGCCTGCTCAACCGCCTGCTGATGTCGATGGGCACGATCTCGAAAGGTATTCCCTGGCTCACCAGCGAAAAACTTGCCCTGTGGACCATCATGACCGTCACCATTTGGAAAGGTTTGGGGTATTACATGGTTATGTTCATTGTGGCGCTCAAGGCCGTGCAGCCTGGCCTGATCGAGGCCGCGCGCATCGACGGCGCGAACGCCTGGCAGGTCTTCCGCCATGTGACGGTTCCCCAATTGTGGCCGACCATCAGCCTTGTCAGCATTCTTTCGGCCATCAGCGCCCTGCAGGTGTTCGAGGAAATCTACATGATGACCCAGGGCCGCGTGCGAACCTCCACGATGGTGTATGAAATCTATCGCATGGGCTTTGACATGCAGAACGCCGGCGACCTGCGCATGGGATATGCCTGCGCGATGGGCGTCGTGCTGTTTGTCATACTGTTTGTGTTCACCTCCATCGCCGTCCGCTCTATGGATCGCGCCTACCGAACCTGACTTTTCTCAATTTCCGCCCGTGAATTCCTCTCTCCCAACTCTTAACTTACATTCGGCTAACTGCTGCTCACTGGTCACTGACCACTGTTCACTGCCCACTGCCCACTTCTTCTCTCACAACCCACAACTCACAACCCACAACTCCTCTCTCTGGACTGCCTATGAAAGCCTCCCCCAAAAAAGAGCCTGAACTCTTCGCCCCAAGAACCCGCCTTGGCCTGGCGATTCGCTATGCGGTTTTGTGCGCGTTGCTGCTCGTGTTTGTGGGGCCGTTTCTGTGGATGATCTCGATTGCGATGCGCGGCAGCGGCAACATCTACGATCTGACACTCATTCCGCCGCATCCAACCTTCGACAACTATGTCGAAGTGTGGAAGAGTTTCGGTTTCGCTCGGGCGTTTCTCAACAGCGTCATCGTTTCCGTCTTGTGTGTGGGGTCGAATCTCGTGTTGTGCTCGCTTGCCGCCTATCCGCTGGCGCGCATGGAATTCCCTGGTTCGCGCCTGATTTTCCTGCTCATCCTGAGCACCCTGATGATTCCCTTTCAACTGTATATGATCCCGTTGTTTGTGCTGGCGCTCCGCCTTGGTCTGGCCGATTCGCTCATTGGAATCGTGATTCCAAGCGCGGCGGGCGCTTTTGGCATCTATTTGCTCAAACAGTATTACGCAACTATCCCCAAGGACCTTGAGGAAGCGGCGCGCATCGACGGCGCGGGCGAATTCCGCACATGGTGGATGATTATGCTTCCGCTCACCAAGCCCGCGCTGGCCGCATTGGGGATATTCATCTTCGTCAGCAGCTGGAGCAATTTCCTCTGGCCGCTGCTCATCATTCAGTCCGACGACAAATTCGTTCTGCCCATCGCGGTGGCCAAACTTTCGGGCGCGTTCATCGACAAAACGCAATACATCGCCGCAGGTTCGGTGATCGCAGTGGCGCCGATTCTGATCCTATTCTTTTTCTTCCAGCGGTTCTTTATCGGCGGCCTCACGCTCGGCTCCGTCAAGGGATAGCGCGCCCGCAACGAATATGGAAAAGGCGCCTCTCGGCGAATTTTCCGCGGTTTTAGCATTGCTTTTGGCGGAAATGAGCCTGCGCATTTGAAATTTGCGCTTGACCGGCGAGCGGGTAAATGCATGATTGAAACGCACGTTTGAAACGGGTGCCGTATAAATTTTTATGGACCGAAACAGCCTGCACACACGAATTCGACTCCTCGAAGCCGCCTCCGACGTATTTGCCGAGAAAGGGTATCAGGGAGCGACCTTTCGCGAAATCTGCCGCTTGGCAAAAGCCAACATTGCCGCTGTGAATTATCACTTCGGCGACAAACAGCAATTTTACCTGGCCGTTCTCGAATACAACATTGAGAATTTCAAACACCTTGTCCATCCGGCGGGTCTAGATTCGAATGCCCCTGCGCCCGACCGCCTTCGCATGCATATTCGCAACATTCTATCCAATCTTCTTGGCGCGGATCGCCCGATGCGCCTGCTCAAACTCGTTTTCAACGAGTCCGCCAATCCCACAATCGGACTGGATTTAATTGTCGAAAAATGCTCGCTTCCGGTTCATGCCGAAATACGCGCCATCGCGGCGGAAATCCTCGGAAAAGCCGCTAATTCCCGAGTGCTGGACGACTGTGCGCTGAGCATTGTGGCACAATGCCTGCTTTTTCACCATGCGCCTGCCACGGTGGCCCGGGTCAGTTCATACTGCACTTATGACGAAGAGACCATTGCGCATCTGACGGAGCATATTTGGGAATTTTCCATGGGCGCGTTGCGTGCGATAGGCGCCAGCGCACTCGCGCGGCAAGCTTCTCCGCCATTGCGCAAGTAATACCAATTTCCCGTAATTCTGTTCCCTGAATTTGCTCTGAAGGAGCAAAAG
>CAYUNT010000138.1:0-12546 GCA_964446285.1 uncultured Candidatus Sumerlaeota bacterium | reverse complement strand
AAAACACCCTGCAATCCGCTGTTCTCTACGCCACACCCTGAGCCAAAGGCGAGCGCGCCTGCGGCGCTCAGGAAGCACAACCACGCGCCTGGTTTTCAGGGATCAAGAACAGCCATTCATCGCCCATCACATTTTCCCAGGAACCACGCTGCATTGAGGTTTCTGTTCTTTTCGAGGAAATCCGCATGGCATCGAGATTCCAGACCGCAAAATCAAATGTCACGAAGCACTAGGCGTCGCCGTGCTCCAGAATCTGCCGGATTTTATCGAGCAAATCTTCTCCTTTGAAAGGCTTCTGGATGAACATGGCCCCCTTCTCCAGGACGCCGTTATGGACGACGGATCGGTCGGGATAGCCTGACATGAAAAGAGTTTTCATGCCAGGGTTCGACTGGGCAAGGCGCTCGGCCAGTTCGCGTCCGCCCATTTGCGGCATGACGACGTCTGTGACAAGCATATCGATTCGCCCGCCGAGCCGTTCAACCGCGAGAAGGGCTTCTCCGCCACTTCCGGCTTCAACCACATTGTATCGGCCGCGCTTCAGCACGGCGGCGACAAAATGCCGGACCGCTTCCTCATCTTCCACAACAAGCACGGTTTCTCCCGCGCCGGCCCGGAAGGACGGACGCGGCGGTTTCGCGGGCGCCGGGGCTTCCTCCGCGCGCGGCAAATACACCTTGAATGTGGTTCCCTTGCCCACTTCGCTGTAAACCCAAATGCTGCCGCCGCTTTGCTTCACAATGCCGTAAACAGTGGCAAGCCCCAGCCCTGTGCCTTTTCCTTTTTCCTTGGTCGTGAAAAAGGGTTCGAACACATGAGCGAGGGTCTCCGCGTTCATGCCATGGCCGTTGTCCGTGACGGCAAGCATCACATACGGCCCGGCTGTGGCTCCAATATGCGCCTTGGCATAAAGCTCATCTATTTCGACATTTGCAGTCTCAATTGTGAGTTTTCCGCCGTCTGGCATTGCGTCGCGCGCATTGACGGCGAGATTCAGAATGATCTGCTCGATTTGGCCTCGGTCCGCTTTGGTCCCCCATAGGTCAGAAGCGAGCGAAGTCGCCAGTTCGATGTCCTCGCCGATCAGGCGTTTGAGCATGTTTTCGATGCCAGCGATCAGCGCATTCAGATCGAGAACTTCGGCGATGAGCACTTGCTTGCGACTGAATGCAAGAAGCTGGCGGGTTAAGGTGGCGGCTCGGCGCCCCGCGTTCAGAATTTCCTGAAGATGATCCCGGATCGGGTCGCCCTCGCGCACGTAGTCGGACGCCAGTTCCGCAAAGCCGTTGATAATGGAAAGCATGTTGTTGAAATCGTGGGCGACACCACCCGCCAGACGCCCGACCGATTCCATTTTCTGGGCTTGGCGAAGCTGAGACTCCAGAGAAAGCCTTTCGGTGATGTCCTCGACCATTTCGATGGCCGCGCCAACCTTGCCCGACGCATCAAAGACCGGGGAGGAAACTATGCGATAATTGCGGATCGAGTCTTTCCTTGGCGTTTGCGTTGTAGCTTCATGAACCAAGCCATCCTGCAGCGTCTTGCAGGTCGGGCAGTATTCGCAGATCGCTTCGCGCGGCGGATCGTTGAACGTGCGATAGCAGGCCGGACGCTGGCCTGGCTCAACGCTGGGGAACCACTCTCGCATCCGCCGGTTTAGCTCAAGTATTTCCATCTTGGGGCTGATGAGAGCTACTCCGCTTTCCACATTGTCCAAAATGCCGCGCATTTTGGCTTCGCTCTCGCGCAGCGCCTCTTCCGCCCGCTTGCGCTCTTCCAGCGCATTCGCAAGTTTGATGTTGCTATAACTCAGATTGCCGATCATGCCCGCAAAGGCGGCATAGAAGGACATCGCCGCGTTGACCATTTGCCGACTCCATCGCGGAACGCGGTCAAGCGCCGCAAGATACTCGTCCTCATTGAATCCGTATCGGCGTGCCTGTTGACGGAAAACCTCATAGTCCGGCGTTTCGTCATCGAACAGAAATTGCCCCAGGAAGATATTGCCCACATGCCTGTCGCCCAGCATAATGGGCGTAGCCATATCCCACATGTTGTTTTTGCACCGGTAAAGATTGAATGTGCCCGGAAGCACGTTGCGGCTGAGTTCGAGATCGCTCTCCATGCACAACTGGCGAGACTCTGGATTGACCCTGTGGAACTGCGTGCAAATGTCCTGCCAGCCGGTTCCCACCAAGACATTGCCCTTAAGGTCGATGATGCCGATGCCAACATGGGTCAATTGGTAGAATTCATCCATCAACCTCTGGATTTTCTCGCTATCGACGATGTCGGAGAGTTCCAGGGCACTTATATCCGCTTCGGGCGATAGGATGGCATCGAGTTTTCGCCTTACGCGCGTTTCGCTTTCTCGCAGCGCTTCTTCCGCCCGCTTGCGTTCGGTGATGTCTGTAAAGAATCCAATGTTGCATTTCCTGCCTTCGATAAAGGCCTGGGCCGCATGGATGTCCGCGAATATGACTTTCCCATCCTTTCTCAAGCAGGGAATATCGGAGGCCAGAATCTTTTCGCCACGAGATTGTGCCCTGAATTCCGCCAGGACCTGATCCATATCCTCTTTTGGATGAACGTCGAAAACCGTCAGCTGCCGCAACTCCTCCTCGGAATATCCCAGCATCATGCACATGGACGGATTCGCTGAGACAAAGCGCTTGGTTTCAAGGTCCGCCACGAGGATGCCCTCCGATGCGCTTGCAAACAATGTTCTGTATTTCTCTTCGGATTTGCGCAAATCCTCCATGGCGCGAACGCGTTCTGTAATGTCCTGGAAACTCTCGACAATAACTTCCTTTTCCGCGATGGGGATTTTCCTCGCGCTTTTGAGGATCGGAATCAGCCGGCCGTCTTTTGTTTTTATCGTTGTTTCGTCGTTGTCGATATATGGTTTTCCCAGATCCAAAATGGGGCATTTGCACGGCCCCTTAGGGCAAATAACGCTGCACGATTGCCCTACCAGTTCTTCTCTTTGATAGCCAGTCAGAACGCAAAGGACGTCGTTCACATCCTCGATGATTTGGTCCTTATTCACAATGTAACTGCCGCCCGGCAGATTTTCATAGAGCAGACGCCACTTTTCCTCGCTTTTACGCAGTGAATCGTCCGCCCGCTTGCGCTCGGCGATTTCCCACACCAGATCGGCAAGCAGCGACACGGTTTCAACATCGGCTTGAGTGTAGTCTGTGGGTTTGTTCCCGACTCCCAGGATAGCCGTCGCCTTCTCGCCCCGAAACACGGGCACAACGAGTTCTCTGATTACTGCGGCATGGCCTTTTGGCATGCCCCTGCGATGAGGCAGGGAGGCGTAGTCGTTGTGAATGACAGGCCCGCGTTGATATATACAGTCCACCCATACTCCGGCTTCAGATATGGCATAGTGCAGCCCTTTGCCTTCTGCCCTGCAGAATTCCCGTTTGGTGCGTGTGGACCAGTTCTGGAGTGTCAGGCTCTTTTGATCCGCCTCGACAAAATGAAAGAAGCCGATGAGACTCCCGGTCAGTTTCTCCGCTTCATTCAGCGTTTCTTCCAGCAACTCGTCCAAGGAATGGGAGAGCGAGAATTGCGCAAGATGCAGCCGCGACGCGTTGATATCTTCATTCCGCTTCTGTCCGGCGCGGACACGCAGGGAGACAATGCCAAAGACCAAATCGTTTGCCAGTTCCTCCATGAGCCGAATTTCGTCCGGCGTGATGGCATTTGGCTCGGCGGAATAAATCAGCAAGACGCCAAATACCGTCTCATTTTCGTCCTTGAGAGGCAGAGCGATTCCGGAGCGATAGCCCCGCTGCAGGGCGTTCTCGCGCCAGGGAGCCATTCGAGGGTCGGTGGCGAAATCCTGAACATACACTGCGCTGCCGCTTCGGATAGCTATTCCGGCAGGTCCCTGTCCGCGTTCCGTGTCCTCTGCCCAGGAGAGTCGCGCATCGGCAACATACCCGCTGTCGAGGCCAGCCCACGCCACGGGACGCACTGTCTTGGCCTCATCGCGTTCTGCGTATCCCACCCAGGCCATTCGATAACCTGCCACGTCGCAGATGATGTGGCAAACTTCGTCAAGCAATGTTTGTTCGTCAACCGCCCTCATCAGTAGCTGGTTGCAGCTGCTTATTGCCAGCAGCTCACGATTCAGGCGGCGCTGGACCTCTTCCACCTGCTTGCGTTCGGTGATGTCCTCAATCAGACCGTCATAGGCGATTAGGGTCCGATGTTCGTCGTAGCGGGGCACAGTAGTATGCCGAACCCAGCGCAAAGACCCATCTCGATGAATAAGGCGGTGCTCCAGCAGTTCCACGGCTTCCCCAGACAGGAGCCTGGCGGCCTGCTCTGTTACCGCCGGCCTGTCCGGCTCATGAACCATCCGCAACCACAGATACGGGTCAGCCGCGTAATCCTCTGGTGTGTAGCCTGTTACTGCCGCACAGCCTGGACCGTGGACTGTGGAAACAGCGCGACCATTCTCGACCTGCACCGTATAGATGTAATCTGTGACTGAGCCAAGCAGTTGCTTGTAACGCCTTTCACTTTCTCGAAGCGCTTCCTCTGCCCGCTTGCGCTGTGTTGTTTCCACCAGCACGGCGATGTTGCCGGAGATGCGGCCTTCCGCGTCGTGCAAAGGCGCGGCGTAAATGGCGTAGTCAATCGGCGCGCCGTCGCGCTTCTGGCGGCTAACCTCCACGCCATTCAGGGTCAATCCAGCTCGAATCCGCTCGCGAAACCGTTGAAACTCCTCCTCTTTCTCAAGGGGGACCGACGGCAGGTAGCGGCCCATCGCCTCTTCGGCGCGCCAACCGAGCATCCGCTCCGCCGCTGGGTTCCACACCGTGCGGACCTTGCCATCCAAATCCAGACCTATGATCGCCACCGGGGCGGCTTCGATGATTGCCCGAAGCAGATCGTTCGCATCCTGAAGCGCCTTCTCTGCCCGCTTGCGTTCTTCCGCCTGCCGGTCTCTTTGCACTCTCGCGTTGAGGATTGGCGAAATGTGGGCTGCAATGTTCTCCAGCAAAGCCACGCATTCATCGGTGTAACCCTGCGTGCGGTTGGCAACGGAAAGCAGTCCGATTGTCTTGCTCCCATACACGATGGGCGTCGTCAGAAAATGATCGATATGGATGTGTCCCTTGGGCGTATGGAAAGGGCCGTCGGAGCAAAAGGTTTTTTGCTCGCGAATTGCCCGCCCCCACAAGCTCTCGCCCCAAGTCGAAGCAGGGAAAGTGATGGATTTTTCGGGAACCTGGCATTCATCCCAGACGCCTCTTGTCATGCTCGGCATAACAAGGTCCCCGTTATCCGCGATGTATCCAAAAGCGCCAAACTGGCTTTCCGTCGCCTCGATAACCACCGCCAGCGCCTCGCCATACATTGCCTCATCAGGGACAGTCAGGAAGATGTTCGCGATACGAGCCTGGGCGGCCTCTCGCCACTCGGACCGTTTCATTTTCTCCTCCGCCCGCGCGGCCTTCACGGCGGCAAGGCCCAGGCCGATTATTCGCGTGAGACGCCCTTTTTCATCACGCAATGGAGAGAGCTGAGTCAGCGGCCATTTCGCCGCGCCGCCAAAGACCAGAGGCTTTTCGAGGAGGACATCTTCGCCGCGCTCCAGGCAGCGCCGACAACTCGCTTCCAGGGCCGCCGCGCTCTCGGCAGTCAAACCCGGCGCCTCATCTATTCGCATCCCGGCAAGGTCCTGAATGCAAAGGCCGGTAATAGCCTCGAATGCAGGATTTGCGCCGGCAAAAGTCAGATTTCCCTGTTTGCCCACAATTATTGTAAAAATAGGGGCTTCAGTGCTCTCTCGAAAGCCATTCAATGGTTCTGTTCCGTCCATAGGCCACCATGCCTTTTCTCGCTTTTGCGAGTTCCCCCAGATTTGGAAGCGGGCCAGAAACGATTGCCAACAATCCACCTGAATCAATCAAGAAAAGCATGGCATGTAAAGCACGGAAAAGAAAGGACAAATTCATGCTGACCGCTTTTTCAGGGATCCCTTCAATGAGACCTATAGGACAAATGAGACTGATGGAATAAAATGGGACCAACTTGACGCATGGCCAGGTCAGCTTTGGTAGGGCAATTTGTGGGCATCAGCGGAGACTACATCTCATGGGTTTAGAGAAATCCGCAGTGGAGCACTCTGAATGGTTTTGTAATAAAAGTTGTCCCCTGGGGTGAAGGTGTATGTAGGACGCCTTACCCTGGACGGTATTGGAACGGCCATTAAGGCAGAGGGGGAGAAAACGGTGTTATATCAGAAAAGATGGAGAAGTTGGGTAAAAGGCTGGCCTGAAGTTGGGACTTGGGAACAGAAGGGAAAGAAGGGTGAGAGGGAAGAAGTGATCAGCGGCAAGTGAACGGTGAGCAGAGAAGAAGTCGCAGGCGGCGAATTGGGAGTTGCGAGGAGGCTAAGCGGGCCATTGGGGCCGTATGCCGATTCAAATGCCCGCTGTTGAGTGGCAGGGATGGGACCTATGGGACGAATGGGACGTATGGGACAGGAGATAAGAAAGTAGGTGCATGGTTTCGCGTCAGGCTTGATTTTAGCTTATTCCGTCGGCGGAAGCGGCTTTTTCTGTCGCATATCGTTTGAGGGAGTTGAGGGTGTCGGGGGGCATCGCGCCGGAAGCCCAATAATAAATCGAATTGTTGTGCAGAAGCGGTTCGTCGGCGAGGGGCAAGGGTTTGGCGGGAAGCGATGAGCGAGTATCATCAAAGGCGTGAGTAATCAGACGCGAGTGCGGAGCCTCGCGATCCCATTTCGGAGGCTCGCAATCCCGCGATAACAGCGAGTGCGGAGCCTCGCGATCCCAAGGTGGAGCCTCGCGATCCTGTGGAAGCGGTGTGCGGGCTGGGTCGGCGGCGCGGCGGTTTTCGGCCAGGGCGCGGTTCCATTCGGGCGTGCCAGGGATGGGCGAAAATTCGGCGAGTCGCGGAGTGCCGCCTTGCGCGATTGCAAAGTCGATGGATTCGCGCACTTCCTCGGCGCTCTGGCCCGGCATAGCGCACAAAATATAGACGCCAATTTGGTCGCGCCGGAATCCCGCGGCCCGCAAATGGCGCATGGCGCAGGCAAAATCGTCGGGACCGCTGCGGCGGTTCCATTCGCGAAGGCGCGCGGCGCTTGCGCTTTCCAGGCTGAGGCGGACGGTCTCGACGCCGATTTCGCGCATGGCGCGCGCCGTGGATTCCGTGATGCAGGCAGCGAAAAGTCCGTTGGGCGTATGGAACCGCGCGCGCCCGCGCAGCCCGCGCGCGAGAATCTCCGCCGCGATCTGCTCGAAGTGTCGCGCGGAATCGAGCAGCAGCGCATCGTCGTAAAACGCAATGTCTTCGGTTCCAAGCGACTCGACGGCCCATTGAATTTCATCGGCCACACGGGCAGGGGATTTGCGGCGGAAGCGCGGATGAAGCGCCGCCGAGGCGCAATAGGCGCAGCGGAACGGACATCCGCGCGTGGTTTCGATGGCCAGCGCGGACTTCGAGCGAAGCAAGTCAAATGCAGGCATGGGAAGTGCATCGAGCGAATCCCCCACATCTTCCAGCCCGCTGTTTTCCTTTGATGCTAAAAGCGATTTATCACCTCCCCTTGCTCCCGGCGTGCGCAGGGGCAGCCCCGTCGTTTTTTCGATCAGCCGCGCCAGCGCCCATTCGCCCTCGCCCTCAAACACCAGGTCGGGCTTGCACACTGCGCGCGCATGATCGGGACAAAGTGTCGCGTAAGTTCCGCCAAGGATGATCGGCGCGCCGGGAAATACGCGGCGGCATAGCGCGATGGCCTCCGCGACGCCCGGATACCAATAGGTCATGCGCGATGTGACCAAAATGATGTCCGGACGCGGCAATCCGGCCATGTCGTCCGCCACGATTTCCGGCGCAACGCCGTAACGTTTGAACCGGCGCGGAACCCATTGCAGGGCGGGCGGTTTCGGAATTTCCTTGGCTGGATATTTGCCGATGTGGAAGTGGCGTTCTCGGGGTGCGCGCTCGCCAAGCGATGGATGATGCCGGTCCGTGCAATCCACAAAATCCACATCCCACCCGCCTTGGCGCAGTACGCCGCCCAGGCTCAACAACCCGAGTGGACACGCCCACAGATCAAAAGCGGAAAAGTCCGTGATCCAAGGATTAAGCAAAAGCGCACGAGGCATAATATGAAACCAAACTCTCTTTGCCGGACAATTGCAGATGCTAAAGCAGTGCAAATAAGCCGCGCTGAAGCGCGCTGCAAAAGAGGGATTTTGCCTTCTGTCTCCACATGCTAAAGCATGGGGCAAAGAACAGCCCGCTAAAGCGGGCTAACAGAATTCCAGAGTCCTGACACGGTCTTCATTGACGCCCGCCTGGAAAGCGAAAAGAGAATCTTGGACGGGACGTCCAAGCCACCGGAAATCTTGGGAAAGATGCCCAATCTACTGAAAATGTCGGATCATATAGGACGTCAAAGCCGCCAGATGTTTTCAGATAGGCGTTTATTCCGCACTCGCGCCATTCGTGATTGGAATGCCCTCGAATCCTGGCGTTCCAATCGCCCAGTTGTATAGAACAATCGCATCCGCATGATCAACAGCGCCGTCGAGGTTGAGATCAAACAGCGGATTGTAGTCGCTCGCGCCGTCGCGAACCAGACGCGCCAGGCATGTGGCATCAAGCAGGTTCGTTGTTCCGTCTCCGTTCACGTCGCCCAATGGGGGCTTGGAATGGGGATTCGAATAATCCGAATTCAAGAGAACTTCGGCGAAATCGAAAAATCCATCTCCGTCTGTGTCCACAAAGGGAAGAAATGGCGTCGGCGTGGGAAACGGTGTGAACGATGGGGTGGGTGGCGTAGGGGCTTCCGTGGGCGTTTCCGCAGGCAAGTCCGAAGGAGACGCGCTGGGTGAAGGTGAGGGCGTCTCGGTCGGTGTTAGGCTGGGTGATTCACTTGGTGAGGGGCTGGGAGTAGAAGACAGAGAAGGTGACGGGGAAAGTGAAGGGGAAGGAGAGGGAGTTTCCGACGGAGAGAAAGTCGGAGAAGGAGAAAGAGAAGGTGAGGGGGTTTCTGTGGGCGTTTCAGATGGCGTTTCTGTCAAGGACGGGGATGGAGACGCAGTCAGAGACGGAGAGGCCGTCGGAGATGGCGACTCGGAAGGCTTCGCGGTCAGAGTCTCGGACGGCGATGGGGAAGGAGATGGAGTTGCGGAAGGTTCCGGGGTCGGAGTTGGCGATGAGGATGGCGTCAGTGATAAAGTCGGGGACGGAGAAAGTGTCGGAGTCAACGAAGGTGAGATCGAGGGCGTTGGAGACAAGGTCAGCGTCGGAGATGGCGTTGGCGAAGGTGATGGCGATAACGATGGCGACGGGGTTGTTGGCGGCGCCTCGCATTCTCTGGTATTTCCAACAATCTGAATATCATCGATATACCAGCCCAGATTTGCATTCAAGCGATCGTCCATGCTATCAAAGAAAAAGCGCAGCCGGATTCGCTTTCCGGCAAATGCGCTCAAATCTGCCTCGTGCGCATCCCAAGCCGCGCCGGACAAAAATCCGCGATATATGAGAATCCATTCGTCCGATCCCTCGATGGCGGCTTCCACGCCATACGTGTCAAAACCGGCCACATCTTCGGTCTGGACCAAATCGCGAAACTCCAGCCGCGTTGGGAACGCCCCCGGAGGCAGATAAACGGGACGGATGAGTTCCACAATGCCTTGGGCGCGCGCGGAAATGTCATAGGAACAGGAGTCTTCTGAATTGAACACCATCGCGTGGTTGGGGCTGGAATAAGGCGGCTCGGAAAAGCCCGCCGCCGCCGGGCATAGGCTGTCCGCCTGCAGGTGCCAAAGACCGGATGCGGCCCATTGCTCAGCGCCATCTTCAAATGGTTCGAAAAACAGTGTGCCAGTCGTTTCGGTGGATTTTCCCGCTGGAAGAAGTATTTTCAGATCGCATGGACCGGATTCGGTGCTTTGCAGATGCAGTGTGAACACCAGAGGATCGCCGCAAGCATGGGCGGAGTCGAGATGGAATAAAAACGGCTCGGTATTGAGGACTTTCCCGCCCGGGGCGATGACATCTCCATAAGCGGATTCGGCTCGAAACATTACGACCGTGGTCCCGGCATCAGCCTCAAGAATTCCTCTCAGCTGGGTTTGTGCCGTGGGGGCGTTGTTCTGGATGTCCAGATACAGTCCAATATCCCATGCTGGATGAAGGCCGCTGATCTCCTGGCCGGTCCAATCCACGGTGGAATATATGCCCGTCCACGCCAGCAGGCAGGAAGGAACGGAAGAGGGCGAAGGGGAAGGAGAAGGATGAGAAGGAGTTGGCGAAGCCGTGGGATAGACCGTGGCAAATTCCGTGGGGGTTGGCGATAAGTCTGGCGTTGCAGAGGGAGACAATTCAGGAGTCGGCGAAGGGATTGGCGTAAGGGTTGGAGTGGGAGTAAGACCGATGGCCTGTCGGAACGCCAGCGCGGGAATCGGTCCGCGAGAAAGCCCTGCGGCGACCAGGCTGCATTTCCCGCTGGAAGGGTCCACGCCAAACAAATCGCCATCGGAGGTGCCAATCCAGATTTCTCCCTCGGTGGTGATTTCCACCGATTCAGGCGACATGGACGCGGGACGCAGCCGGACGATTTCCCGCGCTTTTCCATCGAGGAGATTCACAGAAAAAAGAATGGCCTGCGATGCCGTGGTTTCGCGCGTCGAGGCCACGCCCAGCAGTTGCCCCTGGGCGCAATTCCAAGCCAGCCCGCTTGAAAGAATATCGAGGCCAAGAGAACCAATGATTTTAACCTCGCCGCTCTCCCAATCTACTGCCCCCAAAAGCGTATCGGTGGAGTCCTCGGAACGGAACGTGGCGAAGATCGTGCCATTCGGGCAGGTGGCCAGCGCTTCAATGTTAACCGGAGGATTTATAAGGACGCTCGACAAAATTTGCCCCGAAATTGCATCCACTTCCATCAATTGCCCTTTGGGAAATCCTGCCGCGGCGATGAGATGAACGCCATCCGCAGTCCAGGCCATGCCTCCCAGCGGGCTGCGAATATCTGGCGAAAAAATGGAGCCGAGATAAGAACCTGAAATCGCGTCGAGAACCATGAATCTGCTTCCGCCGGAATCCCAGGCCCAAAGCGATGTGTATTCGCACAAGGGCGCAGGACTGGCCGAAGGAGAAGGCGAGGGGCTTGGCGTGCAAGACTCTGTTTCCGAGGGCGAAGTCGTTGGGGAAAGCGTCGGTGAATTCGTGGGCGAGGGCGACTCGGAAGGCGAAACGGAAGGTGAGGGGTCCGGACTGGGTGAGATAGAAATCGAAGGAGTTGGCGAAAGGGTGGGAGATAGCGTGGGGGTTGGCGTCGGCGGCGCAGGAGAAAGGCTAAATTCAAGGCTCCAATCGAGCAGCATGCCCGTGTCGCCGCTGGAAAGATCCGACACCTGAAGCGTCCAGCGGCCCTGCGCCAAACATCCGGCGAATTGCGCCAAAGGTTCTTGCGGAATGAGCGAACCATGAATCGCAGGGCTGATGGCTTCGCAGGCATCTTCCACGGGAGACGCCGCGCTGTCGTCAAGGATGGCCTCCACATCTTTGCCGCCACACCCTAGCTCGCGAAGCGGATAGCCCGGGCGGTCCATCAGGACAACGGAACGCCCCGAGGGTTCATGCGTCAGCCGGACAAAGAGATCGCCAACCCATGTGTGCTTGATGGACAGACCTACGCGAACCTGCTCGATAGTGCAATTCCAGGTCGATGAGATGGTGCTGGACACTCCAATGCTGTTTTGATCCGGAATGGAAATGGGGATGGAAGGCGTCAGCCTGAGAATCGCGGAGGCTGGGCAATCGAGGACGGGCGTGGAAGTGGCCAAGGGCGTCGCCGAAGGGGTTGCTGAGGCCGTCACCGAGGGGGTCGCGGCGGGCGTCGCAGTAAGTGTAGGCGATAGAGTTACTGGATCTGGCGTTGGCGTTTGCGAATCGAAGGGCGTAATCTCAGCAGCAGCGGCAAGCGAAGGCGTCGAGGAAGGCAAAAACAAGCCGGGCAGCGATACAGGCGCAAAAGCACCCACAGGACGCAATTCGGGGGATTTGGATAAAACCTTTATGTTTTCAATGCCATACGCGCTTGCAACCGACAGAACTGCCATCGCTAAAAACACAAACAACCGTACGATGCAACGGCATAACCACATTGCGTTGCGGGAAAAAATCACATCGGAAATATGGGTGCGCACAGATTCAATACAGCAGGAATGAAAGGCGCTGCTGGATTGCAGAAATTCTGCCATCCCCGCGCCGATTCCAAAACTCCATTTACTTGATAGCGAAAAAATCCTCAATAGTCAAGCGCGGCATTCGAAAAGTGAAGTAATTGGGCGCATCTCACCTTTTTTGTCCATCCGCAGGCGAAACCGCCACGTTTCTTTCAGCGAGGCCACCTGCGGCGCGGATGGCGCCAAGCGCCTCAACGAGGTGCAAGAGGACTACGCCAAGCGCCTCAACGAGGCGCGAGAAGGTAGCCTGGGGTGGAGCCTGACTTTTATACACATTTTCGGGCTT
>CAYUNT010000137.1:0-12685 GCA_964446285.1 uncultured Candidatus Sumerlaeota bacterium | reverse complement strand
ATTCCCACAACATCAAACCCACCTACAACCGCTGCAAAAAAATGAGATGCGCCCGAAAACACCGCAACAAAATTGCGCACCAAACAAAAAAGAACCACGCCATGGAATTCTTGATGTTTCTTGGGCTTGATCCACGCATGGGGCGTCTGGAACATGGCATGGTTCCAGGCGAGCGCGCGAGGAGCAGCATGGAATCTCGCGCAGACGCCCATCGAATTCGCCAAGGCTTGCAGGCTTTAGTCGCATGGCCAAGACCTACTATGAGATATTGGGGATTTCACCCGACTCTCCCGAAAGAGAGATCAAGAAGGCCTATTATGGCCTGGCCAGCAAGTTGCACCCGGACAAAGCGCCCGATCCGGAATCGCGCAAGCGCAATGAAGAAATGCTGGCGGCCGTGTCCGCTGCCTATAATGTTCTGAAGGACGCATCCAAGCGCCAGGAATACGACGCCAGTCTGAAAGGCCAGAGAAGCACCAGTAGTGGAGGCGGGAGAGCAAGCCCTTCGCAAGGCTCCGCCGCGCCCGCCCCGGTTGCAGCCGCGCCGCCAGCGGCATCGCAGAGCAGCGGGTCGGGAGGAGCGGAGCCATCTGCCGCGAGAGCAGCTTCGAGCGGCGCATCCATCAAAGGATCGGAACTGGTTGCCCAGCGCACGGGGATCGCCGAGCGGGCTTATGTGAAGGGGATGCAGCTTTTCAATACGCGCCAATTCGCGCAAGCGGTTCCATTCTTCGAGGCCGCCATTCAAAACGACGACACAAAACCGCATTATCATCTCAAGTTGGCGGTGTCTTTGATCCGTTCTCGGGGCAGTTATACAAGGGCCGTCGAGGCCGCGCAATTCGCCATCGAAAAAGACCCATATAACATCGAATATAAATTGGTCCTGGCGGAAATCCACGAGACGGCGGGGGCTGTTACGGCGGCTAAAAAACTTTACGAAGACGTGCTTCGATGGGAACCCACCAACTTGACGGCCAAGACGCAACTGGCCGCCCTGAAGGATAAAGCCGCGGGAAAGGACGGCAACAGTTTCTTCGCCGGCCTGATAAGGAAGTTCTCGGGGAAAAAGTAGGAGGCGGCTCTGGCACGGTGAAAGGAATCGGCACCGCCAGGAATTTCCCGCCCGCCGCTTCTGAGGCATAAAAGGGAGCCGGAATGGCATAGAATTGGGGGAAAATAGACCGCCGCCACGCTCCGCTTGCCAGGCGCGAGGAATTCTTCTGAAGAAAGGCGCCCGTCCACAATGAGCCGCCACGTAGGAATTGATCTCGGAACAACGAATTCCGTCGTCGCCTTTGTTGAGGGGTCTCAAGCGGAAACAATACTGAATTCGGAAGGCCAGAAGATCACGCCCTCGGTGGTTTTGTTTAAAGAAGAGGAGACCATCGTGGGCGAACTGGCCAAGCGCCAGATGGTGGCCAGCCCGCGGATGATTGTGCGGTCGGCCAAACGCCTGATGGGCCGCCGGTTTAGCGAAGTGAGCGAGCGCCTGGGCGAGTTTCCCTTCCGAGTGGTGGAAGGCCCGGAGGATTCCGCCCTGATCGAACTTGAGGGCGGACGCCGCGTGGCGCCCGAGCAGGTCAGCGCCGAAATCCTGAAAAAAATGAGAACCACAGCCGAGGACTTCCTGGGAGAGGATGTTCTGCAAGCGGTCGTGACCGTCCCGGCGCACTTCAACGACAGCCAGCGCGTGGCCACCAAGCGGGCCGCCGAGATGGCGGGCATCGAGGTGCTGAGGATCATCAACGAGCCAACCGCCGCCGCGCTCGCCTACGGAATCGCCCGCGACAAAGAGGAAAAAATCGCCGTCTTTGATTTTGGCGGCGGAACGTTCGACGTCACAATCCTGCAACTCTCGGGCGGAATTTTTGAGGTCCTTTCGACCAACGGCGACACACAGCTCGGGGGAGACAACCTCGACCATGCCATGGTGCAATGGATGCTCAAAGCCATTCGCGAGGAAACGCACTGCGATCCCTCTCAAGACCCCCAGGCGCTTCAGCGGATTTATGAATCGGCAGAGAAGGTGAAATGTGAACTTTCGACTCTGACTTCGACCACAATTTCGCTGCCGTTCATCGTGGCGGATGCTTCCGGACCCAAACATTTTCACCGCGAAATCAGCCGAGAGTTCTTTATCAATCTCATCACCCCTCTGCTGGAGAACCTGAAAGGCCCCTGCGAACAGGCGCTCTCGGACGCCAATCTAAAGCCCGACAAAATCGGAACGGTTCTTCTTGTTGGCGGTTCCACGCGCATCCCCGCGGTCCAGCAGATTGCCCGCGACATATTCCACAGGGAGCCAAACCGCTCGATTAATCCGGACGAGGCCGTGGCACTCGGCGCGGCCATCCAGTCGGGAATCATCACGGGCGAATTGACGGAAATTCTGCTCCTGGATGTCGTGCCCTTGTCGCTCGGCATCGAGTTGGCCGGCGGGTTGTTCAAACCGCTTATTGCGCGCAACTCAAGCATCCCGACCACGGCAACGCGGCGGTTCACCACGGTAGTGGACAATCAATCGTCCGTGATGGTCCACGTCTTGCAGGGCGAACGCGCCACAGCCAAGGACAACCGCACTTTGGCCCGGTTCCGCCTGGCAGGAATCACACGCGCGCCCCGTGAAGTTCCGGAAATCGAGGTCCGTTTCCATGTGGACGCCAACGGAATCCTCGAGGTTTCCGCCCAGGATATGACGAGCGGACTGGCACAGTCGATTGTCGTGGAAAGCTACCCGGCGGTGGCCTCCAGTGAAAGCGACGTGGAACGGGTTATTTCCGAAGCGGAGCAGCATTCCGCCGAAGACCAGGCATTCTTGAAATCCTCGCAGCACTTGCAGCGAATTCAACAAATCCAATACGACATGCAGAATTTCCTCGACGCCGCCGGGGAACAGGTTACGGAAGAGGACCTGAAGAAAATCAAAGAGGACATGTTCAAACTGGATATGATTCCCCGCGGACAAAAATGGATCGAAATCGATGCCATCGAAATGGATTTCATTACAATCCGGGGCAAATATAAAATCACCCAAGACCCCTTCCTGAAAAAAATGGGGACAACCTCGGGCGCGGTTCCGGAGTCGGCGGGCGCCTTTGCGGAACTGGATTTGAGCGGGGCGGAAAATGCCGCTGTCGAGCAAGGCGCGAATGAAACAGCGCCGCCCTCGCCTCCGGCATCTCAAACATCAAAAGACAAAACACAGAATGCGGCGAAAACCGCCGCGCGTTCCGATTCATCCGGCCAAAAGGCAGGCTCAACCCCAGACCTGGAAGAGGAGTATGAGGAAGCAGGGGCCGGCAAGCTGCTGGAGGAACACGAGGTTCTTGAAGCGGGCAAAAAGGCGGTGGGCAAGCAACCAAAAGCAGAGGTACCTGCCCCGGATTCAGAAGAGCCTGTTCCTCCCATGTCCATGGCGGAGCAGGCAACAGACAGAGGCACCAGAGATGCGGATGAGAACTCGCCGCAACAGACTCCGGGCGCGTCGCTCCGCCGTCCCGCTCCGCCGTCCGCTCAGCCTTCCGGCCCTCCTAAAAAATTCACTCCTCCCTCGTGGCTATTTCCGGCCCAGCAACGAAAACCGCCGGACGGATCGCAAAATCCGAAATAACGCGCGAAAAGCCCGGCAAAGCGCCCATTGCGCCAGGAGAAGCGGAGCGAGCAAGCAACTGGCTTGATTGAGCCGGGGTTTTTGGCGGAGAGTAGCAGGCGCGGAGCCGGAAAGTCCGCGCAAGGCCGACGCCGCCGCGAATGCACCAAGGAGTATGCCGCCATGGGTCGCCGACGATCCACAGCCGAGCCAGCCTCCGCGCCGCAAACCGACGCTGGAATCCAAATCGTTCCGGGCGCCAAAGGCTTTTCCTTCAATCTGGCCTCTGGCGTTTGGAGTCCACCCGCGGACGTGTTCGAGTCGCCAGACGCCATCGTCATTAAGATGGAACTCCCGGGCATAGACCCCGACGATCTGGAAATCACATTGGACCAGAGCCTTCTGATCGTCCGGGGACGCAGGCGGCGCGGCTGCGAAGAGCATGGACTGGTTTATCACCTGGTGGAAATCCGCCACGGCGCGTTTGAACGGGCCTTTGAACTTCCGCGCCATCTGGACCTTCAGGACATCCGGGCCGAATACAAAGAAGGATATCTATTTATCGTGGCGCCCAAACAGAAAAGAGCGCCGCGAGTGGTTCCTATTGAATCCTAGATCACTCTCGCTGGCGACGCGTTCGCCTATTCAACCATGACCAAAATTTCCAAACCTTCTGCCGCAGATCAGTGGATCGCCCAGGTGGAACATGATTTCCTGCTGCTGGGGCGTCCCATTGACTTTGTTCTTTTCTCTTTCGATGCGCTCCTTCCGGACAGCGAGGACATCGACGAGGTTTCGCTTGGATCGGACCGTCCAGGTCTGGATATTTCGCCTGATTCTCCCGATGAGACCCCACCCAAGCCGGAAAAAGAGCCTCCGCGCCAGCTTCCCATCGGCGGAGCGGGAACCGCCAGCGCACGAGAAGCGTCCGCGCCGGGAGAGGACGGCAAAAAGGAAGGCGTCACCGATCTCCCTCCGCTGCTCCCCATCCTGCCAGTGGACAAACTGGTCGTTTTCCCGCACATGATCGCGCCCATTACGCTTTCGCGCGAATCGCACAAGCAATTGGTGGACGACGCCCTTAAAGCCGAGCGCCTGATCGGCGTTTTCACGCGCAAGGGCGAAGTCAGCGACGAGGAGCCGGACCAGTTCGAGCACCTTCACGACATCGGAACGGTGTGCGTGGTTTTGCGAATGCTACGCGTTCCAGACGGCTCGATGCGCCTGCTCGTGCATGGCGTTACGCGCGCACAACTGGCCGAAAAGGCGTTGGAACAACCGTATTTAAAGGCGCGGCTTTCGGTTATGCCAGATGAGGAAGCCGCAGCTAGCGAAGTCGAAATCGAAGCGCTGAAAAAATCCGCGCTCTCGATGCTCCAGAAAATCATCGAAATTTCCTCGCTCTCCGAGGAACTGGGCGTCGCGGCCAATAACATCTCCGAACCCGGCAAACTGGCCGACCTGATCGCGAGCAACATCCAGCTGAAAACCCAGGAGTTGATGGAGATTCTTGGGGAAACGAACGTGATGGCGAGGATGAAGCGGGTTCTTTTCTTCCTCAGCCGCGAGTTGCAGGTTCTCGAACTCGGATCGCGCATACAAACGCAGGTGAAGACGGAAATCGACCGCAATCAGCGCCAATATGTGTTACGCGAACAGATGCGGGCAATCCGCCAGGAACTCGGCGAGGAGGAGCCTCACCAAAAGGAAATCCGCGAACTGCGCGAGCGGCTGGAAAAAAAGAAAATGCCCGATTACGCGCGCCAGGTGGCCTCGAAGGAACTCGACCGTCTCGAAGCGCTCCAGCCCGCCGCCGCCGAATACGGCGTGATCCGCACCTATCTCGAATGGTTCTTTGACCTGCCCTGGGAGGAATCGACGCCGGACAACATCGACATCAAAATGGCGGCGAAGGTCCTCGATGAAGACCACTACGGACTGGAGAAAATCAAGGAGCGGATTCTGGAATTCCTGGCCGTGCTTCGGCTGCGCGAGAGCATGAAGGGGCCGATCTTGTGCTTCGCCGGGGCGCCGGGCGTCGGGAAAACGAGCCTCGGGCGTTCGATCGCACGTGCGACGGGGCGGCGATTCACGCGGTTCTCGCTCGGTGGAATCCGCGACGAAGCCGAAATCCGCGGACACCGCCGCACCTACATCGGCGCGATGCCGGGGCGGATTATCAAGTCGCTCAAGGACTGCGGCTCGAACAACCCGCTCATCATGCTCGACGAAATCGACAAACTCGGTATGGATTTCCGCGGCGACCCGGCTTCCGCCCTCCTCGAAGTTCTCGATCCCGAGCAGAATTACCTATTCTCGGATCATTACATGGAAGTTCCATTTGATCTGTCGCGCGTGATGTTCATCACGACGGCCAACCAGCTCGAACCCGTGCCGGGGCCGCTGCGCGACCGCATGGAAATCATCGAACTGAGCGGCTATACGCCCAATGAGAAGTATTTCATCGCGCGAGATTACCTGATTCCGCGCGAGATGATCGCCAACGGCGTGCGCGCGAGCGAAATCAAGTTCACGCGCCCGGCGGTAATGGCGATGATAAGCGATTACACGCGCGAGGCGGGCGTCCGGAATTTGCAGCGCGAGATCGCAAATATCTGCCGCAAAACCGCGCGCCGCCTGGCCGAGGCGCTCGGTCCGGCCGAGACCTCTCCCTCCGCCTCGCCCTCCTCCGCCTCTCCGCTGGAAAATCAGCCGGCGGCCGCCAGCACCAAACCGAATGCCGAGGCGAAATCCGGAGAAAAAAGCGCGCCAGACGCGGGAGCGGCAAAACCCTCGGGGGATGCTATTGAATCGCACCCCGCTCCGCACACACTGCCCGGCGCGTTCGGGCGTCCCAAACCGCCTGCAGGCAAGGCGCGCATCGCGCCGATCCATATCACGCCCGACCATCTGCGTGAATTCCTCGGCCCGCCCAAGGCGTATCTCGAAATGGCGCAGCGCATGGGACAGCCGGGGGTCGCCATCGGCATGGCCTGGACGCCCACCGGAGGCGACATCCTCTTCATCGAGGCCAGCCGCCATCCCGGATCGGGAAAACTCATCCTCACCGGATCGCTCGGCGACGTGATGAAGGAATCCGCTCAGGCGGCGCTGACCTATTTGCATTCGCAATCCGAGCGCCTCGCGCTTGATGAAAACCTTTTTTCCAAAAGCGATATCCATGTCCACGTTCCGGCGGGCGCCGTGCCCAAGGACGGCCCCTCGGCGGGATCGGCGATCGCAAGCGCCCTCGCCTCGCTCCTGACGGGACGCCCCGTGCGCGATTACCTCGCCATGACGGGCGAAATCACCCTGCGCGGCAATATCCTCCCCGTCGGCGGAATTAAGGAAAAGTGCATGGCCGCCCAGCGCGCCGGAATCCGCACGATCCTGTTGCCGAGTCTGAACAAGGACGACCACAGCGAACTCCCCGAGGAAGTGCGAAAGGGCGTGGGGTTCCACTTTGTCGAGCGAATCGACGATGTGCTCGGACTGGCGCTCGCCGAATCGCATTCCGCCGCCCGCAGCGCATCCCGCGCCGAATCCCCCGCCGTTCCGAAAAAACAGGCGAACTCTCCAAAGAAATCCACCCGCAAAACCGCAAAAAGCCGCAAACGCGCGAAATAATAATTCCATTATATAACAAGGTGCAACGGTGCCATGAAACAAAAAAGCAACGACAATGGGAAATCCTTGTTTTCCGAAGCGGCGAATGCACCCTGCGAACGCCGCTTGTTCCTTAAACGCTTCGCCCTCGGACTCGGCGCGCTCGCCGGGGCAGGCGGCCTGGCCGGGCTGGCCCGAGACGCAATGGCGGTCCCTGTCCCCTTCGGATCGGTTGAAGAGGGAATCATCCTCAAGGGCAAAGCGGGCGGATTATCATCGGGACCGGATCGTTCGGTGCTGGAATCGGATTATTGCCTGCATCCGTCGCTGGCCATAGGCAGCGACGGCCTGATCTGGATTGCGCTGTGCGCGGAAAGCGCACCGGGTAAAGCGCCGGGCAAGGCGCCGGGCAAAGCCGCTGCGGCGTCGAAAAAGGATTTGGACGATCCTCTCGCGCTCCTCACCGCATCGGAAAAAGGCGAACCGGTGTCGAAAATCCTGCTGGGGACTTTCGATCCAGCCAAGGGAAACGCCCCGGCGCTGCACCTGCTCCCGAACGAGCTGCAAGATGCCGACTGGCTTTGCTATCAATCGCGAATCGCGCGCCACGGCGATGGGCCGCTGCTGCTCGCCTGGACCGAATCGCTCGGCGGTCGCACGCGCATCGTCGCCGGGGCGCTCGATCCGAAATCGCACAAGGCACTCTGGCGGCGCGTGGTTGCGGAATCCGGCGCAAAGGCGCGCGGAACATTCGCATGGCGGCCCGCGCTGCTTGCGCTCCCCGACGGGCGGGCCGCGCTCGCCTGGGAGGAAAAAAACAAGCCAGACACGCCATCGATCATCCGGCTTGCGCTCCTTGACGCTGCGGGCAAGACGGCCGCATCCGCCTCGGACCCCGCGGAAGGCTTTGCCTCGGGCGATGCGCGCACAGGCGACGCCTGCCGTCCCTCGCTTGCCGTGGACGCGGAAGGCAAAACGCTCGCGCTCGTATTCGATCAATACCTCGGCGGCGGAACCACGCGCGTGATGCTGTCGCTGTTCGACGCCGCGGGGCTAAAGGTCTCGGCGCGCCGGGCGGTCACAGATCATCCGGCCACCAACCTCGCGCCAGACGCCGCCTTCAGCCCGGGCGGAAAACTCCTCTGGATCGGCTGGCACTCGAATGCCCGCGGCGCGGACGGATGGGACATGCCGCGATGGTATCAGGTGCAGGCTTATGATCTGAGGCGCGACATCTTTTTCGCCCCGGCCGCCTGGCCGCCTCCCGCGTTCGACCTCGACAAGGTTGGCACGGACCAGGGATTCGAGTTTGTGCGCCTGGCCGTTGCGCCCGACGGCGCTATGTGCATTCTGGGACGCCCCTCGCACCGGTTTTGCCTGCAATTTTTCGGCGGCAGCGAATGGTCGCCGCTCTATCGTTTCCCGACCGAAGGCTGGGGCGGACGCGGCAACCACGCGAACGGGATTTTCGACGCGAAGGGGAATTTATGGGTCGTCCGGCGCGACATTGGCGGAGTTTTCCTGGAGCGAATCGAAGGAATCCGCGCGAACGCCGGTTCCGCCTCCAACCCCGCCGAACCTGCGCTCGCTCCGCTTCCGGCGGTTCTCGCGGCGCTGCGGACGGGCGAAAACGGCGCAAAGTCCGCGCCCAAGCCACTGCGAAATGCCTATCCGCACCTTGAGTTTCCCGCGATCGAGCGCCAGTCCGCCTCCGCCAGGGAAAAGGACGAAAACGCCCAGGCGGAAACATGGAATATCTATTTCGGCGATTTGCACGGGCATTCTTCGCTGAGCGACGGCATGGGCGACGTCGATGAAGTTTTCCGCCGCGCCCGCGATATTTACAGCGATGATTTCGCCGTCCTCACCGACCACGATCACTTCGTGCAGCGCAAACTCCTGGCGGCGGAATACGAGGAGCAAAAAAGCCTGGTCGATCATTTCAACGAACCGGGCCGCTTCGCCACGCTCTATGCCCAGGAATGGACCACGGCGCGCGTCGGGCAAAAATCGGGCTGCGGACACAAGAATCTCTATTCCATCGCGCCGGATCATCCGCTCTTCGACCATGCGGACCCGCGTTACGCCGAAACGAAAGGCCTCTTCGCGGCGCTGCGCGAACGTTCGATGATCGCCATCCCCCACCACATCGCCTGGACGGGCGTTGACTGGGAAAACCACGATCCGGAAATCCAGCCGCTGGTTGAGATTTGCTCGGTCCACGGCGTGTTCGAGTATCTTGGCAACGAACCGATCCCGCACCGCGGCGGGCGCGAGGGGCATTTCGTCCGCGATGGCCTGGCGCGCGGGCTGCGATTCGGACTCACGGGCGGTTCAGACCAGCACGGTCTGCTGTGGCAGCACGGCGTCGCATGGAAACGCGAGGCATATCGCGCGGGCCTGACCGGGATTCTGGCAAAGGAATTGACGCGCGAGGCAATTTTCGACGCCATGCGCCACCGCCGCACGTTCGCAACCACAGGCGTAAAACTCCGCCCCTGGTTCCAGGTGGCGCATCTGATGCCAGGCGAAGAAGGCGAGGTGCCCGGCCCCCCGATGCTTCGCGCCGACGTTCTGGCTCTTTCGCCAATCCGGTGGCTGACAATCGTCCGCAACGGAGAGGAGATTCTGCGTTATGGCGGCGAAGGCGACCGCACGCGGATTTCCTTCTCCGATGAGGCAATTCCAGAGGGCAAAACCTCATACTATTATCTGCGCACAGAACTTCGCGATGGCAACATGGCCTGGACCAGCCCGATCTGGGTTACGCCCAAGGCATAATGGAAATCACCGCAGAGGCGCAAAGAAAGGCGCACCGCAGAGGCGCAGAGAACGCAGAGAAAGAAAAAATGAAAGATTTTTCTTCCTTCCTTTCCCTCTCTGCGCTCTCTGCGCCTCTGCGATAATATATTCTTTCTGAATATGATCAATTCATGAACATACTTCACGTGGACACGGAGATGGGCTGGCGCGGCGGCGAGCAGCAAGTGGCCTGGCTGGTGGAGGGCCTTCTCGCTCGCGGCATGGGCCGCCAGGTAATCGCCGCCAATCCCGCAAGCGCGCTCGAACGCCACGCGCGCGCGGCCGGATGGGACGTGGCGCCGCTCCGGATGCGCGGCGGCTGGAATCTGAGCGCGGCCCGCGAATTGGCGCGCATCGCCACCAAGCATCGCATCGACCTCGTCCATGCGCATACGGCCCACGCCCACACGCTCGCCTGGCTCGGAATCGCTCGAAATGGAATCGCCGCTCCGGAGGGCGAGACGGGGGCAAACGCGCTGCGCTCGTTTCCGCCGGTCGTCGTCACGCGGCGGGTGGATTTCCCAATCGCCACTGGGATTTTCGCTTCGCTGCGCCGGGCCAAATACCTCCATCCGCGCATTGCGCTCATCGCCATCTCGCGCGGCGTGCGTGATGTTCTCGTTCAAGGCGGCGTGCCCGCGGAACGCATCCATCTCGTGCATAGTGCCATCGATCCGTCGCGCCTCGATTCCCCGCCACCCGAGCGCCGAAAACTGCGTGCGGAATTGGGCATTCCTCCAGACAAAGGGACTGTTCTCATCGGCAACGTGGCCGCGCTCAGCGATCACAAAGGGCAGGTTTACCTGATTCAGGCGGCGGCGCGGTTGCGCGACCGCCTTTCTGCGAGCGGCGGCGGCAATGGCGGCACTGTTCCGGACTTCCTGGTGGCGATTGCCGGAGAAGGCGAAGAACGCCCGCGCCTCGAAAGCGAAATCGAGCGCCTCCGCCTGGCGGATTGCGTGCGCCTGCTTGGACATCGCCGCGACGTTCCCGATTGCCTCGCGGCGTTTGATATTTTTTGTATGCCCTCGCATCTGGAAGGGCTGGGGACCTCCATCCTCGATGCGATGTGGATGCGCTTGCCCGTGGTGGCGGCGCGCGCGGGCGGAATTCCCGACGTGATCGAGGACCGGGCGAATGGCTTGCTCGTTCCGCCGCGCGATCCGGAGGCGCTGGCGCGCGCACTCGAAACGCTTTTCCGGGACGCCGAATTGCGCCGCCGGCTCGGCGAATCCGGACGCCGCACCATCGAGAAATCCTTCCTTGTCCACACCATGGTCGAGGGCACGTTGCGCGTGTATGAAAAGGCCCTTGGCCCGCCCCGCGCCGCTTCCAAAGAGTCCCTGAACAAATAACCACAAAGTCACAAAGACACAAAGAAGAGAGATGAATTTTCGCCGTTGGAAAGGGGCGCATGTTGACACTGTTACAGAAAGTTCGTAGTTCACGCTTCAGCGTGCTATCTGCCAGCAAGCAAACTAAAGTTAGAACTGCAAACATCTTGCTGGCCGTAACAGCGTCCAGATGCGCCCGTTGGAAATGATGTTTCCAGGATTATTCTTGACCGGATTGCGGAGCCTCCCTCAAGGAATGTTCAGGAATCCGGGTTTGGCGGCGGTTTCCGCGCGCGCCGATTGACAGCTCCGTCTCCGTCTCAGAACGATTCATCCAGCGCCAAGTGCCCAAAGGAGAACATGGCCCATGCGATGCAAAAGCTTCATCCTTCGCATCAACCACGAATACACCGAGCGCGATGAAGGGCGCTTGAATGAATTCCTCGAATCCGTCCGCGTGGAACGTGTTCACGCCAACACCCTGCCGGGCGATCCACCCTATTGGTCTATTGTGGTGCTATATCAGGAGCGGATGGTTGACTCCGGCGATGCGCGCGCCAGCGAGTTTTATTCCGACGTCCCGCTATCGAATGAGGAGCAGGACCTCTTCGAGGCGCTAATGCTATGGCGCGGCCGGCGCGCGGAAAAGGATGGGGTTCTCCCCTATGTGATCGCCCCCAACGCCTGCCTCAAGCAAATCGCCAAAACCCGCGTTCGCACTGAAACCGATTTGATGGGCATTATTGGCTTTGGCGACCGCCGCATCGAGCGCTATGGCAAAGACATCCTGCAAATCCTCAATACTTTCTATGACAGCCAGTATATGGAAGAATAATCCATCGTCCATGCCTGTTTCATTTTAGCGGGGATGATATTATCATTTTCCCCAAATTCTGTGCCCTGAATTGCCTCTGAATGAGCCAGATAACAAAGCCCAGGGTCAGCGAGGAACGAGCGCCACCCAGGGAAACCAACGCCGCGAAAAGGAAATTACCCTGCAAGGACTCAATAAATTGGATTCTTCCCGCCAAGCCGCCGCCGCAAAGAAGATAAGACCGGGGAAATCCACATCGGGCGGACTGCGATATATTTAACCCTTGCAGGGTATGGATATTCTGTTCGCGCTTTTCCCCAGGGTGGCGCTTGTTCCTCACTGACCTTGGGCTTTGATATGGAATCCCCTTGGGATTCGAAGCAAACCGGCCGGATGGACAAACCGATTCCCAGCCCCTATCGGCTTAAAACAACGGTGTCTCTACAGGGCAAATTTAGGGCACATAATTAAGGGAAAATGGTATAATACCAATTTCCCGCAATTCTGTTCCCTGAATTTGCTCTGAAGGAGCAAAAG
>CAYUNT010000136.1:0-12756 GCA_964446285.1 uncultured Candidatus Sumerlaeota bacterium | reverse complement strand
CTGTCATGGGGTCTTCGGGGGACCTAATAAGCCGCGCTGGTGGTGAAAGGTCGAAAAATCTCCCAGTAGCGTGGTGAAACGGGTGGAAACGATACTAAAAAACGACGCCGAACTGATGGAAGAATTCGAAGGCGTGTATTTTACGCAAATGGACATGAAATATAGAACCCCCGTGCCCGCCCGGCTGGCCGACATTCTCACCAAACGCTATCGCAAGGAATTGGGCATATTGGACAAAGAAGTGAAGACTCCACCCGTAAAAATCATAATCTGCCCTTCGCCAAGCGGCAAGACTGGCATATATACGGAGGCCGTCTTCAATCGCCTCCTTTATCTCCTCGAAAATCCTCTATCCGAAGGACAATTCAACGTCAATCCCAAGTCACTTGCATTGTTTATTCGCCAGCACAAGGAAACGCAGTATTTGGACGCTCAAAATCGCTTCCGCGTGCCCGATTCGTTTATCGAGCTTTTGGACATCCAGCGCGATGTGGCTTTTCTCGGAAGCGTGGACCATATTGAAATGATTCCCAAAGCCACTTGGAAGCTGGGAAGCCAGAGCACCATGAAGATGCTCCAGGAAGAGGATGCGCAAAGCATGCTCAAGCATCCTGGAATGATGCCGATCAGCGCCATTGCCTCGAACTCGCAAACAGATCGCCGAGGTCAGCAATGATCCATGCAATCCTCCACCGCGCCCCAGCCGCCTTCCCCGCCGTCCTCCCCTGCGACGCTGCGTTTTCACCCGCCCGTTCTTGTGCGGGAGGTGCTCGACCACTTGCAGGCCGGGCCGGGTGGATTTGTGTGGGCGGATTGCACGGCGGGGACGTGTGGACACGCTCTGGCGATAGCGGAAGCGATCAAGGGCGATGGAACGATGCTTCTGGTCGAGCGCGATCCGAAAATCGCGGAGATCGGGCGCGAACGGTTTGCGGCGGAAGCGGCGCGCCGCTGGCCGGGCCTCAAGTGGCATTTGCGAATCGGTTCGTATTGCGAACTGCCGGCTATGTTGAAGGAACTGGGTCTTGCCGCGCCGCGGGGAATCCTGGTGGACGCGGGCGCGAATTACCTCCAGCTGACGGGAGCGGGCGGCGCGGGCGGAATGAGTTTCAGCCAGCCCGAAGCGCCGCTGGATGGGCGGTTCAACCCCCTGGAGGGCGGGCCGAGCATTGCGGATTTGGTCAATACGATGTCCGAACAAGACATTGCGGATACTCTGTGGCGCTATGGCGAGGAAAGGCGCTCGAGGACGATTGCGCGACGGATCGTCGAAGCGCGGCGCCGAAAGCCTTTGGAGCGGGTGGGGGAACTCGCCGAAGCGATTCGGAGCGCCTTTGCGCCGCGCGAGCGCCACGCGACTCCGGATTGCGCCACTCGGTCATGGCAGGCCCTGCGCATTTGCGCCAACGACGAGCTCGCTCATCTGGAGTCGGGTTTGCGCGGCATGATCGAGTCGCTCGGAATTCCGGCAAGGCTTGTGGTCTTGAGTTTTCAATCCGGCGAGGCGCGGATCATCAAACGCCTCTTCGAGGAATACGGCGGACGGCTGACCGATCCCTCGAATCCCTTTACGCTGCATCCCGACTCGCCGCGTCGGTGGCGGATCGTCACCAAGCGGGCCGTGAGGGCCGGCGACGAGGAGCAGCAGGAGAATCCAGGCTCGCGTCCGGCGCAATTGCGCTGCATCGAGCGGACCGGATAGTTGTTGTTGTTTGAAACCAGGCGCACGCCGCGGCGCAGTATTCGCGGCGAAGCCAGTTCAAAGAATGAGCAGGTCGCGGAGCGGGGCGAAACCCGCTCTTGCAAGCAGGAAGGAGGCTTACGGCAAAATGGCCGCCGAATCCAGAAATCGCTGTGTCCGCCCGGTTCACGTCGTCATCGGCGTGTTGTGGATGGGCGTGCTGGCGGGCGGCGCCGTGCTCCAGACGCACTTTCGGTTTCAGGAACGCGACATGGACATCCAGGCGCGCCGGGCGCAAGAGACGCTTGCGTCGCTCCGTGACGAACGGCGCGATTTGGAAGCCACTGTCGAGCGCATTCGCAGCAGCGACAACGTTCGTGAACGCGCGCTGCGGCTGGGGCTTGAACCCGCGCCTCCGGCCAGCGTGCGGCGCATGAATGTGGATCAGGAACTTTGGGCCAAATACGGGCAGGCGCAGTCTAGAACGCAACTGGCCGCCGCCACGGGCGACAATTCATTTGCGAAACCGGCTTTTCTTTGGTCGCAGGCTCTGGCGAAGGGCCAGGCGGCCGTGGCACAAAACGGAAAGCAAACGACGAATCCCTGAACAAGGAGGCATGTGCGGAAACAATCATTTTGAGTTTCCAAGAACGGGGTCAGGGTCCTCTGAAAGGGGCGCGGATGCCAGACAGGATTGCAAGATGAATCCGGTTGAACGTTCAGCCCGAAACCAACTTGAAATCAACGATCTTTCACCCCGTTTCCTGTAGTACCTTGCTAGTCGCATCCGGCGGCCTGTATTGCCGCTAGGATTTAGCGGTTCAGGGCAGCCCGCCCGAACCGGCCAGGAGGACTTTGTGCGCAGGCACCGGCGAAAAACCGTATCCGAACTCTTCGCCGCTGCAATCTTTGGCCAGGCGATGCGGCACGCAGACGCCGCAGGTCGGAATTGGGAGAATCTTCCGGCCGAAGCCCCTTTCAATCAGGTTCAGTGGATGAACGCCATCTTCCCGCCGCTTGACGCCCCTGTTGGATCGACTTTCCGCAAGTCGAACGCGACCTCATGGCCGTTCGCTTCGGAATCGCGCGATCCCCGAGGCCTGGAGAATGCGCCCCGGCCCGCTCCTCTGACTCCTGTTCTCCATCCTGCCGCCCTCCTCCCCGCTCCGGCTCCGTTGTTCGCAGCGGTTCCCACTCCGGGTGAAGCGAGAAAAGCCCTTGTTGTTTCCGCCGATTCTCCGCGCAGAACGAACGAATTTTCCGAATGGTTTTTGTTTGGGAAATCGTGCTGGGGATTCGCCCCGGGTCGAACGGAATCGAATCCCCATCTGCAACCTGGCCAAAGCGCCGTTACGGCAGAGGCGGGGCCTGGACCGGAAACGGTTCCCGGCCCCCGCCTCGCGGCGCTCGAAAACGCTCAATCCAATGGATCGGAAGCGTCCTCGAACGGCGCAACTGGACTCCTGCCTCGTCCAAAAGCCGAAGGCCGTCAAGATAAAAAATCGTCTTCCGAGGCAATGGACAAATGAATCGCTGGCCGTCAAACATCCGCCTTTTCGCGATCGCCGGCGCCTTTGTGGTGCTGACCGGCCTGATCGGATGGCGGCTATGGCGGCTTCAGATCGATTTGCATGAACAATACAGCATCCGCGCCCGCAGCCAGCAAATGCAAACAATCGTGATCCAGCCACAGCGGGGCGAAATGCTCGACCGGCGCGAACGGCGCATCGCCACGAGCGTGGCGCGCATGAGCGTCTATGTCGATCCGCGCGAGTTGCCGGGCGACGCGGGCGCATGGGCGGGTTTGTTCGCGGAAGCGACGGGACAGTCTTATACGGAGCTGATTTCCATCCTAGGCCGCAACCGCCCGATGCCTTTGATTCGCCGCCTGGACCGCGCGGCGGTGTGGCGGGTGGCGCAGTTTGCGGAACAATACAACATTCCCTCAAACGCGCTATGGTTCCACCGCGAATCGAAGCGGCGGTATCCGCGCGCGATTGCCGGGCAGGTGATCGGTTTTTGTTCGCCTGATGGTGACGGGGACAACGAAGGCATCTCCGGACTCGAGCTTAAATATAATGATGTATTAAAGGGCGAGAGAATCCTCTGCAAGGTGCAGCGTTCGGCCATGCGCACGACTCTGGAGCCGGTGGAGGAGAATGCATTCGCCAAGGCAAGGGGCGAGACGCTGGTTCTGACGATCGACGCGGCGCTGCAGGAAGCGGCGGAGCGAATCCTGGCCGCGCATGTGGAGAATGCCCAGGCGGCTTCAGGAGTGGTGATTGTGCAGGAAACGCGCACGGGCGCGATTCTCGCGATGTGCTCGTATCCAGGCTTCGACAATAACAATTTTAGCCAGGCCACGGCGGCCATGCGGCGAAATCGGGCCATAACCGATCCATTTGAGCCAGGTTCGACGGCGAAAATATACACGATGTCAATTGTCCTGGATCATAATGTTATGGGGCCGGATGACCTGGTGGATTGCCACTCGGGCTTTTTAATGATTCACGGGCGCCGTGTTGTGGATAGCCCTGGCCACACGCTTCATGTCGTTCCGCTCCACGAGGTATTCCGCTGGTCGAGCAACGTGGGCGCGGTGGTGGCCGCCCAGGGCGTCGATCCCGACACGTATTGGCAAGCGCTGCGGCGGTTTGGAATTGGCCAAATGACGGGCATCGATATGCCGGGTGAAGGGTCGGGCATCCTCCGGAATCCGGAACGCTGGACCGCGATGAGCATGTCGTCGCTCCCGCAGGGATATGAGATGGCGCTGACCCCAATCCAAGCCATTACGGCCGTATCGGGCATCATCAACGATGGTCGAATGATGCGGCCTTACATCGTTGCGGAGCGTCGGGGTCCACGCGGCAAGGTGGTCTGGAAAGCCGAGCCTCAAATGATCCGCGAGATCGTCCGCCCCTCCACCTCGGCGCGGCTGCGCGAAATGATGGAGGAAGTCGTGGTGGGCGGGACTGGCAAAAAAGCGAGTTTGGAGGCTGAGGGGTATCGTGCAGGAGGAAAGACTGGCACGACCCGTAAAAGTCAAGTGCTTGACGGGCGCGAATACATCGCTTCGTTTATTGGCGCGATCCCGATCAACGATCCGCAGATCACGGTCTTCTGTTCGGTGGATGCGCCGAAAAACGGCAAATACTACGCTGCGGACATTGCCTGTCCGTTGTTCAAAGAAGTAGCCCTGGCGGCTTTGGCGCAATTGGCCATTCCACCGAGCGCCCCGGCGACAGAGTCCGGCGATGTGAACAGCTTGGTGGCGGCGGCCAGCGCGTCGTCGAAACAGGCGGCGTCGGGCGCGCTGATGCCAGCGGGCGCGGCGGCGTCGGGGGCGGTGGCGGTGCGCCAGGAAGTCCAGCCCGGCCAGATGCCCGACCTGACGGGGATGACGATGGCCGAGGCGCGCCAGGCGCTGCGTGGCGTCGCGGGCGAAGTTCAGTTCCTCGGCAGCGGCGTGGTTGTGGATCAGTCACCTTCGCCGGGCACGCCGCTCGAAGGTCCGGCAAACACGATTGTGGTCTTTCGCAATGCGCAAAAACGGTCGGAAGAAAACGAGGCCCAAGCGCCTCATCCGGCCGCCTCGAATTCCACCTCGTCCAGCGGAGAACCGGTTCCCATTTCTGGCTGAGTTGCAGGCGCAGGCCGGGAGAAGGCGCAAGGAGCGCCGTTTCTCCTCCCCCATCCCATTGAACAGACGGCGCGAGGCGCTACCCCATGAGTTTTCAACCTTCCATCCCTCTCAATCAATTGCTGGCGCAGGCCGGCATTGTTCCTATGGACCTGATCGGATGTGAGGATGTTCCCATAGCCGGAGTGGGAGATCATGCACAGACGGCAGTGCGTCACGGATTGTTTTTGGCGCGGCGCGGCCCGTGCACGGATAGCCATCAGCTCATTGACGAGGCGATCCGCCACGGGGTGAGCGCCGTGCTGGTGGACCGGCCCAAGGCGCGGATTCCCGGCGTGACGATTGTCCAGGTGCAAGACGCCCGCCGGGCCACCGGTTTGATCGCGCACGCCTGGCACAACAACCCCGCGCGGCGGATGCTAACTCTAGGAGTTACAGGCACCAACGGCAAGACAAGCGTCACGCATCTGGTCGAATCGATCCTCCAGACGGCCGGGATGCGCACGGGGCTGCTCGGGACGCTGGCGTATCGCTGGGGGGCGCATTCGATCCCGGCTACAAATACGACGCCGTCGGCCCTGGCGCTGGCCTCGATGTTTGCCGAAATGGAAGCGGAAAAAATCGACGCGGTGGTGATGGAAGTCTCGTCGCACGCCATCGACCAGGAGCGCATCACGGGGATTCCGTTCCGCGTCGGGGCGCTGACCAATTGCGCGCGCGACCACCTGGATTACCACGGCTCGCTGGCGAACTATGTGGCGGCCAAGCGCGACTTTTTCTTCAAGTTCCTGGCGCCGGTGGCGGGTTCGACGGCCATCTTCAACGCCGACGACGCGCTCGGGCAGGAATTGATCGAGAATTACCCGGAAGCGCAATACTCGTTCACGATGAACCCAGAATCGGCGGCGGCGGTGCGGGCGTGCGACATTCTGGCTGGAGCGGCGGAAACGCGGTTTCGGCTGGAGATCGAGGGCGAAGGAATCGATCTGGTTTCGCCGCTGATCGGGCTGTTCAATGTGCAAAACATGCTAACGGCAGCGGGCATGGCGCACGCGCTCGGAATCGATCCGCGGACTATCGCCGAGGGGCTGCGGAGGGTGCGTTCGGTGCCGGGGCGGTTCGAGGCGGTGAACGCCGGGCAGGAATTCCGGGTGGTTGTGGATTTCGCGCACACGCCGGCCGCGCTCGAGAGCGTGCTGTCGAGCGCGCGGCGGATTACGCGCGGGCGCCTGATAACGGTCTTCGGCTGCGGAGGGCAGCGCGACGCGGAAAAGCGTCCTTTGATGGGGCAAGTGGTTGGACGGCTGAGCGATCTGGCCATTCTGGCAAACGATAATCCCCGCAAGGAGGATCCGGAACGAATCGCCCGCCAGGCGCACGAAGGATTGCTGGCGAGCGGCATCCGCCCCAATCGCATCCAGGTGCTTTTGGACCGGCGGAAGGCGATCGAAGAGGCGGTGCGGCTGGCACGGCCAGAGGACACCGTGGTGATCGCTGGACGGGGAGCGGAACGGTTCCAGGACTTGGGGACGCAGGTGGTTCCTTTCGATGATCGCGAGGCGGCCGCGGAGGCGATCACTCGAATGCTGAAGGAAAAATGGATTAGCGCGACGACTCAGCGGCTGGCGGTCGAGGCGGATACGGCATCCGTTCCGGCGCCGCCCCTTGCGATGTCCACCATGCCGATTACAGGACAAACCACTGTCCATGCCCTATAGGAGGCGCATATCATGCATCCGTGCAAGGTTGTCGATATAGTTCGCGAGACGGGCGGAACCCTTCTGTGGGGTTTGGCGGATCAAACGACGGGTTCGATTTCCACAGACAGCAGGACGATTCAGCCCGGACAGGTCTTTTGGGCGATTCAAGGGCCGAATTTCGACGGCAACGCGTTTATCCGCGAGGCGTTTGAGCGCAAAGCCGCTGGAGTGATCGTCTCGACGGATCCGGAAAATCTGGATCATCCCGAGGGAACGTTCGCGATTCAGGTTCCCGATACGCAGCGGGCACTTGGGGATTTTGCGTCGTATCACCGCCACCGGATCAATCCGTGCGTAGTGGCCGTTAGCGGATCGTCGGGCAAGACGACCACAAAAGACATGCTGACGGCGATCCTCGGAGCGGAAGGAAAGCTTCTGGCGACGGAAGGGAACAAAAACAATCTGATCGGGCTGCCGCAAACGCTGCTGCGCCTGGAAGAAGGCCATGAAATCGCCGTGGTGGAACTGGGCATGAACCGCCCCGGCGAACTGGCGCGCCTGACGGAAATCGCCCGGCCGGACGTCGGGCTGATCACCAACATTTTCGAGGCGCATATCGGGCAGTTCGGGTCGCTGAAAAACCTGATCGCGGGCGAGGCGGAAATCATCGACGCCATGCCGCGCGAAAGCCTGCTCGTGATGAACGCCGATTGCGCGCAGTCCGCCAAAGCGCTCGAAAGCGCGCGCCGGCCGCTGCAATTGATGACGTTTGGCGTCAATACACCGGCGGATGTAATGGCGGAAGAAATCTTGAAAATCCAGCCGTTCGGATACCGGATGCGCATCCGTGCGCGAGGCAATGAGGCTTGGGTCGAGTTGCACCTGTTTGGGCGGTTCCAGGTATATAACTCACTGGCTGCAATCGGAGTGAGCCTGGCGCTGGGCGTGCCGCTGGCGGACGCAGCGGAGCGGCTGAACAACTTCCGCCCGGCGTCGATGCGGACGGAGGTCGAGGAGTTCAAAGGGATGCGGCTGCTGAAAGACTGCTACAACGCCGCGCCCACGGCGACAATGGAGGCCATTGCATCGCTGCGCGATTACCGTCCCGAGGTGAAGGGGCGGATGGTTGCCCTCTTGGGGGATATGCTCGAGTTGGGAGATTTTGAGGAAATGTATCACCGGGCGGTGGGGCAGCGCGTGGTGGATGTGGCGCTGGACCTGGTCGTCACGGTCGGGCGGCGCGCGCGGACGATCCATGAGGTGGTCTGCAAGGCCGGGTTGCCGTGCCGCCACTGCGATACGCCGGCCGAGGCGGGCATGTATCTGGCTGAAACGCTGCGCCCGAATGACACGTTGCTGGTGAAGGGTTCGAGGCTGATGCGGCTGGAAGAAGCCATTTCGACACTGAAGCAGCGCCTGAACGCCGCGTAAAAGAATACCGCGCGGGATAGGCAGCCCGCAAGCGAACGGCAAAATTCAATGCGAATAGCGTAACGTGAAACGCTACACATAAAACACTGAAGCAATCACCATGATCCTCATCGAACGCCTCGCCCATCTGCTCCTGGACTCCGCCGGAATCTCGCGGACGCTTGAATATATCACAGTGCGTGCGTCTATGGCGCTGTTGCTTGGATTTGGGATCGGGGTTCTGGCAGGCGGGCCGGTGATCGAGGCGTTGCGGAGGCTGAAAGCGCGGCAGTTCGTGCGGCACATGAATGCGCCGGGCGCCGTGGACCTGTTCGAGATGCACAAGTCCAAGCAGGGCACGCCAACAATGGGGGGGCTATTGATCCTGCTGGCCACGCTCGTTCCGGCGATTCTCCTTTGCGACTGGGCAAAATCGGTCATTGGGCTGTCGGTGGCGATGATGCTCGGCTTTGCGGCCATCGGGTTTTGGGACGATTACATGAAGGTGGTGCGCCGGTGCGGCGACGGTATGACGGCGCGCAGGAAAATGGGGCTGCAAATTCTGCTTGGGCTGGTATTTGGCGCGGTCTATGGGCTGGGCGATTACGGAGTCCGATACAGCGTTATGCCGCAGTTCGGCTCGGATGGCGTGGCGCTGCCATTTTTCAAAAATGCGGCTGTGTCGCTCGGCTGGGGCTACATCGCGTTTGCTGCTTTGGTGCTTGTGGCCACAAGTAATGCCATAAATATCTCAGATGGGTTGGACGGACTTGCGATAGGGATCACGCTGCCTGTTTCGGTGTGTCTGGCGGTGGTTTCGTATCTGGCGGGGCGCGTGGATATGGCGAAATATCTGCTGATCCCCTATGTCCCGGGCGCGGGAGAACTGGCGATCCTGCTATGCGCGCTGATCGGGGCCGGGCTGGCATTTTTATGGTTCAATTCTTATCCGGCGAGCGTCTTCATGGGCGACGTAGGAAGCCTCATGATCGGCGGATTGCTCGGGTCGGCGGCGCTGATCGCCAAGCAGGAATTTCTGCTCGCGATCGTGGGCGGGGTTTTTGTGATTGAAGCATTGTCTGTGATTATGCAGGTGGCGTCGTTCCGGTTGTTCAAACGGCGGATTTTCCGGATGAGTCCGCTGCATCATCATTTTGAGAAGCTCGGGTGGAAAGAGTCAAAAATCATCACGCGATTTTGGATTGTATCGCTCCTGCTGGCGCTTGCCGGCCTGAGCGCGCTGAAAATTCGCTGAAGAAAGGAGAATGCTCACATGAATGCCTGCGATCCGCGCGGAGAAACCAAACCTTGCGATTTTTTCCGGCGTGGCTGCCGTCGAATGGCGGTGGCGGCGCTTGATTGTCGTCCGTTTCGGATCGCGATTCCACGGCGGCATTGGCCCGCGCCGCCGCGATTTTCCCGGGCTGTATTGCTGCACAAAGCATAGCGGCAGATTCGCAGTTCCACGTTCCCGCTCCCGCATCCAATCCTGCTGAGGAGGCCCTCCATGCAATCCCACAATTTCCCATTCTCGCACGCGCTGGTTGTTGGCTCCGCCCGTTCGGGCGTCGGCGCGGCAAATCTTCTCCGCCACTACAACATCGGCGTCACGGTGGTGGATGAAAAACCGGCGAAGGAATTCCGTTCCCTGATCCGTCGCTTCCGCCGCCAAGGCGTCACCTGGTATTTTGGCCAGTGGGACAAACGCATCTTTGAACATGCCCGCGTGGTTGTCGTCAGCCCGGGCGTTCCACTCTCTCATCCGATCATTAAAATGGCGTCCTCGATCGGCCTGCCCGTGATCAGCGAAGTCGAGCTCGCCTGCTACTTCACCGATACGAAAATCGTTGCAATTACTGGGACAAATGGCAAAACCACCTGCACCACGGTGACGGGCAAGATGATGACCGACGCTGGATGGAACGCGGTGGTGGCGGGCAACATCGGGCGCGCATTTTCGGACGCTGTGCTGTCGTCAGTGCAGGAAATCCAGCGCGGACCGCGGATACTCGTGACGGAAATATCGAGCTTCCAGCTCGAGTCGATCCAGCGGTTTCGTCCGCATGGGGCGGCGCTGCTGAACATATCGCGCGACCACATGGACCGCTATCCCAGCATGAGGGAATATATTGCGGCCAAATACCGCATCACGCTGAACCAAGGCCCCGAGGATTTCCTGATCCTGAACGCGGATGATCCGTTCTGCGTGAAGCTTTCCGAGCTGACGCAAGCGCGGGTGTTTTATTTTTCGAGCACGCAGGCGGTCGAGCGCGGGGCGTTTATGGAAGGCGAGACCATTTACCTGCGCGACAAAGATGGAACAGTTCCGGTGTGCGCAGCGCGCGACATCCCGATGCCTGGGCGCCATAACATCGAAAACTGCCTCGCTTCGATGATCTTCTGCCGCCAGATGGGCGTGACGCCCGAACAGATGACGGCATCGTTGAAAAAGTTTGCCGGCGTCGAACACCGCATCGAACTGTGCGGCGAAAAAAACGGAGTCCGCTTTTACAACGACTCGAAGGCCACAAACGTGGACAGCCTCGAAAAGGCGCTGCTTTCCTTCGAGGCGCCGATTGTTCTTCTGGCGGGCGGGCGCGATAAAAAATCCGCATACGACCGCCTGAATCAACTGGTGAAATCCAGGGTTAAGGCCATCGTATTAATCGGCGAAGCGGCGGACCTGATCGACCGCGCTTGGGGCGCGCTCGTTCCCACACAACGCGCCCGCACGATGGAAGACGCCGTGGATAAGGCGGTTCGCAGCGCGGCATCGGGCGACGTAGTGCTGCTTTCGCCGGCGTGCGCTTCCTTTGACATGTATAAGGATTATGAAGAACGCGGCCGCCACTTCAAGCGCTGCGTGCGCAATTGGGTGAGCAGCCGTCGCCCGTCCTGACGCGCGGCAAACGCCAAAGCGCGCGCGAATTTCCGCGTGTGCGCGGCCTGATGCGCGTGTTGCCGCATTCTCCACTTTGAGGCGCATACAATGCACAGCCCTGTCCGTCCCGCTTCGATTCTGATCCTCACACTCGCCCTGCTTGGGATCGGGCTGGTGATGGTCTATTCGGCGAGCGGCGCGCGGGCAGGGCTGGAACACCGGCGGCTGATTCAGAGCATCGATTCGGAAATCGTCGATGAATACTCGTATCATTCCATCACGTATCTGGAGCGGCAGCTGCTCTACGGCGCGCTGGGACTGATTGCCCTGGTCGTTCTCGCGCGGACCGATACGAAAACGCTCTATCGCGCGGCGCCGTGGGTGGCGCTGGGGGTGCTTGCGATGCTGGTGTTGGTGCTGGCGACGCCACTCGGAGTGAGCGCGAAAGGGGCGCGGCGCTGGCTGTGGCTGGGGCCGATCACAATTCAACCTTCGGAATTCGCAAAGCCGGCGCTGGTTTTGCTCATGGCGCGCCTGCTGGCGGACAAGCGCGAGAAAGCCCGTTTGTTCTTCAAGGGATTCCTTCCGCTGGCCGCCACAAGCGCGCTGTTCCTGGGGCTGATCCTTTTGCAGCGCGACCTCGGGACGGTCATGGTTCTTGGCACTGTGATCCTGGCCACCTGGCTGCTGGCGCGCCTGAGGGCGGCGCACTTGTTCGGCGTGGTGGCGCTGGCGCTGCCGGTGCTTGTGTATGCGTTGTTGGCGCATAGTTACCGGATCATGCGAATTCTTGCATTCATCGATCCGGAGAAATACGCGATGACGACGGGATGGCAGCTGATCCAGTCGCTCATCGCGGTGGGTTCGGGCGGGTTGTTTGGGCGGGGACTTGGCCTCGGGATGCAGAAATACATGTTCTTGAGCGAGGCGCATACCGACTTCATTTTTGCCATCATCTGCGAAGAGCTCGGGCTGTTGGGCGCAGTTTGCGTGGTGGTGATGTTCCTGCTGTGGGTGCTGCAAGGGATGCGGGTGGCGCTGCGCGCGCCGGATTACTTTACGTGCCTGACGGCTGCGGGATTGACGCTGATTATTGGGATCTCTGCCTATGTGAACTTCTGCGTGGTGCTTGGCTTGGCGCCGACAAAGGGCCTGGCACTGCCGTTCATCAGTTATGGAGGGTCGGCGCTGATCTCGGCTCTGGCGTGCGCGGGAATGGTGATCGCGATTGCCAATACGTCGCTGCAAAGCGGCGGGGCGGCGGAAACGCTGCCAGTGGCTGAGTAATTTCATCATGCTTGTGGAAAGGCATGACCCAATGTCGGAACACGAAAGTATCGAATCGACTGGAAATGCGGGACTTGAGGGCGGCGCGCGCGGATTTCACGGGAGCGAGCGCCAGGCGCCGCCGCTTCGTCCGATCCTGATCGCTGCGGGCGGG
>CAYUNT010000135.1:0-12871 GCA_964446285.1 uncultured Candidatus Sumerlaeota bacterium | reverse complement strand
GGATATATGCAATAATCCTAAACCAAAGGGGCACCATGTTCCTGTTGCTCCCGTGTATAAATGAGTCCGGCCGCTATTTCATCCCGCGCACCGAAATGGACGGGTGATTATTGCCTCTCCTGGATGCCTTTTTGCCGCTGCCCGAGTGTTCGATGGCCTTGCCAATGGCAGGCGCCGCCGCATTGCCTGACGTCTCCGCGTTAATCTTTTCCTCGGAATCGTCCAGTTCGCGCGCGCGATAGCCAAGCCCCCAGACCGTCTCGATGCAATCGCGCATCGCCCCCAATTTCCTGCGAATGGCGTTGATATGAACATCCACGGCGCGGTCCACCACAAACACGCCGTCGGGCCAGCAATTCTTGAGCAGCTGATCGCGCGAAAACGCCCGGCCCGGGCGCGAAATCAAAAAAGCCAGAAGATTAAACTCGAGGCAGGAAAATTGCGCCTTTTTCCCCGCCAGGCGGACCTCGTGCTTTTCCCGGTCCATAATCAGATCGCCATAGGCGACGATCGCGGGCGGCTCCTCTTTGGAGGTGGAGCGCCTGAGGATATTCTGAACCCGCGCAAGGAGAATGCGCGGACTGAACGGCTTGGTCATGTAATCGACCGCCCCCAGATCAAATCCCTGCAATACATTGGATTCGCTCGCGAGAACGCTGAGAATCATCACGGGAATCTGGCTGGTTTCCGGCCAGGATTTCAGCTGCTTGCATACTTCCTGTCCGCTCAGGCCGGGCAGCATCAAATCCAATAAAATGAGATCGGGCTTGGTGCTTGCTGCGGTTTCCAGAGCCTGCAAGCCGTCGCCAATGACCTTCGTTTCATAGCCGCCATGCTGAAGGTTGTATTGGATCAGCGCAGCGATGGCGGTGTCGTCCTCAACCACGAGAATTTGCTCGGGCATGTGTTAGGTTCTCCTGTCCGGCGGCGGAAATTGGGGAACATTTATGTCCGGCGCCATCCCCTTTGCATACGCAAGCCCGAGCAGCCAGGTCTATGCGTATTGTCCTGTTTGGGTTCGCCTAACCAAATCTTAATCCCCTCGGATTTCCGTCCGGATTTGTCTGCTTGCTCCGCACAATATAACAGAATCTTAAGACGTTCTTTATTCTTTTCTAATGCCGCTTGTGTGGCAATGGGCCGTTTCATGGAGACAAGCGGGGCTGAGCACCCCCGCGAGCGCTCCATATCTACCCCAACCGCATCAGGAGGAACATTGTATGCAGACTTCTATCGGAACGCGCTCGCGCCTGGGTTTTACGCTTATCGAATTGCTCATCGTTGTCGCCATTATTGCCATCCTGGCCGCCATCGCTCTGCCAAACTTTCTCGAAGCGCAAACCCGCTCGAAGGTTGCGAGAGAGAGGAACGACTTGCGCACGCAGGCACTTGCCCTCGAAGCCTATTTTGTCGATTGGAACCAATACACGCGAGATAGCGACTCGAGCCTCGACCAAAAGGACGTCGGCCCCCAGGCGCTCGATCCGAGCAACCCCGTCTTTTACAAATGCGCCAATGGCGCGGTTCAGCTGACCACGCCCATTGCCTACATGACCTCGCTGCTTACCGATCCATTTGTTGTGGACGTGCAGGTCTCGGGCGCGGGCGCGCGTGGATACCGCATCGGCTCGGGCACATGGTCGTATCCAGACGCTTCGGTCAACACGAGCGACAATCAAGGGTCCACGGCGGTTTTCGCCGCCAATGGAAAGCAGCCATGTTTTGTGCTCATCGGCGTCGGCCCGGACAAAGCCCGCTGCCGCATGGGCTACAAGAACTTCCCCTATATGACCACCGCGGACTCGAAAGAAGGCCCACCCAGCATGAATACCGATTCGAAGGGGCAGCCTTTCTGTTATGTGAACTATGACGCCACAAACGGCACCGTCAGCGTTGGCGATGTGTATTACTTCGGCGGTTCCTGGCAGTCGGGACGCTTCATGATGGACGGCCAGACGATTGGCCAGAACTTTGCCGCCAAATCGCCCGCCTGGTGAGAATCGCCACCAGGCAACCGCGCCAGACGCAATGCCCGGCGAACGGCGCGCTTAATGACATGGCATGTTGATTCCCTTGTGATCTTGTCGCACGCGGCGCCCCAACGCGAAACCCTTTCCGGCCTCCTTTCCCTAAACCCCCTTCCTTCCCCTCCCCCAAATGGCCGGGAGGGGTTTCGCATTTATGGTAAAGAATTTTTTCAGCCGCCGCGATTTGCCGCGAAGTCCCGGCGAGATTCGGGGAAGACATTTCGCTTCGGCAAGAATCTCGCGCGGTCACGCCGCTTGAGGCGCAAGACAAACAAGCGCGGCGCGGCGCAGATTCTCAATATGGCTTCCGCCTGCGCGAATTTCCGCCAAAGATCGTTCCCATTGGCATCAAGCGGCGGAAAAATGCAGCCCGTTCACCGGGCGGCCGTCGATTTCGCGCACCTGGCCGACGCTGGCCTTCACGCGCATGCCCATCTCCGGCTCGGCGATGTCGAGCTGCCCCGTGGCGCGGACGCCCATGTCCAGCTGGACGATTCCCAGCGTCAGATACATCTGCTCGTAATCAAGCGAGAGCGTATAGACGCGCGTGAACGTGAGCAGGGTTCCTTCGCCCTGGATCGGCACTGGCTCGAATTGCGTCGCGCCGCATTGGGGGCAGTAGAAGTGCGACGGATAGACAAGTTTCCCGCATTTTGTGCATTTGGCGGCATCGATTGTTGTGGTGGCCATGTGGTTCACGCTCCCGCCGAAAGAATCGTGGCGACGACATTGTTGCCGAAGCCGCCGAAGTTGATTGCGAATCCGTGTTTCGCTTTTGCCACCTGGCGTTTTCCCGCCTGGCCGCGCAGCTGCAAAACGAGTTCGACGATCTGCGAAACGCCCGTCGCGCCGACCGGATGGCCTTTCGCCTTGAGTCCGCCCGAGGCGTTGATTGGGAACTTTCCGCCGATCTGCGTGTCGCCGCGTTCGAGCGCCTTGTGGCCCTCGCCCGGCGCAAAGAAACCCGCCTCTTCACTCTGCGCGATTTCGAGGATCGTGAAGGCGTCGTGCAATTCCGCGAGCGAGATGTCCTTCGGCTTCATTCCCGCCATGTCGAAGGCGCGCTTCGAGGCCGTGCGCACCGCCGTCAGCACCGTCGGATCCGGGCGCTCATGGACGGCCTGCATGTCGGTCCCTTGCCCGATTCCCGCGATGCGGATTGGTTTTTTCACCAAATCCTTCGCTAGGTCCGCGGGCGCCAGCACCACCGCCGCCGCGCCATCGCTCACCGGGCAGCAGTCGAAAAACCGCAGCGGTTCCGCGATGAATGGATTGTTCATCACCGCGTCGGGCGAGTGCAGCAGCGCCTCGATTGTCACCGGCATCTTGATATGCGCCGCCGGATTGAGAATCCCGTTGGCGTGGTTTTTTACGGCCACCATCGCCAGATGCTCGGGCGTTACGCCGTATTTGTGCATCCACAGGCGCGCGAACATCCCAGCCAGCGAAGGCAGCGTGACGCCGTAGGGATATTCCGCGTAGCGATGCGACAAAAACGAAACGAACTCGGTCGCTTCGAGGTTGTTCACCTCGCGCATCCGTTCGCCGCCCGCCACGAGCACGATGTCGGCCATTCCCGAGGCCACGGCCATGAATCCGATCTTCACGGCGCTTGCGCCCGAGGCCGGGCCGTTTTCGATCGTCTCCGCCCCCGCGCCATACAAATTCAAGCGGTCGAGCAGCGCGCTCGCCAAGCCCGACTGGCGGTTGTTGCGCGCCGCGCCCATGTTCGCGACAAATACCGCGTCGATCTTGTGTTTGCCGAGCGACGCATCCTGAATCGCCCCGTTCGAGGCCTCGGCCATAAGTTTCAACAAACTCCATTGCGACCGCCCGAACGGGGTGGTCGCTGCTCCGATGATTGCCACATCTCTCATAGCCGCGCCTCCAGGGTATTGTCGATCTGCACCATCATTTTGCTCAGGTCCGGTTTGCGGATCGGGTAGGATGTGGCCATCAGTTCCTCGGAAACGGGCCGCGTCCCGCCAACAAGCCGCGGCTTGGCCTTGAAGTAGGTTTCGCGCGTCAGCACCCACGACGGCGCGCCGCCCAGTTCATGCTGGATCGAGAACTTCTGCGACAGCGGATATTCGATCATCCAGCGGCGGTGTCCGATCGGGCTTTCCGCCACAATCCAAACCTCGTCCTGGCCGAGGTATTCGATGTGGTGTTCCATTTTTGCGGCAAACAAATGCGCCCCGATGCGCAGTCCGCGCCGCAGCGTCAGCGTGTGATAGCTGATGCCGTGTTTTTCGTCGAACATGCGCCCATTCACGATGCCCGCCAGTTCGCCGTTGATGATGCCGGCGAGGCAGTATTCATTGCGAACGCGGTAGCGCTTCCATCCGAGCAATTCCGCATATACCCGGGCGGCCACAATGTCGTAAAAATCCCGGTCCAGTTTGCGCAGCGGATCGACCGACTCGAGCAAGACGTCCACCTCATCCATGTCCACCTGCCGCACAACCATTTTTTCGCCATTGGCCAAGAGAATCCACTTGGCCGGATACGGGGCCATTTCCAGCACGGGCGGCCGGAGCATGGCTTCCAAGGAATCCAACATAGCGCTGCCTCCATTGCTCAGATGCGAGAAATCCCAGGGATGCCGGGGTATTCTTCCCGTCTCCCCTCCTTCTCCGCTCGAACCGGTGAGAATGTGAATTTCTTATGCGAAAGTCAAGTGCCTTGCGCGCGCCCATTTTGCGCGCGGTCCAAAGCCAGCATACGAAATACCGATTGCGAATCCATTGAGGGAATCCATAAACACAAAGCGCCCGGAGAGGCGCAGGGAAAAGGGTTTTATATCAAGGAAAAATGCCTCCATCACGATGAAATACAACGAAATCATTCAAGGCGATTGCCTGAAGGAAATCCGGAATCTGCCGGAGGAGGCTTTTCAGCTTATTATCGCGGATCCTCCTTATTTTCAGGTGTTGCTGGGCGAACATTGGGACAACCAGTGGGCTTCGGAGGACGAATATCTGGCCTGGACTCTGGAATGGATTCGCGAGTGCGGGCGGACGTTGAGGAACGATGGGCTGTTCTATATTTTCGGACAGCTGGGAAAGCGCGAACACGCTTGGCTGCATGTGTCGTCGCGGGCGGCCCAAATTTTGCAATTTCACGACATGATTATTTGGGACCGGGCTGTTGGATATAATGAACGGGGCGACAGTTTCACGCCATGCTATGAGATGATTCTTGTTCTCAGGAAAAGGGAAAACGCCCAGCCGTATTTCAACAAGGACGCTGTGCGAATTCCTTACGATTCCGAGACCATTCAATCCTATCTGAATGATAAGCGCTACAAAGACCGCCAAGCCCGTCTTCAACATTTGCAAAAGGGAAAATACGCCACTAATATCCTCAGGGTCCCCAGTCTGAAGGGTTCATCAAAGGAAAAGGCGGGGCATCCTTCTCAGAAGCCAATAAAACTTATAGAATCGCTCATTTTGTCATCCAGCCGCCCTGGTGATGTGGTTTTCGATCCCTTTCTTGGTTCAGGAACGACCGCGGTTGTGGCGGAAAAAAATAACCGAAAATGGCTGGGGATCGAAATCAACCCCCACTATGTTGAAATTGCGGAAAAACGCCTTGCGGAACTCAGGGCATGCCCCGAACTGCCTTTGGCTATTTATTGAATTGCCGCACGGGCGAGAAAATGGGGTTGGAGAAAGCGCATCCCCAAAGCGCGGGGGAGGGATTGAGCGCAGGCTCTTTTTCCAAAACCAAACCCCAGAACAACTTGAATCGAATACTGCATTGAAGCCGCCTTTGCGTTTTTGAATCGATTTTTGGATTCAGAACCATTGAACAGGCTGGCAGTGTCTTCTTATACTTTTGGGCCTTTTTTCGCAGAATACTATAATGATCGCAGGAAGATTTAATCAGTCGGTCCAATTCCGCGATAGAGTTACGACACAGCGGATTCCAGAGGGACCTCCATAAAACCGCGCTGATCCTGCAGTATTCAATGGCCACAAATCGCTTGTGCTCCGGGTCTTGTTGTTTCCAAAAACCCACGATCAGGAGAAAATTCTCGGAAATGTCATACTGTCTCAAGGCGTCTCCGAAATACACTGGCGTGCCATACTTCACGGACTTAATTGATACAGGAATATGACGAAATTCGGCTGGGATTTTAGAGGAATTATTGCACTCTTTGGGCACATCCCATTTTGCGGTATAGGATTCTGCCCCATTAGCATCTTCCTTATTCGCCGGAAAAAATGTGTCCATCACCCACTGTTGAAAGACAAATCCGTGCTTTTGAACTTCAGGCATGCGCGTAAATCTCCTGTGATCTTTTGTGTTTGTGGCTAAAGAAAGCAGATGCGCGGCGGATTTTCATCGAGCGAGGAAGGAGAGGTCTTCAATCCGAGCCAGGAAAAACCTCTCTCCAAGACGTGTCCTTCACTCGCCTTTAGGCGCTATTCTGCAACAACGTCAATATCTATTCTCAATACTATCTGGTTCTCGTTCCGGCCTCCGCAAGGCGCTTGACGTGGAGGGGGAAAGGGAAGGAGAGTGGCAAACAAAAGGCGAATTCGGCGCGCGGGCACCGCTCCGCCGCGCGCTGGCTTCGCCAAGGAAAAACCGGGAAAATGCAAAGATAGATGGGACCGATGGGGCGCATGGGACCCATGAGACAAACGCGACCCAAAAAACCGGCAGGGCAAATGGAACCGCCCGCCGCGCCGTCCGGCCTGGACATCCTCGGTGATGTGTATGCCCTCGAACGCGATCCGGGCGTGCGCGCCCTGTTGCGAAACGCCTGGACGATGGGGTGTTTCTACATCGAAAGCCCTTCGATGCGCGCGCTCTTCGAGAAGTTGCGCTGCGAAACCTTCGAGGCCGTCGTCGCCGCATCGTCCGTCATCCGCCCGGGCGTGGCGGAATCGGGAATGATGCAGGAATACGTGGCGCGGGCGACGGGGCAACGTCCGCCCGCTTACCTCCACCCGAAAATGCGCGATCTGCTCGGCGACACTTTCGGCGTGATGGTGTATCAGGAGGATGTGCTGCGGGTGGTGCACGAGATCGGCGGCCTGACGCTCGGCGAGGCGGACCTCCTGCGGCGGGCGATTTCGGGCAAGGGGCGTTCACGCGAGTCACTGGCGGAACTGGAGCGCAAGTTTTTCGCCTCGGCGCGCGAGCGCGGAATCGAAGACGCCACGGCGCGCGAAATCTGGCGCCAGATCAGCACGTTCGCGGCGTATTCCTTCTGCAAAGGGCATTCGGCGGCGTTTGCCGTGCTGTCGTTTCAGACGCTGTGGCTCAAGGCGCACTGGCTGGCGGAGTTTCTGGCGGCGGTGCTGGCCAATGGCGGCGGCTATTACTCGACGTCGGCCTACGTGCAAGAGGCGCGGCGTCTGGGCGTGCGCGTCGAGGGGCCGTGCGTCAACCGCAGCGCGCTCGATTGGCGCGGGCGCACCAACCGCACGGTGGTGGCGGCGGCGGCGGCGCGGGAAAATGGAGAGGAACCGGGCGAGTTGGGCGAATGGTGGGAGCGGCTCGAACGGGCGCGGACGCCCCTCAAAAATCTTGGACGAGACGTCCAAGCCACCGGAAATTTCCCCGGATCGGAGGGGGGATTCGAGGCGCTGGCCGACCCACCCACGGGATGGATTCGCGCGGGATTGCTTGCCGTGGCGGGGCTGTCGCCCGAGTTGGTTGTGCGCATCCTTGCCGAACGCGACTCAGCGGGGGCCTATCGCACGCCGGAGGATTTCTGGACGCGCGCCCGCCCCACTCCGGACGAGGCGGAGCGGTTGATTCGCTGCGGGGCGTGCGACGTCTTTGGGCGCACGCGTCCGGAACTCCTGATGGCCCATGCCTTGTGGCGCCGTTCGCAGGTTTGGGACTCGCCGCTGTTTCCCTGGGGCGGCGGTGACATCCTCAATCCAGCGCCACGAGAACATACTCGCCTTCGCGATGAAGCGCGTGAAATTGCAGCGGACCCCGCGGCGCAAGAACCTCGCGCGGCAGGATCGCGTGTGTGACGCCGTGGCGCAGGCGCAATCCCCTCCAGTCCACCGACAGCGGGTCCCACGAGGTTTCTGCAAAGTAATGTTTTACGAGCGGCACTCCCAGCAGGCGGGCGCGTTCGCGCAGCACGGGCAGGATTGCCGGGTCGATATAGAGGGCTGAATCGTCGTTCGTCTCAAAAAACGAATTGCGCCGCGCAAAAGTGCGAATTCCCGTCAGGGCTGGAGGGGCCTGAATCACTGCGTCTTTCGCCGTGTTATGGCGGATCCATTCGCACATCCGCCGCCAGTCCGGGTCCGGAAGCGGGAAACTCCACATTGGTTTGCTGAAAAACTGGCGCGAGGTAGCCTGGCCAGATATGAAAATAACGGCAAAAGCGGCGAGAAATATCCAAATCCGCAGCGAGGCGCCGAAACACGGCCAAGTGAATCCCGTCCGCCTCTTTCCAGTGGCCTGGACGTCCCGTCCAAGATTTTCTTCCTGGTTTTCGGATGGGCGCGAAGCGCATTGCCATTCGGCTCGGCAGTCCACCCAGGCAAACCCGCCCGTGAGTGCCAGCCCGAGCGCCAGCATGAACTTCCAATGAAGGAAAGCGTCCGACCAAGGCAAGTTCTCTTGAAACGGCATCAGGTAGATAATGAGAAAACCAAAAACGAGCGGAAATAACGCCAGTGCTCCGCATAAGGCAGCCGCCAGGCGTGCGGGCGTTTTTCCCCAGCGGCCTCGCGCGGGCCACCACGCCGCCGCCGCCAGCGGAAGCCAGATCAGCGCGAATTCTTTTCCAAAGACCGACTGAAACGGCCGCGTGAAATTAAAGCACAGGATCAGTCCGGCGCTCCCGATAAGGGCGCGGCGGAAAATGCGTTTTTCCAGATATTTCGCGCCGTCCGCACTGCTCCGAATGGCATTGGATGATGAGTCTTCCCCTGCCGCTTCTTCGAATAAAACCGCCACCAGCGCCGCGATGAGGATGGGAAGCAGCCACAGGGTGGACCGCAGAGGCTGGAGCATGACAGCCGCGGGAAGGCGCATTACGTCCGCAAGCAATGAACCTGTGGCGAGAAATCCAATGCCCCACGCGGCCAGCACGCCCGCAAGAAAACGCGAGGATGTGGCGCGCGAGGCGGTCAGGTTTATCGCACCGGACTCGTCGGACTTGTCAGACCCTTCAGGCTTGTCTGACTTGTCTGGCAGGTCTGGCGCGCCGCCGCTGGGGCCGCGCCATTTCCAGGCGATTGCCCCAAGCAGCATCGCCACCGCTGCGGTTTTTGCGATCTGAACCCAGGGCTGCGAAAAGGGAAAATAATGAATCTCGTGCCCCAATTGGACGTAATCGGCCCATCCTGCGGGTGGCGGGGGCGAGGCGGCGCGGCGCAGAAGAACAGGCGCAATCCCCGGCGCGGCGCACACGGCGGCCAGCCCAATTCCCTGCGCGAGCCGTATCCACTCGGCGCGTCCTCCCCTTCCTTCTCCCGCTCCTCCTTCCGCTCCCGCGCGTCCTTCCGCCTGATTTTGTTCCCGCGCCGCCGCCCACGCCCGCGCCGCCAATCCGCCCGCCATGAGTCCCCCAGCGTAAATCGCGTTGTAGGGATGGATGTTGGCCATTGCGCCCGCGAGGGCCATGCCTGCCCGTCCGCGCCCCGATGCGCCGAGCGCCAGTGCCATCAACAGCGGGCCGATAACGGTGGTTGTTGGGCTGAATTGATTCGACGTGGGGAAATTCGCGCCAAGGAGCGGTTCGCCCAGTCCCGCCCCGAGGAGCATCGCCGCCGCCCACGCCTCGGGCCTCCGCGTGAATGCCGCCGCCAGGCAGCCAAGGCCAAGGGCGTAGAGGAAATGATTGGCCAGAGGCGCCCATGCGAAAAAGCCGCGCGCCTCCGACCCGGCCGGAATCATCCACGCGAGCGCCCGCCAGAAGAAAAGCGGCTGCGCGCGAGACACCCGCGCAAACTCATCGCGCCCAAACAACTGCGGGTCTTGCAGCCACCAGACAACGTGAAGCGAATCGTGGAGATTTCCCCCGACTTCCAGCGAGATGCGGTGGAAAAAAGTCGTAAGGGTTGCCGTCGCGACCGCGGGTAGAATCACGGCGACGGCATAAATTCGCCAGGAAATCGCAGAGCGCGTTGGGGAGGAATCCATTCGATCAAAAAAGGGGAACAGGGGGAGTGCTATTTAGGAAAACCCAGGTCCACCCTCGGCGGGGGCGGAGTGGGCGAGGTGGCTTCGATCTCATCAAGCAGCGCGCGCAATTCGCCATCGAGTTCGGCGGGCGGTTGCGTCATGCGGTCGCGCAAATCTCCGGGAATGGGCGGAAACGGTTTTCCTGGTTCCTCCATCTGTTCGAGACGGATCGCCAGAAAGACGCGCGGAATCAGTTTGGCGGCTCGTTCCGCCGCCGGGGTGTCCGCGTAATCGCGCAACGTCTCCGAAAGGCGTTCGAGGGCAGTGGCATACTCCCCGGCGAAAAAGGCGCGCTCGGCCTGCTGAAAGACAACCTCAGCCTGATACGGGCGCTTTTTCGACTCGTCCGTAAGTGTAGAGCGGATGATGTCCGCCAGCCGCGAGGCGGACTCGCGGAATGCGGAAGGGGTGGGCGATTCTGACTTGCCTGGCTTGTCCGGCTTCTCCGACGTGTCTGCCTTGTCTGACTGGTCCGAAACAACCGCAGGCGTGTCCGGCTCGCGCTTCAAGATGGGATCGAGCGCGTCGAGGGCGTCGAAGGGGCGCCCCGCCTTTTGCAGGTCGATGGCGCGCTGAAGCGCCTGCGCCTCGATCTGCCCGCGCGCCAGCGCAATCTGTTTTTCCGCCAGGGGCCGCAGGGTTTCGCTGGCCAGGCATTGCCGAAGCAGCGGCAAGGCTTTATCCAGGCGCCTGCGTTCGAGCGCCCACTGGGCCAGATGGAAAACCGCCAGCGGATCGCCCGGCGCCAGCGCGGCCTGGCGCGCGAGGAATTCCGCGTCGAAGGCAAGCGCCCCAAGCACCTCGCTATGCGCTGTCTGCGGCGCGCCGGCGAGGAGCGCGAGCGTGTCGGTCGTGCGCCCCTCGTCCAGCAAACGGCGGCCCTCGCCGGCCAGAAGCCGTTCGAGCGCCCCTTGCGCCTCGACGGGGAATGCGGCTCCGAGCGGCCCTTCCAGGCTGGCGCGCGCTTCGGCGAACCGCCCCTCGGGCGCACCCGGCGCCGAGGTCCATCGCACAATATCCTCCAACAGCACGCTCGCGCGCTGGCGGGCAACTTCCGGCAAGAGCGGGAGGAGTTGTTCGGCGTCGATGCGCAGCGCCTCAATGGGATTGCCCCTGCGGCGCGCCTCGCCGATTTGCGCCAGGAGAAACAGCGCGCGCCTCGAACGTCCTCCCTGCGGATCAAGTTGTTGCATCCGCTCGATGGCCTCCAGCGCCGCGGCGGAATCGCGCACGGCCATTTTTCGCTTGGTTTCCTCGCGCCAGAAGCCTGCGGCGAACTCGCGGCGCGGCGCGTCCGTCTGGATGCTCGCGAGCGGAATCGCGGCCAGAATTCGGCGCGCTTCGGTCCACTCGCCCAGACGGTCGAGAACGCGCAGGCAAAGAAAGCGCGCGTCCATCGAAAGCGACTCGCGCCGGGCCAGCGCCTCGAACGCCGCCGCCGCTTTGGCGCTGTCTTCCTTAGGAAGTTTCGCCGCCGCTTCGAGAATCTCCGCCCGGCGTTCGGTGAGAATCCGGTCGAGCAGACTTTCGGCCCGGGGCAAATCCTTTTCGAGCGCCTCCTGCCAGGTTTGCAGGCCCTCGATCATTTTGCCGGAAAGCATGTCGAGAAATCCGCGGCGCACGAGGCGTTCCGCCCCCGAATCCAGGCGGATTTCCGAGGTGAGTTCGCGCCGGATGCCGAGTTCGCCGCCTTCCGTGCGGATCATGATCCGGAGCGTGTCTGACGAAAGAATCTCGCCCTCGACGCGCCCGCCTGTTTTTAGGCGGATTTCATCGGCGCGCGCCTTTTCCGCCGCTCCTGCCGCCAGCACAAACGCCAGCGCGCAAAGAAATCTCACCGCAGAGGCGCCGAGGGCGCGGAGAATGAAAGGAAGATATATTGCTTCTTTCCTTCTTCTCTCTGCGTTTCTCCGCGCCTCCGCGGTGAATTCTTCTGCGCCTCTGCGGCGAGTATTATTCATGGTCAATATCCAGCCCGCGCGCCAGCATTTACGAAACCGGATTGGGCACCAGGCAAAGGAACCGCAGGGTTTTGGGTCCTGTGTTGCGGAATTGGTGCATGACGTTGCCCGGAACAAAAATCGCATCGCCTGGCCGCAGCGGGCGGCTTTCGGGTTCGCCCTCGAGCACCGCCTCGCCATCGAGAATAAACACCTCGTGCTCGAACGGGTGCTTGTGCCAGGGCGTGTGTCCGCCCGGGGCGATCTCGAACATGCGCATGGCGAAATGCGGCGCGCCGTCGCGGGCCGTAATCATTTCGCGAATCGTGGCCCCATCCGCGCCGTCCATCTCCACCTTTTTCGCGGGGAATTCCGCGCTGTGGATGATGAGGGCCTGCGTGGGACACGGTCCCGCGGGCGCTGAGGGCTTGGAATCCGGGCACTGGCCCGAAGCGCAGGGATCGAACATGATGATTGCCTCCAGCCAAATGGGCCGCTCGCTTCGGAAACGGCCGAAATAACGGCCTGCCTGAAAATCAGGATGGAAGACCCGGAAACGCGGCGCGCCCCCCGGTCTTCTCTTTTTGCGTTTAGCAGTTTCGCGGGGCGCGGCCAACGACTTTTCCGCGCCGGGCGGAATGCAACTCCAGGACAACGCCGTAAACCTTCTATGATTGGCGGGGATTGGAGGATATAGCGTTCTCTTCTTCAGGCCCAACGGGCCGAAATCCC
>CAYUNT010000134.1:0-12928 GCA_964446285.1 uncultured Candidatus Sumerlaeota bacterium | reverse complement strand
CCAAAACACCCTGCAATCCGCTGTTCTCTACGCCACACCCTGAGCCAAAGGCGAGTGACCCATAGGTCCTATAGGTCCCATTTTTTCGGATAAGCCCTGCCGCCCTATTGCTTCGCCGGCCTCAACACAATCGCCGGACTCATTTCGATCGTGGGATTCCAGGGGCGCAAACTGGCGCGAGGCCGCGCCATAAACTGTAATTGAATGGCTTGCGGCTTCTCCTCGCCAGACACGGCCACAACCCCGGCGCACATCACGCGCCCCGACGTCCAATCCAACGGCGCCAATATCTGCAATTCCTGTCCGCCGCCACCATTGCCTTTCGCGCCGCTGTGGCCGTTGTCGTTGCCTCTGCCTGCGGCCTCTCGCGTCTTGGCGAGACTCGTGCGCCCCCCCCCGCCGGGAATTACTTTTATCCGTCCTTCCAGCGCCCGGCCTCCCAGGCCGCCGATTGCCAAGTATTTTACGATTACAGCCGGAAACACGCTTTCTTTGTCCAAAGGATCCGTCGGTGCCCGCGCAGGATTGAGTCCGCCTTCCCTTGCGGTCCAATCCAGCGTCAAGGTCTCTACACATACAGAAACAGGTTTTGAAAGAGGGACGGACTCCAGGGAGATCATCTCGCCCCTTGGAGAATCCGTCGCCAAACGGCCATTGCCCCATACGGACAAAAGCGTCCCTGTCTTTGTCAGCGCCGGGGAGGCAGCCTCTAATATGGCCGCGGAATTATTCGCATTCAGTGGAATGATTTTTTCGATCACAAGACATTGTCCTTCCAGTCCCAGGCCCCCCTCCTCGCGAACCACCGCCACATCCAGCCGATGCATGCCTGGCTCCAGAGTCCGTTCGATTTTCAGCCACTCGCGCTGTTCCGAATCTCCCGAGAAATCCCAAAGAAAGAACTCCAACTCGTCAAGCCCGGCCACTAGCCAGCGCGGGCGCTTTCCAATCCATCGCCATTCCACCTGGAAGCACAAGCCATCCGCCGGGGCTGTCAAGTTAAACTTATAGACAGCCCCCGTTCCCGGAGGCAGCCCGAGGCGCGTGGCATGATCCACGCGCCCCCCCGCAACCTTGTCTTCCTGGAGAAGCCCGCTTGCCCAGACGCCCGAGCGAGGTAACGACAAGGGCGAATATCCGCTTGGCGCGGGGAGAACCTTGCGCACGCGAATTCCCCAGTTGATCGGGACAAATTCATCTTCTGAACCGCTCGGAAATTCAGCGACGACACTGGTCCGTTCCTTAAGCCAATCGGCCCAGTCTGGCGCCAGGCGCTCTTCATCTTCGATCAGGGACATAGAATATACCGGCTGTCCCCCCGCCTGATCCGCACGCTGCAAGGCTTCTTCTGCCTGTTGGATGGATGGCGCGCCCAAATTGTGAACATACGACAGCGGTATCAGCGTGCGCGGCGGCAGCCCCCGCCGATTCCACAGAAATGTGAGGGCGCGCGCCGAGTAACGATGCCGCGTCAAAACAATCGACTTGTCGGGCGTGTTCCGGCGAATCCAATCGAGCGCCTGATACGACGGTTGATGATCCCGCCACACCCGATTCCAACGCCATTCGAGCGATCGGGCGGCAAAGCCGAATACCCAGAGACAGGCAACAATTCCGAGCGCCATCGCCAAGTAACATCCCTGGACTGGCTTCTTCAATTCCCGACGATTTCGATGGAGCCTAAAGGCCGCATCGAGGCATTGAACCGCCCCGATTGCCGCGCCCATCATCCCCGCAGGAATCGCCGCCGCCAAGTATCGCGGCGAGAAATAATGGCTGAACTTCAATAGAAAAAAGGGCAGCGCCGACGACAGAATTACCAGCCCCGCGCCTGCGGCCGCAAAAGGCGCTCCGCCGCCGCCTTTTCGCTTGGGAATCGCCGTCCAGACCCAACCCCAGACGCATAGCAGCATTCCGCCCAATCCAAGCGCCACATCCATGCCTTTGTGGCGGTAAAGCGCGCCAAACGCATCCGCCCCAAGCCGGCTTAGGAATGGCCAATTCAGCCCCACCGCCAACTCGTTCGGCTGCGGCATGCCCTGCGCCATTGCCATCTGCCGCAGCCCCCGAGGACCGAGCAGCGCAATCGCCACCACCGCGATCAGGCCCAATCCCGCTCGTTTTACATGAATGGCTATATTCCTTGGAGGCAAGCGGTCCGCGCGCACCCACATCCACCCTGCCAAGCAGGCCCCCAACGCGACCGCCGTCAGGCCGCCGAAGGGATGGAATCCCGCCGCAAGGCCCGTCATGCATAAGCACATGACAAAGCCCCCAATCACGCATTCGTTGCAGGCGTTCATTCCCTTCTTTTCGGCCCGTTCTTGCTCTTTTTGAGACGCGCTTCCTGGTCTCCATCCCTCTAAAAAGGCATCCACTCCAATTGCCGCAAGAACCCCGGCAAGCATCAACGGCGCGTAATGATTGGCATCCTGGCTGTAAAATATCCCAAAGGGCGACAACCCCAGGGCCAGCGCTGCTGCCACCCCAAAACGAGGCCCGAGACGCGCCGCCGCCCAAAGCGCGCCGGCCAGCACTGCCGCAGACCCAAATGCTGCCGAAAACAGGCGCAACCCCCACGTGGAATCGCTCAATTTCAATCCCGCCGCCATCGCCCAAAACGACATCCGATGATGCCCCGGATACGGAATCCATCCATATTCCTTGGCAATTAGCCAGTTATTGATTTCATCAAGCCAAGGGGAGTGCCGCCCAAAGTCGAGCCACCGGGTAAGAAGGCAAAGAAGTATCGCCAAGCCACCAACCTGGACAATGCGCAAGGTTACCCGTGGCGCTCCAAATCCCGCAACAGCGTTTTCCCGCTTGGGCATTCTCGCATCCATGCCGTCAAGGTGTTCTTTCATACAGCAGCCAGTATTGATCCCGCCCCAAGGGATACGTTCGCCGATACTCGAACTGGAATCCATACAGCGAAATCAGCCGCATTTCCACTGCGGAACGCTTGCTCAGCAACAGGACCAGGTCAGGCTTGCGCCACGCCAGCACAGCGCGCAATTCGGGTATGTCGTCACCTCGCCGGATGTTGGGATGATACTGCGGATTTCGGCGCACGATCTGGGCTATTTCCTTATCTACCAATCCAAAAAGATCGATGACCCGCATTCCGGAAAATCGCCCCAACGCCCCGATTCGGTGATCGACAATGCTCCGCCCCTCTCCGAACTCGCGCCGCATCGCCCGCGCCGCCTCGGCGCAGGTTCGGCTATTCATCACATGGTAAGGATACATTTCGCGCAATTCCACGAATTCCCAAAGCCAATAGGCGGGACCTGTCAAGGTGCCAAACACGACAAGGGTCGCCACCAATCGGCGAATTCCAACGGACATATTTGCCGCCGCCATTCCTTCAAGCGCTCGGGTCAGGCCAAGAACTCCCAAAGCCGCCACCGGCGCAACAATCGGCATGTAGTAGCGGCCAGCAGGCATCCAATCGCCACCAGAATACAGCCCAAAAATCAATCCCGCAGCCACAATTGCATACAACGGGGCCAAATCCCAGGCCGCGCCCCGCTGCCCCGACTTGGCACTCGATCGCCCGAAAAACAGAGGAACCATCGTCAAGCAGGGCAACACGACACAAAACTGCGACAAGAAGCCGCCCAGATATTGTATCGACGCCCATGCGCCCGCGTTCTCCGGAGTCAAGGCGCCGGTTCCGGGTGCTTTTGCCGTAAAGGTATTTGGCATCCACTCGCCAAAATACGCATGACGCCACAACAAAAATCCGCCAAACGCCGCGGCCACGCCCACCAGCCAGGCCAGCGAACGCATTCTCGACGGCAGATTCGCGTCAGGCAGATTCGCGCCCGACCTATCCTCGCGCGGCAAATCCTCGCCCGCTTTCTTCTCGCGCCTCCATTTCCACGCCTCGACGCCTCCCAGCAGCGCCGGATACAGAATTCCCTCTGGCCGAGATAGGGCCGCGGCGGCCCACAATGCCGCCCCAAGCGCGTCCACCCGCCCCCCTGCCGCATAGTATCGCCATATTCCCAGAGCCACCAGCCCTGCGAACATGCCCGTCTCAAGCCCTGTTATCGAATAATACAAGAGCGGAAAATGTCCCAGCGTCACAACCGCCGCCAGCCACGACGCCCCGTTCCATCCCGCCCCGTTCGCGCCGCCGCCGCGCTCTCCGCTTTTCTCCCTTTCCTTCCGTCCCTCTTCCATCTCCGCGGACGTGACTCCGTCGCATTTCGAGCCGCCTTCCTCCCTTGGCGCCAAGCGCTTTGAAAGAATCCGCGCCAACCCCGCTGCCCCGGCAACGCACGCGATAAAGCCCGCCAGCCCCAAGACGCGCGCCGCCGCCTCCAGCGACGGCCCCCCCATGCGCGCCGCCGCCGCCATCAACCCCAGCAGCAGAGGATTGGAATAGCCTTCTACGCGCGGTTCTCCCGGATTGAACACGAGGCCATATCCCGCCGCCCAGTTTTCCGCGTATCGGAACGTAATATGCGCATCGTCAATCGTATCTGGCCACGCGCGCCATGCCCCTGCCACAGCCAGCGCCGCCGCCATCGCGCCTAAAATCCACAAGATTGGCTTTGGAATCATGCAGTTGCCTCTCGCGCCGGCGCGCGCCTCCGGGCCATGCCGCACATCGAGCCGCACCGACCCGCCGTATGTTCTGCTCCCCGAGTGAGCATTCAACAACTCTGCCGCGCCATCCAAGCCGCATTTTTCGCCCGGCCCCGAAATCAACGTCAACGCGCTTGAGGACAGGCTTTGCGGTTGACCACACCCCGGCCCTTATGCGACACAATTCGAGCAGGCTTGGCATGGCCCGGAAATTCCCACACTAATCGAGGCAGGCGTTATGACAAAGGCGGAGGTTGTTGAGTTGGTGGTCCATCGAACCGGCATGAAGCGCCAGCAGGCGTTCGAGGCCGTCGAGATTTTTCTTGATAACATCAAGCAGGCGCTCAAGACGGGTGAAAAGGTCTCGCTTGTGGGCTTTGGAACATTTCTCATTAAAAAGAAAAACGCCCGCAATGGACGCAATCCCCGCACGGGCCGCAAGATCACCATTCCCGATAAAAACATCCCGATTTTCAAGCCTGGCAAGGCGTTTCGCGAGGCGGTCGCCAAGCGCGCATGAATCTGAGGTTCCATCCGCCGGAGGATGATCCCGCGCCATTCCCCGCTCCGGAAGACCATTCGGCGGCTGGAGAGGACGATTCGGAAGCCGATGCGCCCGGCGCCCCGGAACAGCGATGGCCTGTTTGCAGGCTTTTGCGCGGTCAGGCCCGGCGCGCCGAGCGCGGACATCTCTGGATTTTCTCGAACGAAATAGAATCCTTCGACATGCCCCCGCAAGACGGTGGCGAGGTGCTCGTTCGCACCCATAAAGGCCGCCTGCTTGGCGCTGGGCTGTTCAGCCGGGCCGGGCTGATTGCCATTCGCTTATACTCACGCCACGCGCGCCCCTTCGATGCGGCGCTTGTTCGCGAACGCTTACAGGCAGCGCTGGCGTGGCGCAGGGCGCATTGGAGCAAGGCGGACGGCGAATCTAGCCTGCCCGTCACGGCAGGACGCTTGGCAGATAGAAGTCCAGAGGATGATCCCGAATTGCCGCCCGAACCGCAGGCCTGTCGGCTTTGCTTCAGCGAGGGCGATCTTCTTCCCGGGCTGATTGTCGATCGCTATGCAGACCATCTGGTTGTTCAGGTTTTGACTTCGGGAATCGAGCAGCGGCGAGAGATGATTTTCGACGCGCTGGAGGATATGTTTCATCCCTCCTGTATTTATGAACGGAGCGATGTCCCGGCGCGGCGTCATGAAGGCCTGGAGGAGCGGGCAGGGGTCGTTCGAGGGGTATTAAATGAGAACCTTTGCGTCACAATAGACAACTTGACACTATCGGCGGACGTGGCGCACGGACAAAAGACGGGGTTATTTCTCGATCAGGTGGAAAACTGGCGCGCGGTGCGGCGCTTGGCCAAGGGTCGCCGAGTGCTCGATGCATTTTGCTACCAGGGAGCGTGGTCGCTTTGGGCGGCCAAAGGAGGCGCGCGTGAATGCATTGGCCTTGACGCTTCGCAGCCTGCCATTGACGCTGCCCGCGCCAATGCGCTCCGAAATGGCATGAATGACCGGTGCAAATTCGAGGCGGGAGATGCCTTTGAGACACTAAGGCGCTTTGGCGCTGATGGACGCCAATTTGACTTGATCGTTCTCGACCCGCCGCCCTTTGCTAAAAATCGCAAGCAGGTCGAAGATGCCTTGCGAGGATATCGGGAAATCAACCTCCGCGCCCTGCGTATGCTCCAGCCGGGCGGATTGCTTGTGACCTGCTCATGCTCCCATCATGTGTCTGAAGAAATGCTTGACGATGCTATTCGCCTGGCCGCGCGCGATGCCGGACGCATCCTGCGTTTGCGTTCCATACCGGGACAACCCCCGGACCATCCCATCTTGCTTTCCACCCCGGAAACTCTCTATCTCAAGGTCCGGCTTCTTGAAGTTCTTGAATAAATTCCACTAGCAATCCGCAAAACCAAACTTTGCCTTCTCACAATCATAACTCGCAACTCGCAATTCAAAACCCACAACGCGCCTTATCCTGCCTTAAAGCTAAAGGTCAGTTGTGCTTCCACCTTGTCCACTCGCAATCCATCAGGCAAGGGGGCCAGACGCGCGGTTTTGTTGAGAGCCTCGACTGCCATAGTGTCTAACTTGACGCTCCCTGAAGACCGAATTACTCGGGGGCTGGATATGGTTCCATCCGATTGGATAATAAAGGCGATCTGACAATAGGCGTCCGCTTGATCCTGCTCCGGCACGCGAAAATTGGCCGCAATTGCCGCTATGGCCTGCCGCGCATAATACTCGGGAAGCACAAGGCCATTCAGAACGCCAAGGGAGGCGCCGCCACCGTTTTCTCCTCCTCCCCCGGCCGTGTTTCCTGGCGCCACGGGCTGCAAAGGCTGTGCGGTATCCTGGCGCGAGACTTTTGAATCGCCTGAATCCCGCGCGCTGCTCTCCTGCTTGGGTTCCGGTCGAGGAGCGGGGGTGGCGGACTGCCGGGGCGAAACAGGAGGCTTTGGCGGCGAAGCACGTGGGGGAGAAGGTGTCTCTTTTTTTGTTGGAACCTGCACTTTCTCTTTAGCGGGCGATTTGAGAGGCTCCTTGGCCTTCTCCGGGTCCGGCACTTTCACCTTGGGAGGCTTTTCGGAGGATTTCTTTTCCTGGGGCGGCTTTGGCGCTTCGGTGGCTTTTGGTTCAGGCTTGGGCTTTGGTTCCTCAATTTTTTTTTCAGGCGCTTTCTTTTCCTGGGGTTTCTTTTCCTTCGGAGGGTCTTTTTTAGGCTCCTGCTTTTTGGGGGTTGCCTTTTCCTTACGTTCCATAGGCTCCTTCGCGGGCTTGGCGGCAGGTTTGTCCGGTCCAGCTGGGCCAGGTTTGGCGCCAGGCTTCCCTGGGAGAGGAGCGGAATTTCCAAAGCGAAGATGAATGGGTTGTTGAGTGAAAACTACTTGACGCACCGTCAAGTGGCTTGCCAGGGCAAACATAGCAAGTCCTGCAAAATGAATGACAAGCGAGAATAGTATCGGTTTTTTTCCGTCAAGCATCGCTACTGGTCAACGGTAGATTTTTCTGTCCCTGCCCATCAGTCGGTGGGGGGAGTTGTTAGGAGTGAGACTCCTTCAACTCCCGACTGCTGAACCGCGCCTATTACTTTTGCCATTTCTTCCCACGGAACGTCTTTATCGCCTTGCACAATGACCGTCAATCTTTCCCGGGTTTGTCGCAATGACTCGAGCCTGTCCTTTAGTTGGTCGGTGTCCACTCTTTCCTGGCCAAGGAATACCCGGGCACCTTCTCCGCGTTTGCCATCTGGAACGGCAACGGATATTACCAATGCATTGTTTTCAGAAGGCACTGCGGAAGCCTGAACCTCAGGAAGGCGAACATCCAACCCGTAATTCAACGCCGGCGCAACAATCATGAAGGCGATGAGTAAGACCATTGTGATGTCCAGAAGCGACGTCACATTGATTGTGGCCATTGGCTTTACTTGAAGCCGCGCTCCCCGCCTGCGAAACGTATAACCCGTTGCCATTATTAGACTTGCCTCGTTTTCGACGTAGCAAATTGATCCAATAGAATGGACGTCAACTCGATTGCGAACGACTCCATTCGGCTGCCCAAATTCACTATCCTCGATGCAAAAACGTTATAGGCGACAACGGCGGGAATGGCGGCGATCAAACCGCCAACCGTGGTTACGAGCGCCGTAGAAACGCCAGGCGCCAAGGCCTGAATGGAGGCGGACCCAGAAAATCCTATCGCCTGGAATGCGGCCAAAACTCCCCAAACAGTCCCAAGCAGACCAATAAAGGGGCATACGTTTGCCGTTGTGGCCAAAAATGACATTTGCCCCTCTAGCTGACGCATCTCGGCCTCGATGGATCGGCCAAGAACTCGCTCCAAATTGTCGCGTATCCAGCGCACTTGTTCTTCAGCGCTCAGCCCGGGCGCACGCTGAAACCACTGCTCCATCTCCATCTCAAGGCAGGCTTCCTGAAGCATTTGCGCCAGCGGACTATGAGGAAACTCGCGGGCGTGAGCCATGGCGGCCTTTAGGTCGCCTTTGCTTGATCGAATGCTATCCGCAAATCGCTTCGTTTCGGCAAATACCCGGCGAAATTGAACGGCTTTTCTGATAATGATCGCAAGAGATATGACCGAGAAGAAGAAAAGAATGATAAGGCAGGTGTATCCGAACAAGTCGTTCGAGCGGACCGCCGCAATCAGGTCCACCTCGATTAGCCGCGCCCCGGCCAAGGCTATGGGCGACTGGCCAAGCGAATACGAAACAAGGGGAGGCAGGAGATTCAGCATGTGCAACTCTCACAATATCAACGATATAAACGAGATAAAGCTATTAGCCATTTATGGAGTTATTCAGCGCCGACGCCAAGAAGCTGGCAAAGACGCTCAAGTTCATCAAGACTTGAATATGCGATTTCAATGCGCCCGGTAGAAGGTGTGGAAATTCGCAAGCGGACCTTGGCGCTTAATCGATCCACAAGACGTTCCTCCAGCCTGCGAATATCCGCCGCCACAGATTCTGGCATATTGCGAGGCTTGCTGGCTTTTTCCTTTTGCCCAAGCATCTGTCTGGCGCGGTCTTCCGTTTGGCGGACGGATAAGGCGTGCTTATGAATGTCTTCACGAAGGCGCAGGGCCTGAGCCTCGCTATCGAGGGCAAGCAGGGCGCGGGCATGTCCTGCCGTCAGGCGTTTGGCCCTCAGATCATCTTGGATGTCTGCGGGAAGTCGAAGAAGGCGAAGGGTATTGACTATGGTTGACCGATCTTTTCCAACGCGGCGAGCGACTTCCTCATGAGCCAATCCAAACCTTTTAATTAGCGAATCATAGGCATGAGCTTCTTCGATCGGATTGAGGTCATCGCGCTGCAGGTTTTCTACAATCGCTGCCTCAAGCACTTCCTGGTCGCTAAAATTCGCCAATAGGGCTGGAATTTGGGTCAATCCAGCTATTTTCGCGGCTCGCAAGCGGCGTTCGCCCGCTATCAGTTGATAGCCTCCGCCAGGCTTGGAACGAACCAGCAGAGGCTGAAGAATACCGCGCTCACGAATGGACTGCGCCATTTCTTCCAGACGCGCGTCATCAAAAACCATGCGCGGCTGAAATGGATTGGGCGAAATATCATGGATTAGTATGGAAAGGATGCCTCTTTCGGCAGAAGACAAAGCAGGCGCAGGTGCGGAAGGCGCCGTGTGAGAGGACAAAGCAGGCGTTTTTGCCAAAGATGGCAGCGGAGAAACAGGAACGTCATGAGAAACTGCGGATTCAACGGGGTCTGGTCCTGTAGAAAGAGCGGATTCCTGAGGCATGGCTTGCGTTTTCTGCGAATCGGAGCGCGCAAGGGCGGGTTTTGTGGACGGCACAGGCGATGAAGGACGGGCCGAAGGAGGAGAAATGGAAGGCGATGAATCGGAAGATAGCGGCTGTTTTTCGCGCGCTGGTATGGACTTAGCCTGCGCGGGCCTGGAAGGAGCGGATTCCGTCAAGGATATTGCGGATGAGCCGCTGTGTGAGGGTGACTTCGCTGGGCGCGAGGATGTTTTGGAAGCGGGGGCATCGCCAAAGAGTGCATCGAGTTCGGCTTCGCTGAATCGTCTCCTGGCCATTTGCGTAGAGTCCTTGTAAGGAAAAGATGTCAATTCGGAGTCGATGCGAAGATGGGCGGACCAGATGATTATCTGCGGAGCGGCTTGATAGAGGCTTCCGCTCAACCTCGAATCGAGACAAGGAAAGTGCGCTCGTGAGACATTACAGTGTCAAGACAAAATCAGGCCATGTGAAGCGGAGAAAACGAGGAAATTTGTCCTAATATCCCGCAATTCGATATGTTCCATGAGTATTGGGACGCAGATTGAGCGTTCTGATGGCCGCATATTTGCACGAACGACTATGCTTGGCGGGTTGTGCGCCGCAATTATCCCAGATGGCTTCCTGCACAAGCGAGTTTCACGTGAAACAGGCTTCAAGTAAAGTGGACGAAGTATTTGGCGAAAGCCGAATGATTTTTATACGGGCGCTTAAGAAAAGGCCGAGAAAATTCCGCACCCATCATTATGAGAATACGGGATGATATTGTTTCACGTGAAACAAGGAGATAGGGCGAGCAATTGTCCGAACACCAGGAATACGTAAAGGCAACTCACGTGGCACATAAGGAATTGTATATAATTGATAATAAATAAGATATATGTCGCGCCAAGTGTTCTAACAGGACACCTCAGCGCCATCTTGTGTGGCAAGTAGAAACACGTGGCAAATGTGGTGTGTCCGGCCCTAAGAACGCATTCTGTGATGATAGAATCCTGTGCATGATTACTCCCCTGGCTCGTGCCGGAGGTCAAAAATTCGATGGGTCCGTAATTCACTATTGAATGCGGCAAGAATTACTTAAGCGGCTGGCAGCTGCAGGGTGCATCTCCCGAATTCGTGAGAGGGTGGAGCTTCAGGCGGCGGGGCGAAGAGCCTCGCTGCTCCAGTCGGTTTCCCATTCTTTATTGAAGATCGAAAGCCGCAGCGACAACACAAAAGGCAGCCGTTTGCGTTTCCAGCGCGCCCCGGTCAGGTTGTATCGTTCTTTCACCAGGTGTTTGCACGTGCCCTCGATCGCACCCGAGCCAATCGGCCAGCCCGCGGCGCGCCAGCGGGCATACTCCATGCGATGGCGGCTGTTTTCCAGATAGTGGATTTCCTCCTCGATGCGTTTGCGTTTGGCGCCGCGGCGCCCTTTGCGCATCTGGCGCAGTTCTTCGATCACTTCGACAGCCTCGCCCGCGAGGATGAGACCTTTCCATCGCCCCAGGCGCGCCGTCTTTGCCTCGCCCTTTTTGCCCAGTTCATCGAGCAATTTCGAGAGGCGGTCAAAGACATGCCACGGGTCCTGGATCATCACGGTTGCGGGCGGCAGGTTTTGTTCGGCCCAGTTCCACAGGCACGACGCGCCGTCGCCCAAAAACGCAATTTGCCGCGCCTTGCGCGCGCCCATGCGGTGCGCCAGCGCGAGAATCCGCGGCGCGAAGTCCTCGAAGTTTTCCGCGCTCGCCGTGTAGCGGCGTTCGGCAAGGAAAGGCCGCCCGCCTTGTTTTTCGCCGCGCGCCGAGGCGTCGAAAGCCGTGGCCACATATACCATTTTGTTCTCTTCGCCTTTCACCGTGAGCACCGCCGTCGCGTCGGCCTCGATCACCAGGCGCTCGCAGGCGATTTCGGGCGCGGCCACCTTGTGATCGCCCGAGACAGGCTCGTTCCATTGCGCCTCGCGCTCTTCTTGAAGTTCGCCGAGTTTCGCGCCCGCCTCCTTGGCCACGCGCGCGATTTGCGCCGGACTCGCCTCGAATTCGGCCTGGTGCATGAGGTCCTGCGAGGCGCGTCCGAAGGAGGCGTGGGCCGCCGCGTATGCCATCTTCTTGCGCGCCAGGCGGCTGAAGCGCTCGCGGGGGGCCAGGCCCAGTTCGGCGTCGAGCGGGGCGAACGAGCGCCGGCAGCGCGGGCACTCGAACACCGGGCGCGAAAAACGCACCCCGCCCTCGAGCAGGCGCGCCTCGCGGGACTTTTCACCCGCCGGACGCATCTGTGTTTTTTCCCCGCACTCGGAGCAGGCCGGAGGGGGAAAAAGACGCCTCCGAAGAGGCGTCGCACTGGCGGCGCTCGTGCACAAGTTCAGCGGCCAAGAGGGCTTTCATCTCCTGCGCGCCCTGGTGGATGAGCGATTCGAGATCGCCTCCCGGGGGCAGCGCGCGAACGCGCTCCTTGAGTTCCTCGATCATTTGGGCGGCTTTCGAACTGGACGGCGCGGACGATTCAGCGCGGAAATGAGAACGGCAACGCGAATGACTGCGGGAAGATTTGCGTGGACACATGGCGCGATTCCTCCAGGAACCTAAGATAAATCCTGCCAACCACACGCAACCCCACAACCGAAACAAAAATCTTTACCGTCTCACGAATTCGGGAGATGCACCCGGCAGCTGCACACAAAAAATATGGCGAGCACTGAGTTGGATTGGTCTGCATAAAACATCGTCGAAAGGGTCCTTATCGAATCGCAGAATAGCCTCAAGCGAAGAAAGCAAGGCATGAGATTGAAAAGGGCCGCGGGAAAGCAGGAATGTATATAGCACTGATATAACAGAAGATAGGTGGCCGCGTGCGGCGCAAGGGCATTGGGCGGGAATGATTCTCGGCACGCTGCAAGGCGCTCTTGTGGAGAGGGCGCATCTCACTTTTTTTGTCCATCCGCAGGCGAAACCGCCACGTTTCTTTCAGCGAGGCCACCTGCGGCGCGGATGGCGCCAAGCGCCACAACGAGGCGCAAGAGGACTACGCCAAGCGCCTCAACGAGGCGCGAGAAGGTAGCCTGGGGTGG
>CAYUNT010000133.1:0-13080 GCA_964446285.1 uncultured Candidatus Sumerlaeota bacterium | reverse complement strand
TGTTCACGCTCTGATTGTTCCAGATCGTCATCGACGTCCGGTTCCCCGCGCCGTCTGTGTAGGCGTAGGATCGCGCGCTCTGGCTCACGTTTTGGGCGTTTTTGTAGGTTTCCGACGCCAGACGATAGGCGTTGTCGTAGGCGTAGGCGGCGGTCATGTAAGAGGCGCCGTCCTTGCGTTCGCGCCCGGTAATCATTCCCACAGCATAGTAGGCGAGGTCAATATAATCGAACGGCCAGCACAGTTATCTCTGTCACGCAAAGCATAGGTAACTCCATCCGATTAGGCACCGCCCACAGTCTCATTCCGGGCCAAACTTTCCCGCATGGCAGCGTTAAGTTCCTTTAGTTGATCGCGTACGCGGCTAACTGACAGAATAAAGGGGGGGAGCGACAAAATAAAAATAAAGACGAAGGAAAAAACAATTTCAAACCAGTTGTTATCTATTCTAATAGAAATAAAGGTGATACTCAAATAAATCCATAGAAACATTGGTACTGCATCTGGACTGGAAGCCACGTTGGTCAAGAAATATCTTGGAGAGTCGTCATCTTCTTTGGATAACCTAGCATAATCGATGCGATTGCCTGTTGTAAGAATTGCCACGGTCTGCAATTCAAAAGTTTCCATTAATTCCGGCCAAACCAGCATCTGCCAACGATATAGCGTCAATACGCAGAAAGCGGAGATGCCTAGCAGAATGTAGAGTTGCGAATCCGTAATGTGTCCCGGCTCGATTCCCTGATAAACAACAAGCCCACCCCATAATAAGGGAGCCACGCACCTATACCATCGGAGAAACCGCAGACAGTCAATCTTATGCAGTTGGCTAATTAATTGTTTATTGTTGGCGCCTGCGGCCATGCTTTTACGTTTCGACCTTTGCCAAAGCCGTCTTGATAAACTCACAAGCATGGAGGGGCAATATAATAAGAGAGCGAGATACGAGAGAATCATTGGGCTTAGGCCAGAGAGATATTCATATACTCGATACAGCATGACTACTCCTTTGAATTAAACTCCTTCTCGATTTCGCCATATGCATCTCCCAATGCGCATCCGCGACTATATATATTGCTCACGAGTGCGTCATTGAGCAAAGTCCCGAAGAAGACAGCAGGAAAGGGATTACCCCCTGAAAAATAGCCGAAGGCACCACCTAAAAGTGAGCCTGTAACGCGATCCAAATTCAATGGGATGCCTTGAGGCCCTGCCGCGGCTGCCTCTTTGGCAGCTGGGCGCATATATAACGGGAGGGGAATATTGAACCCCGGGAGCATAGGATTCGTGGCGCTAAATGCTTCATAAAAAACTGCTGAGCCCTTCTTAATCTTAGGCCAAATACGCACTGCCAGATCGAACAACGGATCACCGCATCCGCCTGATGAAGGAGTGGCAATGGGCTTTGGGAAGCTGGGAAGATCATCACACATTATAGGTTCCCCGTGAGGAGTATATCCACAGGTTTCGCTCGATCCGCCACTGGGCAATTCATCTGCAAATTCTCCTCGCGCGTCCACATAACGCAGTGGATTCCCCAATGCGAATGAAAATGGATGTTCCCGAAAAGGCGGCAATGGAGCATTACTTGAAAAAGACCCTAGTGCGGGGATATACCACCTATGATACATGTATGCCATCCCCGCGTCGGCATCATATTCCTTCGTATTGTGATGCCAGCCGGATTGGGCGGTGGCATCGGACCAGAGGCCGGTGGTCCAGGATTGGAGTTGGTTGCCGAAGGCGTCTTGCCAGAAGGTGGCGGCCACAGTTCCGGAGGAGTCGGTTTGGGAAAGGACAGAGCCAACTTGATCGTAATGGAACCAGCGGTCGGTCGTGGCGTAAAGGCCCGCGCCGCCCGCGCCAGGGACGTCGATCGTGCGGTGGCGCAAAATGTGCCCAATCACGCCCGTCCCGAGCATGTTATGCTCCACGGTCAGGGCGTTCGACAAGCGAATGTCGTCAATCCACAGATCGTAACTCGCCGTGCTCGACGGACGGAAGAGCACCCCATCCGTATTTTGCCACGACGACGCCCCGCCCGTCACCCGCGTCCAGTCGTCGGCCACATCGCGCTCGAACCGCCGCGGTTCTGTAACGGGAAATGGCGTGGCCTTCATCGGGAATTCCTTGTTCTGGACAGCGCGGGAAAAAAGAGGGCGGAAACAAACTGCCTGAGTCGATAAGAATATCGCACGCAAAGGCGCGAAGGCGCAAAGGGAATATGGGGATGAAAGAAAAGAAAAACAGCAAAGGCGCGGAAGGTGCGGAGATACAGAAGAGCAGGAAGAAGAGATAAGAGCCAGTTCGGAGCCTGGCGATCCCAGAGCGGCCCAGGAAGAAGAGCCAGTTCGGAGCCTGGCGATCCCAGAGCGGCCCAAGAAGAAGAGCCAGTTCGGAGCCTGGCGATCCCAAGGCGGACCAGATGAAGAGCCGGTGCGGAGACCGGCCGTCCCGATGAAACATCGCAGGGCCGTGGAGAGGTGCAAAACGCGGAAAAATCGCCGAGAATGATGTTGACAGTGTTGCGCCGCGCCACGCATCAGGCGGGTGAAAGTGCGGCCTTCCGGCTTGTGACGTCCCGAGAAGGATTTTTACTCTATGGAACGCGGCGATTATATCCCTCTGCATGTTCATAGCCACTTCAGCCTCGGCGAAGGAGTGGCAAGCGTCGAACGTCTGGCGCGGGCGGCGGCGGCTCTGGAACTCAAAACCCTCGCGCTGACCGATACCCACAGTCTGGCAGGCATGGTGCGATTCGTGCGCGCCTGCCGCGCCCAGGGCATCCGGCCCATCGTTGGAAGCCAAATCCGCCTGCGCGGAGCGGGAAGTGGGGGAAGCAGCAGCGGGGGAGGCGTCGCCACGGGCATGTCCGCGTATGGACCAGCCTCGGCGTCCGCGCCGTCCTCATCATCCTGTGCTCCAGCCAATCCTCTCAATCCTCCAAGCGCGCTCGCGTCCGACGAACCTGTCGTCTTCCTGGCGCAATCCGAGGTGGGCTATCGTCAATTGGTCCGCATGATTTCCGCCGCTCTGGCTTCCGGGGTGGATCGCACAGCCACGGATCGCGCTGTTGCGGATAAATTCGCGGGCGTGTTTGCTTCCGCCGCGCCGGGGATGCCTAATAATTCCCTGGCCGCGCCTTCCAATTCTTTGTCCGCTCCTCCCGGCTCTTTGCCCTCGGTTCGGGCGCGCGAATGGCGCGATTCGGCTTTGCGGCGGGCAGGTTTGGGATTTGAGGAAGCGGCGGAGATGGCGCGCGACCTGGTGGCGCTGGCGGGCGGGCGCGATGGGCGGCTCTGGAAACTCGCCTTGCGCGCCGATGCCGACGGGACGCGCGCATGGATGCGCCGCCTGACCGATCTTTTTGGCAGGGAAAACCTGGCCATCGAACTGCGCCCCCCAGCGACTCCCGGCGAGCGGCAGGCTGTCGAGCTTCTTGTGGCCATCGCGCGTGAGCTGGAAGTTCCCTGCGCCGCCACAAACGAAATTCGTTTTCTTTCGCCCGGCGAGGAACTGATTCTGGCCTTTTTGCGGGGCGAGCCGGTTGAAGGCCGCCGCACTGCGGGCGAGTGGTTGAAGACCTCGCCCGACGCGCCGCGCCGACTTGGCGATCCCGAGGAATTTCTGCGCCAATTCGCCGATTTCCCCGAGGCCGTGGCGGGCGCCCGCGCGCTGGCCGACCGCTGCACATTCGATTTGCCATCGGCCAAGCGCCGCTTCCCGACGCACAATTTCGTCCGCGGATTGGATGCGGATTCCTTTATATGGGACGCCGTTTTCCGCCGCGCGACCCAGCGTTATGGCGAGCTCTCCGCCGCCATCAAAGACCGTCTGAATCGCGAATTTGACTACATGCGCCGCGCTGGGTTGTGCAATGCGCTCGTGTTCCTCTGCCGCATGGGCGAGGACCTCGACCGGCTCGGGATCATGCGCGGACCGGGCGCGGGTCCGATTTCCACAAGCGTCATTGCTTCGCTGCTTGGGCTGACGCGCTTCGACCCGATGCGGTTCGGCCTGGAATTTCAGCCGCCGCAAGGGGAAGGGGGCGCGGAAGGGGCGTTCCCGATCTTCCGCATCGAGGCTTCCGAACGCCGCACGCCCGAGGTTCTGGGGGCGCTCAAGTCGAGTTATCCCGGCGCGACGCTTTGCCGCGTTGGCCGCTGGGAGCGCTGGAAACCTCAGCCGCTTCTCGATGCCATGGCGCGCTGGACAGGGCTTCCGGCCGATCGCGTGGGTCCGATCCTTTCGAGCGACGAATGGCGCGCCGCGCTGGCCCGCGAAGAGGCTCGTCCGGAATCCCAGCCGCCCCCCGCCGAATCCAGGCTGCGGTCGCCAGAGATTTTCGCCTACATGGTCCGCCGTCTCGCCGCCGCCCCGCGCGAACTCGCCCCGGTGGCCGGCCAGTATCTTTTGACGGTCGATACGCTGACAAACGTTGTCCCTTGCGAGCCGGATTTCAGCGCGGCATCCGCGGGCGTTTCTTCGGGTGCACCGCAAGCCGCCCAGGAGCCGCCAGCGCCGCTAGCCCTCGGCCTGTCGCAGATCGAAAGCGAAGACCTCGACCATCTGTCGCTGGCGCGGCTCGAAGTCGCGGGCGACCCGATGATTGGCGTTTTGGAGCGCGCGGGCGAATGGGTTCGCCGCCAGGAAAATCCCAATTTCACAATCGAGCGCATTCCCTCTGAGGATGCGAAATGCTTCCAGTTGCTTGCGGAGGGCTGGACGGCCGGCCTGACGCCGCTTGAAACGCCGACGGGGCGTTCGCTCTTGCGGGCGCGGCGGCCGGCGCATATCGACGACCTGATTGCGGCGTTGTCCGATCTTCCCGCCACTCGCCGCGCCGGACGGCGCGCCGCGGCGGCCCCATTAGCCGATGATCCCGCGCAACGCCTGACCTTGTCGCTGCTGTGCTACGCGGCGGCGTGGCTGAAAACGCACCATCCCGAGGCATTTTACGCGGCGGCCCTGACGCAAACGCATCCGCGGCGCAAATTCCGCGCTTTGTGGCGCGAGGCCCGCCGCCGCCAAATCCAACTCCTTCCGCCCGATGTCAACCTGAGCGGCTGGGAGTTCTCGCGCGAGGGGCGCCAGGCTGTGCGATGCGGCCTGATGATCGTTGGCGGCCTGAACGAACGCGCTTATCGCGAAATTGAACAAAGCCGCCGGGGCATGGCTTTCTTCGACCTGGCCGATCTGGCGCGCCGGACGGATTCGCGACGCCTCCGCCCAGCCCATATAGAGAACCTGATCCGCAGCGGCTCATGCGACAGCTTTTCCCCTTCGCGCGCCTTGCTTTTGCGCCAGCTGCCTATCGTGCTTGGCGCCGTCCGGCCGAGAGACACGCGCCCCGCAGGAGGCAACGGCACGGGCGCGGCGGGCACTCCGGTCGGCGGGGCCGAACCGCTGACCTTCTTCGACCGCCCGGCCCGCGAATGGCTTTCCGAAATGACGGGCGACGACGAGGCGGCGCATGAACCCGAACCGATCGCGCAGCGCATTGTCCTCGAACAGCAGGCGGCGGGATTTCCGATCAGCGCCGATCCGATCGATTTGTTTGCGGATTTGCTCAAGCATCTGAACGCCATTGCGCCCTGGCAACTCACGAATCGAATGGATGGACGAACTTTAAGTATCGCTGGCTATGTCGAAGGAATTGAGCGTTCCGGACCCCTTGTGCGTGGCGATGTGTCCGCCATTTTGGATTTGTCCGGATGTCTGGTGTTCGTGCCCATCGGGATGTGTGCTGCCATCAATCCGCTGAGTCTCATTGGCGGCGCCGTGGTCGTAAGCGGCCCAGTTGTGCGCGAGGCAAACGAGTGGCGCATCAAGGCCGAAAGCATTCAGAGCCTCCAGGCAATCTGGGAAGAGGCAGTCTCGACCGAGCGGCTCGTGCTCGACCTCAGCCACGCCGACCGCCGCCTCCTCAAGGCTATCCTCAAAATCCTGCGCCAGTTCCCGGGCCGCATCCCTGTGCAGGTGATCGGCACGGGCGAGGAGCCGAAACGCCTCATGGGCCAAGTGGCGCGCGAGGCCGTTTTACCCTGTCCGCCGCTCGTGCAGGCATTGGAGCGAATTCTAGGGCGCGAACGCCTCGAAGCCCGCCGCCGCGAACAACCCGCCTGGATGCTCCCTGCCGTGGCCGGAGCCGCCGCCGCCGCCGAGGCATAAGGCCTGGATAGAAAGCATTTTTGCCGACAGGGCAGGGAAATCCCGCCGCAAGGCGGGAGCAACAGGAACATGACGCCCCTTTGATTTAGAATTATTGCATGTATTGTTGACGTGTTGTTCAGGCAGGGCGTCGAGATTGAGGGCGGGGAGATTCCATATCCCCGGATCGCGATCGGGGCAGGCCTCAAGAAGGGTGTCGTCGGGGGTGCGCCCGCCCTTGTATCGGTTTTTGCGCGTGGTGCTGGCCCACAACCGCCACCAAGTCGTTGGTGATGACGCAGGCGAGGATTCGCATCATTGAATTCGCCGAAGCATCCAGCGCGCGCGACACTCCAGAATTTCGGAGCATTTTCGCCACACCTGATCTATTATGTTCAAATTGATGGTCGGGGTGGCCGGGCTTGAACCGGCGACCTCACGGTCCCGAACCGTGCACGCTAGCCAACTGCGCTACACCCCGACGCTGCCAGGACGCATGAATGCGCCCAAGCGCATTATTAGTGACAGGCTTGCGCGCTTGGGGTCAATGGCATTCTTAAAATTATTTCACGGGGCGGATTTCCAGAGCCGGCCGCCTAGCGTCTGACACCTCGCTCTTGACCACCCCGCCCGAATTTAGTTGTATGGTCTGTTTGGGCCGCGCGATATCCACGCCAGGAGGCCAACGCAATGCTCGATTTCGCCGCTATTCAAAAACAAGCCGCCCGTTACGAAAAAGACATGACCGCCTTTTTGAGCGATCTGATCGCCATCCCTTCCGAAAGCGGAAAGGAAAAGAAGTTGATCGAACGCATCCGCCGCGAAATGAAACAAACTGGCGCGTTCGACCGCATCTGGACCGACGGACTGGGCAATCTGCTCGCGACGGCTGGCAATGGGCCGCGTCTGATCGCCATCGACGCACATGTGGATACGGTTGGCGTCGGCTCGCTCAGCGAGTGGAAGCACGATCCCTACAAGGCGCGCATTGAAGATGGCATGATTTACGGGCGCGGCGCGGGCGATCAGGAAGGCGCGATTCCGCCGATGGTGTATGCGGCGAAAATCCTGCGCGACCTCGGGATTCTTCAGCGCGGCAAAAAATCCGAATACACCCTGCTGCTTGCCTGCACGGTGATGGAGGAGGATTGCGACGGCTTGCCTTGGCAATACATCGTGCGCGAGGGGGGATTGCGCCCCGAATGTGTCGTCGTCACGGACTCGACCAATTGCCAGGTGCTGCGCGGACAGCGCGGGCGCATGGAAATCGGCGTGCGCGTTTTTGGCAAGTCATGTCATGGCTCGATGCCCGAAAAGGGAGACAATGCCGTCTATAAAATCGCGCGCGTGATTCTGGAAATCGAGCGCCTCAATACGCGCCTTGCCAAAGACCCATTTCTTGGCAAAGGCACGGTGACTGTATCGTATGTGGATTGCAAAACGCCGAGTTTGTGTGCGGTGCCGGGCGAGGCATACATCCACCTCGACCGCCGCCTGACCCTGGGCGAAACGCGGGCGCTGGCTCTGCGCCAGGTTCGCGATGCCGTCAAGCGCGCAGGTGTCCGCGCCCACGTCGAGGTGCCCCGCTACGAACAGCCCGCCTACACAGGCCTCGTGTATCCCACGGACAAGTATTATCCCACTTGGTGCGAGCCGGAAGATGCGCCGCAGGTGCGCGCCGCCGCCGAGGTGTATAAGAATCTCTACGGACGCCCGGCGAAAGTCGGCCGCTGGATTTTCAGCACCAACGCTGTAGCCATTGCGGGCATGTTTGGGATTCCGTGCGTCGGATTTGGTCCTGCCGAAGAATCTGTGGCGCATACGGTGAACGACCGCGTTCCGATCGAACACATGGTCAAATGCGCGGCGTTTTACGCGGCGTTCCCCGAGACCTATTGCCAGGCAGGCCCGGCGCGCAAACCAAGGGCGAAAAAGGCATAGCCGTATAATCGGCAGATGTGACCGCGAAGAACGCGAAAAGCCGCGAACAAAATACAAGGATATTTCCTTATCTTTCGCGGTTTTCGTGCTTATCGCGGCGAGAATGCAATTTCCGGGATTATTTCGGGCCTGCTCCGGGCCAGTCGTGAGATGCTGGCTCGGAGGCGGGTTTGCCTGGCGGCGGATTCCATGTGAATCCGATCATGGACACGTCGTCCTCGAAATTGTCGCTCTTGCTGAACTGGCGCACCGCGGACAACAAGCCGCTAAACGTATCTTGCAGCGGGGCGGAATTCGCCTTGGCGAAGAATCCCGCCATGCGTTCGAGGCCGTATTGATCGCCCTCGGGATTTTTGGCCTCGTTAATGCCGTCGGAATAGATAATCAGGCGGTCGCCCGGCTGGAGCTGAATTTCCTGCACGTCGCCCGGACTGCGCGGGAGCTGGAATCCGATCAGCGGGCCGCCGCCTTCCAGATAACGCGGCGGGGCATCGCGGGGGACGAGAAGCGGTTCGTTATGCCCCGCGCGGTAAAAGACCACTTTGCCCGTCTTCACGTTGGCCACGAGATACAGCATTGTGAAAAAGCGCTGGTGGCGCTGGAACATATTTTCGCGATCGAGCATTGCGACGATTTCCTCGGGCGACCGGACGCGCGATCTTGCCGCGCTCGCGCCCGCTCCTTCTTCGCGCAGGGCCGAAGAGGCCAGGAGTTCGCGCGTGAGGAATTGATTCAACCCGACGCTGAACAGCGCCGCCGGCACGCCGTGGCCCGAGACGTCGATGTGATAGAGAGCCAGATGTTTGTCATCGACTTGGATGACGTTGTAGATGTCGCCCCCGACGTATTGCGACGGCACAAAAACAGCGGCGAATTCCATGCCGGGGATCGAAGGAAAATCACGCGGCAGAAGGCTTTCCTGCGCGGTTTGGGCGGCGATCAAGTCCGCCTCGATCGTGCGAAGGCTTTGCGCCAGTTCTTTGCGCCGCTGCTCGACGGTTTCAAAGAGCCGCGCATTTTCAATCACCACAGCCAGTGGCGCGGACAGCGACATCAATAGATCGACCGAGTCCTGGCTGTATGCGTTCGGGCGGTAACTCTGCACTGTAAGAACGCCAATCACGCGCTGCTGGAACCGAAGCGGCACATAGAGCAGCGAGCGGCTTCGCCTGCTCAACCCAAATGTAGATGACGCCGGCACATTCTGCAGTTCCTGCTCCGTGCGCAAAATCAGCACCGGCTCGCCTGTGGTGAAAACGCGGTAAATTGAGGTTTCCGGCGTGGCGCGCCCCTTGGTGTGCTCGTAAAACTCGACAAGAGTCCCGTCTTCCTGCGTGTCGAAACTGTAATATACCTCGGCGGATTCCGTGAACGATTCGCTGTCGGCCACCCAGAGATTGCCGACATCCGCGGGCATCACGCGCCGGATTTGCGTGAATAGCGCCTTGAGTTGCTCCGTCAAATCCAGCGAAATCCCAAGCAGCACGGCGATTTCATAGAGCGACTGGAGACGGTGTTCGCGTTCGAGCAGGGCCTGCTGGTTCAGTTCGCTTTCCACGACAAAACCGAGTTGGATGCCGAGGTTTTCCAGCATGGCGCGACGCCGCGGATCGAATGGCGCGTTTGGCTCGGTGAAAAACAACAGAATCCCGCGAACTCTTCCGCCTTCGGCCAGCAGCGGAACGATGTAGTGGCCGTGTTCGGCGAACTTGGTTGCGTCGGGCAGCGGAAGCGGCGGGTCCGCGCAGCGCGCGATGTGGATGATTTCCCCTTTCAGGCAGCGGGCCAGTTGCGGTGTCTGGTCCGCGGAAATCCGCCACGGCTTGGGGCGCGCATCCGGCAGAAGCCCGCTCTCTGCGGCCTTTTCTTCTTCTTCGAGGCTGGTGATTGAGCGAAGTCCGCGCGCGGCGGCCGCATACAAACGTTTGCCGCCTTGTTCAGTCAGCAGGATCACACCACGCGGGCGGATGTGAAATTCCTCGAGGCCGAGCATGGCTTCGAGACCGGCCCCCAGGCGTTCGCCCAGCGGCAGATCGCGCTGAAGAGCCAGCGCCAGAGCATTCTGAATTCTCAATTCCTGATTGCTTTTTTCGAGTTCCCGCCGCGCCATGACGGATTCCGTCACTTCGTGCAGGACGATGTAAAGCGTTGGGTTGTCGTCGATGCTGACGAGCGCCCCCCGGATTTCCACGATCAATTGCGCGCCATCGGCCCGCGGCAGAACTACATGGGATTCTTTGGGAATCGGCTGCTGGCGCGCCAGGCGCTGCACGCGGTCGATGACCATCCGGGTTTCCGGGCCTTGAAATAGCTCCTCGATGGTGATTCCGACTAGGCGTTTGCGTGGACGCCCGGTCAGGGTAAGCGCCTGCGGATTGGCTTCAGAAATGATCCGCGAGGTGGGATCGAGGAGGAAAATGGCGTCGCGTCCTTCGTCAAACAGCGCGCGGTAGTGGCGCTCCGACCGCTGCAATTGCGCCGCGCGCTGGCGAACGAGAAATTCGAGCTGCCTCTTGTGCCGTTTGAGGATAAACGCAACCGTCAGCGCCGCCGCCGCCGCCAGAAGGAGCAAGCCAAACACAGCGCGGCGGCTCCATAGGGCGCGCTCTTCCCCGCGTTCGTAGTCTCCGCTGTGGCGGAGAAACCAGTTCACGTAGATGCCCTCGAAGGCCGATCCTTCCGATTTCATCTCCTCAATTTTGCGTGTAATCAAATCCGCGTGCGTGGAACTGTCCGGAAGCGAAGCCACGCAGAAAAGCGAAGTCAGCAGCGGCGTGCCAAGGGCGCGCAACCGGCCCCGTGCGATTCCATCCTGAGCCATGGAGTAGTAGGCCGCTTCCTGATTGAGCGCCGCGGCGTCCAGACGGCCCTCCAGCAAAGCCGTCAAGGCGGATGTGACCGTGTCGAACGGCACGACGCTCATCCCGCCGCGGCGGACAAGTTCTTCTTGTTCGACAGACCCAGCCACGGCGCCGATGTGGCCGCGCGCCACGTCTTCCAGAGTCGTCGCCTCGCTCATGGCGGGAACCATAAGGATCGAGTCTGTTTTTCCCCAGGGGGGTGCAAAGTAGAAATCGTGGCGGCGCGACGGGCTTTCGATCATTACGGCCCGGATGTCTGCCCGCTGCTCGCGCAATGCATCCAAAGCATCGTTTTCTCCGTTGCAGAGCACGAATTCCGTTTCGTAGCCGATCCGCTTGGCGGCCTGGCGCACCACTTCATAAGCAAAACCGTCCGCGCGGCCTATCTCGCCCTGGAATTCGTAGGGGGCGAAATTGACGTTTATGGCGACGCGCAAAACGGGAACCTGCGGCGGCGTGGACCGAACAGGCGGGATCGTCTGGCTGGCGGCCGGCGCGGGACCGGAGGCGGGGGAGGAGGCGGATGGGGGGAGCGGCTGGCTTTCCAAAGCGGCCGGGGCCGGAGCGGGCGCCGCGCCAAAGGCCAGAAGGAGCGCGGTGGCAAAATAGGCGGCGATGAGCTTCGCCCCCAGCGCGCGCATACACCCCCGCCTATGTTGAGGAAAAGTCCTCATAGGGCACCAGTCCAATCTATCGCAAAAAAAGACAACCTGCCAATGCAGCCGGGCGATCTCTTTATCCGCCTGGCACTGGCGGGATTTTTGCATATAGGCACGCGGAGGCAAAGAGATTCTTTGAGGATTTGAGGCATGGGAGGCATTGGGAGAAACGCAATCTCCATTTGCATACGTATCGTGCGCATCTTAGTCCGCCAAGTCAAAGCGGCCCATGTCAGGAAGTTCATGGCCAAGCGCCGCGATCTGATCGCCGACCGTCAGGCAGCGGCTTTCGAGCAGGCGCTGGCGCTTTTCGAGATCGTCGAGATAGGCATGCGCCTCGGGAATCAACTGCTCGCGCAAATGATCCGCCTCGTCCTGTGCGCGGCGGCGTTCATCCTCCAACTCCGCGCGACGGTCCGCCAGCCATTTCTGCAGATCGCGGCGGATGGCGTCGATTCGCCCCTGCGAAGTGGTGCGCTGTTCATTTTCCTCGGCGCGCACTTTGTCGAGTTCCGCCTCGATGCCCTGCAGCGAGCGATGGAGTTCCATGCTCATGTCGCCCGGCTCCTCCATCTGCATGAGGATGCGGCGGCGGCGTTCTTCGAGATTGCGCCGCTGTTCGGCGATTACGCGCAACCGGGCGCGCGCATCCGTGTGGATGTGATCCATTTGGTCGAGAGACTGCCGGATTGCGGGGTCCATCGGCGGGCGTTCCTTTCCTCATCGGACGGCGAGAATCAAGACGCGGCAAAGGGCAAGATTCGGCAGGGAGCAAGAGGCAGCAGCAAGCAAGACGCGGCGGAAATTGCCCGCTGGCCTTCATCCAAACCCAAAATAGCAGGAAATAATGCTTGGAACGCGGCGCAGAGGCAACCTCAACTCGGCGGCGCGCCCGCGTCTATTCATTGAATGGTTGCAAAAGGCTTCATGAGTCAACCCCATAGCAGGGGCGGCAGGAAAGGGGGCGCAACTTAGAAGAATGCAAGGCCATATAAACACGCCCATAAAGATGCTGCTGTCGGCCACTTGGGCCAATTGTTTTCAATGGGGGTTGCCTATCTTGCAGCGCCAGCGGCGCGAAATCCCTCACCCAAGCCTATCGGGCTGGGTAGTGCTTTGGTTCCAAGCGCAATGTGCCACAGACGCTCCTTTGCATTTTTCTGAGTTGCGCCTAAATGTGCAGGGCGCATCTCACTTTTTTTGTCCATCCGCAGGCGAAACCGCCACGTTTCTTTCAGCGAGGCCACCTGCGGCGCGGATGGCGCCAAGCGCCACAACGAGGCGCAAGAGGACTACGCCAAGCGCCTCAACGAGGTGCGAGAAGGTAGCTTGGGGTGAAGCGAAGCGCAACCCCAGGAAAGCAACGCAGAGGAATTACGCGCCCCGAAGGCGGCGCGAGAATTTATTGGATTTTCATTATGCCTGTTAGCATTTTCCAAAGACAAACCTCCTCGCGCCGCCTTCAGGGC
>CAYUNT010000132.1:0-13172 GCA_964446285.1 uncultured Candidatus Sumerlaeota bacterium | reverse complement strand
TGTATTCTTTTGCTCCTTCAGAGCAAATTCAGGGAACAGAATTACGGGAAATTGGCATAACTGGCAATTTGTGGCCAGGAGAGCGGAAATACTCACCACCCTAGAAAAAGCATTTCCAACCACGAAAAACGCGAAAACAACGAAAAAGGGAATTACTTTCGTCAGAATTCGATTTACCTGCCGGGTAAATCAAATTCTGAAGAAAAATCCTTCTATTTCATTCCTTTTCGTGGTCTCCTCTGCCGTTTTTAGGATCACCTCCTCGATACGCGCCAGAAATTAGCCGGCGGCTTCGAGCATCTCGGCGGCAAGGGCGAGACTGGCGTCGGAATGCTGTCCGCCGTCGAGAAGGCGCGCCAGTTCGCGGCGGCGTTCGGCCTGTTCCACCTCGCGCGCCCATGTGATGGCGCGGCCGGAGCGGATTTCCTTTTCAATAACAATATGACGGTTTGCAGCGGAGGCGACCGCTGCCTGATGCGTGACGTAAATCACTTGGCGGCGCTGGCCGAGGGCGGCCAGGCGTTCGGCGATTCGACGCGCCGCCACGCCGGAAACTCCTGCATCGACTTCGTCGAAAACCAGAGTCGAGGCATCGCTCAGGTCAGCGCCAAGCGCGCGAAGCGCCAGGGCAACGCGCGAAAGCTCGCCACCCGATACCACGCGCCGCAGTGGCTGAAGCGGCTCGCCAGGATTCGCGCAGAAAAGAATTTCCAGGTCTTCGGCCCCTTCCGGACCACAAAGCGGGCCTGCCTCGCTCAGTTTCACACCGTGCGAGGCCGGGCGCATTTGAATGTCCACTTTCGCATCTGGCAGTGCGAATTCCTTCAGCATGGCACTAAAAGGACGAAGGAATTTGCGGCGTCCGCGTTCGCGGGCGGCAGATAAGTCCGCTGCGGCGCGCGTCAGGCGTTCACGCGCGGCCTCCAGGCAAGAATTGGCATCGCGCATTGCGGCGTCGCGGTTTTCCAGTCCGGCGCGCTCGGCCTCCAGCACCCGCAAGCGCTCGATGGCCTCCTCTTCGGATGGCCCATGTTTGCGAAGGACACGGCGCAAGGTTTCCAGGCGTTCCTCGATTTCGCTCAAGCGGGCTGGGTCCGCATCAAGCCGGTCGAGATACCGTCCAACCTCGCGCGCCGTGTCTTCCATCTGAGCGAGCGCCCCTTCAAGCGACTCGGCCAAAGGAGCCAAATTGTTATCGCACCGAACCATGCGGCGCAGCTGAACCGCCGATGCCCCGGCCAACTCCAGGGCGGAACGCTGTTCGGAACCCGATTCGCAGAGAGCGGCACGAATGCTTTCTGCCGCGGCGCGCAGTTCCTCGGCGTGGACCAAGCGCTTGCGCTCCGATTCGAGGGCCTCCTGTTCGCCCAGGCAAAGGTTGAGCGAACGCAATTCTCCGATCTGGAAGGCCAGAAAATCACGCCGTTGCTCGATATCGCGCCCATCCGCCTGAAGCGCGTCGATTTGACGCTGGGCATCCAGAACCTGCTGGCAGGCAAGGCGCACTTGCTCGCGCAATGGCCCCAGCCCGAGAAGCGAATCGTAAAAATCGCGCTGCGCTCCGGGGTCGAGAAACGCCTGGTGTTCCATTTGGCCGTGGATCTCCAGCAAGTGGCCGGAAAGCGACTCCAGCGCGCTGGCAGGGACAAGGCGTCCATTGATCCATGCGCGCCCGCGTCCCGAGGAATGTATTTCGCGGCGTAAAATCACCTCGCGCGCAGGCTGGCTTATGGTTTCGCTCCGGGCGGCTCCTCGCCGGGGGGCGCTAACAGGCGATGCATTGTCCGGGCAAGCATTCACAACACGAGAAGCCGGTGAAGGACCGCTCTCATCTTCATCGGAGTCCTCGAGTCCATTTTCCTCAAGCCACTTCAGGGCCGGATGTTCCACGGGGATTTCCCAAACCGCCTCCAGGGTGGCGCGATCTTTGCCCGAGCGAATCATCGAAGGCGAAGCGCGCATTCCGGCCAGCAACATGATGGCATCGAGGACGATCGATTTGCCTGCCCCGGACTCGCCGGTGAAAACAGTCAGTCCTTCCTCGAAATCCAGGGCAATTTCCTCGATGAGAGCCAGATTCTGGATGTGAAGATGGCGCAGCATAAGGAGAAAGCCTCCACCTGATGAGATGCACCGCTGAATAAATGGAGATGCAAGAATCGCATCGGATTGTGGCTGACTGTCACTCCGGCAATTCCTGTTCTCCTGAAGGTGCGAGTCCTGAAGGCAGGAGCTGTTCAAAGTTACTGGTGGCATGGGCATTTTGCCCGTGATTTCCGGTGGCTTGGGCGTCTCGCCCAAGGTTTTTCTTGCACTTTGAACAGTTTTTGGTCCTGAAGGCGCGAGTGCGGAGCCTCGCGATCCCATGCGCGGACTGAAGGAATGCCTATTGCAAGACCGCGGGCGAACGCAAGTCGAAAATACGCATAATGTTCGCCGAAACGAAAGCGAATTCGATCCTCTCTCCCCTCCTTAGAGATTCCTGTTGCCCCGCGCCGATTTTAGTCCATGTAGATCATTCGAGGCGTGATTCCCACCAGGCGCAGATATACCGCCAGCGATCCGCGATGATGGGCTGTATGGTCGCCATTGGCGCCGATCACCGCAACACGCGGAACTTCGCCCATGATTGGATTGGGCGGCAAAGGCGTATTGAGTTCCTTCTCGCTGAGTGGCGCGACAGAGGCGATATACTTCTCATAAGCCGCATTGAGTTCGGCGCGCGCGGAGTCGATGGTGCAGGGCTTTTGCATTTCCTTTGTCATGGCCTCGAAATCCATGTTGAACTTGCCGCCCGGAACAAACGCGGCCTCATTAAACCACAGGACTGTGTGTGCGATGTGGCGAATCTGCTGTGCCGCGGTCATCATGCCCTCAACCGGGCGGAAATCGCTGTGCTCGGGGCGAAAGTCCTTCACGATGGCGTTTAGGAATTTGCGTTCCATTTGGATCAGTTCGACAGCCTTTTTGCCGTCCATGATATGCTCCTTTTATGCCGAATGCCGCCGACATTCGAATGGCGAAGTAGTTACAACCTTCTGCTGCGACTCAAGATCAGGACCGAGGCGAACGTCAAGCGAAAAATTCGCGTTTTGTTCGCGGCGATTCAGAGGGGGACAAAAAGGACCTAAAAGACGAAAAGGACCCAAACAGGGCTAGCGCGCCTTCTGGAGAGTAACGGCGAGCGGCGGGCTGGTCCATCGTGTATTCGCGCCCCAAATCACTTCGGCGTCCAAGGTGGCGGGACCTGGCGGGATCTCTTTTCCGATATTCAAAGTGATTCGGAATCGTTGTGGCAGTTGATTTGCGGCGCCTTGCAGACTGCCCAGTTTTTCCTCCGCTGTCAGCGTGGAAAAAGCGCCTTTTCTGTTGATGGCGGGGCACAGCATCAGGCGGATTTGCGCCTCTCCCGCCGGAAATCCCTGAAGACCGGGAACAAGCGCCACTTCGATTTTCGCCGCCTGGCCTGCAGTAAGCGCACCCGCTTCCGGGCTGATGTGCACAAACGGTCCGAACATCGCCGAGGCAAGGGTTTTGCTTGTGGCAGCGTCCATCAGCAATCCGAGGACTTCATTGATGGGCGGCGTTCGCGCGGGCGGCGGCATCCCTTGCGCGGACCACGATGGCATGGCCAGTCCAAATCCCCATCCGCCCGCGACAGGGTTGGAGCGGGTGAATGCGATCCAGTCGAGGATTTGCTTCTGGTTGCGAGGCGTCAATTCGCCCGCGCTTGGCGTCCATTGCCAGAAAGGTTTTGGCAATGGCGTTTCTCCTCCCTTTTCGCCAGCGCCCGGCGCGGGCAACGCCAGGAGTGTCCACGCCCGGCTGGCAGATGTTTGAAAGGGAATTTCTTCGGTTTCGATGGCGGGAACCGGGTCTTCAGGGCGTCCGGCGTAAAGAATGGCCGGGCGGCGGATGCGCGAATCACCCGCCATGTATCCAAACGCAGGCCGGCGGGGTTCCATCAGGCGGCAGGCGCGCGCCAGGGCCTCGATGTGCCAGGCTGGCCCTTGCGCTTCAACGCGCCACCAGGGCAGGCACGGATGCGCCTGATCGCGTTCGACGGTCTCGCGGACGCCGGTGGCGCTGGTCATGCCTTCGTTGGGAGCTTCGGGAGGGCGGCGCGGACGGGGGCGGATTCGTTCTTCGACGATCATTCCGGTCTGGTCCGCCGCATCGAGCAGCGCCGCGGGCGCCAAGTCGTCCACTCGGATCATCGTTGCGCCGATTCCCTGCATGACCCGCAGCGCGTCGATCCAGAATGCCCTGCGGCGTTGGCGGACGTATCGCAAAAGAGCCTGCGCGTCAACATCGCCAATGCCTTCGGAGGTTCCCGCCACCTCGGCCCATGCGCCTTCTTCGGCCCAGTTGACGAGCGCGGACGGCAGCGATACACACCGCAACGCCACGTCGAATTCCCCAAGGCGCAAGCGCCCGGCATTCAGATTCCAGTCGGCAAATCCCGTTGTGACAACGAGCGAATCGACGGGGTGGCCGTCGCGCGTCAGGATGGCGGAAACCGTATAGAGGGCGGGAGCGCCTGGCCGCCAGGGCCGCCATCCCTCGATGGGGAGCGGGGCGGAAACGCTGCGGGCGGAGGGATTGATCCGAACCGATTCAATCGAAGCGCCGGAAATGCAGCGGACCGGATTGCAGTCCGCGCCTTCATAAACGTCAAAGCGGACGGCAATTTCCTCGGATTCAAGGTCTTGCGGCAGACGCATTGCGCCAATGCCTACCATGCGGCGCAGTTTGGCTTCCACCCACAGGACGCCCGTATGCTGGGGCGGGCGGACAAATACGGTGTCGAGATGAATGGCCGAAGCGGCGTGCAAAATGGGAGGGTCGCCGCGCAGCATCCGGCGGGCTGCGGGTGTGCCAAGCACACGAACGACAATCAGATTCGTGTCGCCGGATCGCAAGAGGGGCGAAACCGTGATGTCCGCGGGGCATTCGGCTACTCGCTCTTCGCTTTCTGGCGAAATGCCATTTACCCACACTCGCGACGGTCCTTCGATGCGGGGGAATTCGAGCCAGGCAGCTTTGCCAAACCAGCGCTTGGGGATGTCCACCGGACGCCACAGATACATGGTGACGGACCCGGGAGCATCTGCGCCGGTGATGGACATAGGACCGGGCCAGCGGACTCTCTGCGCCTTTTTCGGGATGCCCTCGAACCAGGATTGAGGCGGTTCGCCCGCAGTGGGGTCAAGGCCGGCCACATACCATTCGCCCATGAGGAGCATTGAATCGCGCTCCGGAGCAGCGAGAGGCGGCGAGGAGGGAGGAGCGGGGGCGGATGCCGAAGAGGCATTGGCGGCTTTCAGAACAATGGAAAGTCCCAATAGGCAGGTGAATGTGATGCCAGTTCTACATCCCGCGCGCGCCGGAACATGCCTCACGAGGTCCAGAGCAAGGGAACGGCCAAGAGAGGCATGGCGCATGGGGGTTCGCGTTCGTGCAGGTGTTCTGTTCAATTCGCTGGGGAGGGCCGCTCGATCGCGCCGATTCCCGGGCGGTCTTCGGGCACGTGAACGATGCGGTCGGGACCTTCGAGCGTCATGCCCTGGAACGGGTCGTTCGAGATGAGCAGATGTCCATCCAAATCCAAATGGTCGATAAGCGCGCCGAGGTGCGCTCCGGCCGTGATGCCGAGCGAGGATTCGATCATGCATCCGATCATGACCTGCAAGTCGCAGGCGCGGGCGAAGGCGGTGAGTTTTCGCGCTTCGAGCAGGCCGCCCGTCTTGACCAGTTTGAGGTTCACGCCGTGGCATTTGCCCGCCAGTTTGGGAATGTCGCTTGCGCTGTCCACGTCTTCATCGACGAAGATCGGGAGCGGGGATTCCTTCGACAAGATGGCCAGTTGTTCGAAGTTTCCGATGGCCAAAGGCTGTTCAACATAATCGATGCCCAAATCGGCCAGCAGGCGAATACACCGGCGCGCCTCGTCGAGCGTCCAGCCCGCATTGGCATCCACGCGGAGCGGCTTCCCGGGTTCGGCCTTGCGGATGGCTTTCATAACGTCCATGTCTTGCTCGGCGTTGCGGCCGAGTTTGATTTTCAGAATTGGGTGTTCTTTGGCCTTTGCGACCTTTTGGAGCATGACCTCTTTCTTATCTATGCCGATCGTGAAAGAGGTTTGTTTGCGTTTTGCCTGCGGCGAAGAGCATCCAAACAGGCGGTAAAGAGGCACGCCAAGGCGGATGCCAACCCAATCGTGGATGGCCATGTCGATGGCGGCGAGGGCGGCCGTGTGATCGGGGAATTTGTCGCGCAGCAGGCCAAGGATTTCCTCAATTTCCCACGGTTCGTCCGGGATGAGGGGCGTCATGGCCTTGAGGGCGGCGATTTCCCCGTCGATGGTTTGCCCGCGATAACTGACTGTCGAGGCTTCGCCGCGTCCGCCGCATTCGAGTTCGAGAATCACTGTGTCGCGCGCGGTCGTGGTGCCCCGGGCGATTCCAAATGGGTCGATCAGCAGCAGGTTTTTTTTCTCAATGCGGGCTTTCATAGGCGAAAAACCGGGAGAGCAAACGGCGTTGGGATGGAAATGCGCGGGGGAGAGATGAGAGCGAAAGAGGGGCTTTGTCTCCCCCTCTGGAACGCGCATTTCCGAGGGGGGGTGGCGATGTTCTACAGGAAAATGCGGCGTCCGAAGCAGAAGTGCTTGTTATAGGGATGTCCCGGAGAGGAATTTCTCTGCGACAGACAGGCCTCATTGACCCCATTTTTGGATTCAGAATGGATAAACGCATCACCGCCAAGCGAGATGCCAACATGGAAAATCTTGGCGGTTTCTCCGTTCATGAAGAAGATCAGATCGCCGGGGATCAGGTCCGCGCCATCATCCAGGTGGCCGACCAGAAGCCCCATATTTGCCTGCTGATTGGCGTCTCGGGGAAGGGCCACGCCCACTCGGGCATAGATCATCTGCACAAATCCTGAGCAATCCAGCCCGCGGTCGGTTCGTCCGCCCCACAAATAGGGCACGCCCAAATAGGATCGGGCGACTTCGATTACGCGCGAACGGAAGGAGTTGAAACTTGGGTCCACAACCTCGCCCGGAGGCAATTCCGCCAGGACGCCTTTGCCAGGAACATGAATGCGCCCCTCGGGGCCGAGTTTGAACTCCGTGCCGACGCGATATTCAATTTTGCGGTCTCCGCGCCATGGATTCACCAGGCGCCAGCGGCGTCCGAGGCTCCAGCACAGATAGTAGTCGCGCGTCGAGGGGCGAAGCGATGCCTTGGGCAGCCATCCGAGATAGCCGTCCGGAGCCTGGCAATACACCCAGTCGCCCTTGCGGAAGAAGGAACGAACCACCTGTCCGGCCAGCATCTCGGTGGTAGCGTCCTTGGGGCATCCGTTGGGGAAGAAAAAACCCATAACGGAGGGGGACTCGACCAGGGCGAAACGGAGCGGCCAATCGAGTGTCAGGACTTTGATGCGATTGTCCACCGGCAGTCCGGGAAAGGCATTGGATAGGGCATGGGCCACCGCGGATTTCAGTTGAGGATAATGAACGGTTCCGCTGGCCGTCAGGCACCCGGCTTTGAGAGACACCTTTACGTCGAAATGAACAAACCGGGTGTCGAATTGTCTTCGGATGCCCGCGAATACTTCACGGGACTTTTCCGCTACTTCCAATTGTGTAGTCATAATACAGCCTGCCCATGATAAAGCTACGGCATTGCACGCTCCATCATCGCGAGGGATTTTGAGCGTGAACTTTTCTCGATGGCAAGCAGTTTTGCCGCAATTGGGATTGGGTTGCGAGAATTGGCGTGAAAGCAATCAAGGTTTTCCACTGGGCGTTTGGGGGCGAAATCCAGGGCGTTTTGATCTGGAAATTCCGATTTCGTCCTGGTCTTTCCCTTCGCCCGGAAGCGCCACGCCGCGCCAAGGCCTCAGGATGGGAGTATTTTCACAGCCAGCCAAACGCCAAGGCCCATCGACACATAAAACCAGATCACAATAGCGGCGGCTTTGCCTTCGAGCACTTCCACCATGCCCATCACAATGGCGCGCGCCGCGAAATACAAGGTGAACAGTCCAACAACCGACGCCACGCCCTTGAAGGGAAGAAAGTAAATCGGAGTGAGAAACAAGGCTGGGGGAATTGTGGTCAGCAAGGCGGACGTAATAATGGTCTTGGAGATGGGAAGGGGTGTTTCGCCTTCGCCTCGGGAGGAATAATACAGCGATGTGCCTCCGGCCACAAAAGCCAGCACCATGCCGATCAGAATGGGCAGCAGGCCAAAATCAAATCCGAATACGTTCAGCATAACGCCGCTAGAGGGGTTATAGCGCTGATCGGCCGAGAGCTTGTCCTTGCCAAGGAATCCGACGCCATATTGATTTTGCAGGTCGTTGTAAATCTGCGTGGGCGCGGCTTTGCGTTCCTTATCGAGGTCTGAAGCAAGGGCCACAAGCGCGTCGGAAACGTCTGTGGACGGGTCTCCGCTCATCATGGAGGAAGGCGATTGGGGAGAACCGCCCGCCCCCGAAAAGGAATTCCCCGAGTTTTCCGAGCCGCTGTAAGGGCTGGAGTATTCCTCGGACTTTGTCTGCGTGCCCGGCCCGCCCGGGGGAGGCTTCAGGCCCGTTTTGGGCAATAGCTCCGCCGGAACCGATTGCAGTCCTCCGCCCAAGCGCGCGGGCTGGCCCAGGTCCTCGGGAACCACGCCGGATTCTCCGGAGGGAGGATATTGGGGCTGGGCGGCATAACCCGCTGCTGGCGCTGCGGGCTGGGGCGCATAGGCTCCTGGAAATGCCTGCCCTCCTGGCTGAGCGCCCGGAGCTCCGTCCGGCGGCAGAACCTGCACGGGCGGAGGAGTGGGCAATGTGCCCGGACGGAGCATGGGATCGAATAACAGCGCCTCGATCGCGCCGCATTTGACCGGAAAGGCTTTTCCGCCCGCGGGAACTCCCGCCTCGCGAATCTGAAACACGGGTCCTTCCGGAGTTTGCACGAAGGACTCAACTGCAAGCCCCTCCAACCGCGCGCCTGACCGTGTAATCAGTGTGGCGATGCGTCCGGCCGAGGCTCCAGAAGAAGAATCCCAAAGACTGCGAAATTGTCCGGATTTCAGTTGCTCGGCCATCAAGGGCGAAAGAGGCGCGGAAAGCGCCTCGCCCTCAAGTTTGCGATAGAGGAACATGGCCCTCCCGGAATCGACAACAAAGGCATCCACATGCGCGCCATCGAGCGCCTGCCCGTTGGAATCCACCAGGGAGTCCGCAAAAACGGGCGCAAAGCCCATGCAGACTAATGATGCAAATAGAAGAATGCGTTGTTTCATTGGTTTCTCTACCCCTCAACTTTCGGAAAATCCTTATGATTCCTCTCGCGCAATGGATCAACTGAAGTTTTAGGCTTTCGCGGCAACTTCCTGGCGGTTTGGCGTTTCAAAATCCTTGCGATGCGGGCGGGCGGCTGGTAAGAACCCCCACTTTGCGGGCGGCTGCCGAATTGGCGGCAGTGGCGGGCAAATGCTCAAAAACTGTCTGCGCCGCGGCCAGCGCGCCCGATATTCCGAGTCTAGGACTGGGAGTTTGCCGAATGAGTTCTGGTTTCCACATCGTGGTGTGCGGAACGGTCGTGCCCGATCCGCTCCAAACCCTTGAGCCGGTGATGGGTCCGGCGGGACCGGGCCTGAAAAACGAAATGATGCTTCCCGGTTGGTTCGATCCGTGGGCGGGGCATTCGCTCTATGAAGCGGCGAACTTGGCGAAAAACACGCCCGGAAGCAAGGTCTGGCTGCTCGCGCTCGGCCCCAAAGCCAAACTCCAGCAGATCATGATGACGCTGGCGCAAAAGGTTCCGTTTGAACTCGTCGCGCTTGATGGCCCGGCGGGGGGATTCACGGAGTCGTTTGATGTGGCGGCGGCGCTGGCCGAAGGGATACAGAGCATCGCGGGCCTCGATCGCACGCGCCTCCTGGTGTTTGGCGGATGGGCGTCGGCTTCGCGCGGCGCGGGCGCCACGCTGCAAATGGTCGGCGAGCGCCTCGGCATTCTGGATCAGTTCCAGGGCGTGGATGAACTCAAGGTGAACGCCGACGGCACAATGCGGATTCTCGAACGCGTCGAGGGCGGACGCCACCAGGTTTCGACGCTGGCCGGGCCGCCCGCGGTCCTCGGATGGGCAACGGGCAATCTGCCCGAGCCGCCGAACAATCCGCAGGTGGGAATGATGAATATGCGCACAATCATGCCGGCGCTGCAAAAGGCCAAGCCGGTGAAGCCCGCCGCCGATGGCGCGAAGTTCGCCAGCGTCGAGTCGCCCAAACAGCGCCGCGATACGCGCATCGTGCGCGACGCCACACCGGAAGAAGTTGCGAAGGAACTTGCCGCCTGGGTTACAGGCGCCTGATCGCCGTTGGGCCGTTGCACCATTGCGCGAAGACGCATGGATGACGCGTTGCAAAGAATTCTATCGAGTGAGAGCATATAGATATGGAAACGATTCTTGTTCTTCTTCATACCGAGGCGGATGGAACGTTGCACAAGTCGGCTTTTGAGGCCATCGGCGCGGGACGCGAACTGGCGGCCGCCCTCGCTGGCTCGACACTGGCCGTGGGCGTGATGGGCGGCGAGGTCGCTGCGGCGGCCGAGGCCGTCGGCGGATGCGGAGCGGCGAAGTTTTTCGGCGTGGCTGGCGCGGATTTCGCTCAGCCGCGCTATGCAACGGACGCGCTGGCCGCCGAGGCGATTGCCCGCGCCGCCCAGGCGACTGTTGTCCTGGCGCCGGCCACTTCGCGGTTCAGCCGTGCGCTGCCGGGTGTGGCGCACCGGCTCGGCGGGCGGATCGACACGCATTGCACGAGTGTCGCGGCGAACGGCGGCGCGCTATCGGTTGTGCGCTGGTTCTACCGCCAGCGCCTGATGGGCACGCTCACGCGCGCGCAGCGTCCGTGGGTCCTGACGCTTGAATCTGGCAGCGTGGCAGCCTGGGCGGGCGCTCCGGCAAAGGCGGCCGTCGAAATGCTCGCCGTCGCCGCGCCCGACGCCTGCCGCCGCACCAATGTGACGGGTTATCAAGCGCCCGAAGGCGGCGAACAGACGATACGCCCCGATGCCGAACTCCTCTTTGTGGCCGGCGCGGGCTGGACGAAAACCCAGCGCGATGGACAGGCTCATGCGCCAGAAGCGGAAACCCTTATTCTCGATTTTCTGCGCCGCTCGAAGGCCTCGCTTGGCGGCAGCAAGTCGCTTGTCGATCTGAGCGGAACCGGCCAGGCCGTGCTGCGCTTCATGACGCACCTGCATCAGATCGGACAAACGGGCGCAACGCCGCGCCACGCGAAAGGATTGGCCACCTGCTGCCACGGCGAAGAGCCACATGTAGTCGGATGGCGGTTCATCACGGAACGGCGCGCGGTCAACCTTGATGCCAACTGCGGATGGGCGCAGGGCAAGGCAGATGTGCTGTATGTGGCGGATGCCTTTGAGGTCATGCGCCGCCTCAACGCGCTGCTGGCTGAAGCGGGGAAGTAAATAATTTCACCTCAGAGGCGCGGAAAAGAGCAAAAAAAGATAATACACCGCGGAGACGCAGAGAACGCGGAGGAAGATGGAGAAGAACTCCAGTTCTTTTTCTCTGCGCTTTCCGCACTTTTGCGGTGCAATCTTTTCTCTGCGAACTCTGCGTCTCTGCGGTGAATTCTTCTTCCGTTACGCGCTGCCCGCGGCAGGGGCGGTTGGCGACGCGCCCGGCGAGGGAATGGGCGGAGTGCCGCGCGAGCGCCCGAAGATTCGTGAAAACAGAAACCGCGCGAACTTCCAGCACAATCGCATCAGGATAAATGCGCCTACCATCATCAAAACCAACAGAATTGCCGCGATGATGGGGTGCGCCACGATCAGGCCAAGCGTGCTCACGACCAAGACGTCCTCGGTCACGCTGGCCACAGGAGACACAATGGGGCTGGTTCCGGTCGTGTGAGCGACGACGCGCGCGGTGGCCTTGGTGGCGTGCGAACCAAACGCGAGAAATCCTCCAACCAGCGCGGCGCATACCTGAAGCGGCAGCGGGACATCGCCCACGGCCATTGCGGCCAGCACGGCGCCTGCGGGAGGGCGGATGAATGTGTGGACCGTGTCCCATGCGCTATCGACAGCTGGGAATTTGTCCGCCAGAAATTCAATAATATAGAGCGCCAGCGCGGGCCACATCACCCAATGGCTCGCCAGCACATCGAGCGAGCCGGGCAGCGAAAATCCATCCACCCATCGGTGCATCGCGCCGAGGACAAAGACGGTGGCGTATAGATTCAGCCCGGCGCACCAGCTGGCGCCGACGGCCACGAGCAGCGCTCCAAACACATCGAGGAAAGTCATTCTTCAGGCCCTCCTTCCCGAATAGACTATCTGATACTGGGCTATGTTTGTGAGGAATCTTCAAGGCCAATCCACAACGCGGCCGAACTCGCGGACGCATCTGAAGGATGGAAAACAGGCGGCTTCGCGACAAAGGCCGCATCTCGAAGAGTGCTCAGAAAAACCATGAGATTGCGGATAGGGGAATAACAAATAAAAGGGTAAATAATCCCTTACAATATCGTTTAAGTGCCCAAGAAACCACTATTTTTGTAGTTTATGTCACTTTATGTTATATTGTCATTGACGAAGCGTTGCTTATAAATCATCCTAGTTTGTAATGTGTGCGGCAGTATCAAGCACACGGCGTGGGAACTATGAATCGTATGAGAGTAGGCTGCAAGGGAGCGTTGTGCACAATGGCATATGCTAGCTGAATTGCGGCAATAGAAAGATATTATATATTATAGTATCATACTCCGATACAGCTGTATTCAACTCTATTCGCAAGGAGTTTCTATTATGCCTGGAAAATGTTTCAAACTTCATCGACACAAACTCATCCTCGCCATGCTGCTTCTTGGGGGGATGGCGGTTTGGGCTAATTGGACCGGAGGAGCAAGCGCAACCGAACAGAGGGTGTTTCAGGATTATTGGGTAATATATACGGAGGACGATTGCGAATACATCAGCTTCAGCGGAATTTCTAATAGAATTGGCAGAACCACAAGCGTCTTTCAAATCCGTGATTGTGCGGGAAGCGACGTCCTCTATTACACATACTGTAATGATGCAGATTTCCTTCATGGTACATGGTCCGCTCCCGCTGTGCTTTCCAACCTACACCC
>CAYUNT010000131.1:0-13194 GCA_964446285.1 uncultured Candidatus Sumerlaeota bacterium | reverse complement strand
AAAATCTTGGGCGAGACGCCCAAGCCACCGGAATCACGGGCAAAATGCCCATGCCACCAGTAGTTTTGAACAGCTCCTGATCTCCGCCAGCACATACGGATTGGGTTTGCCCCCCACCGAATCCGGGAGATAATTATGCAGCCTTGCTTATCGAGCAAGGGCGGAAGCCAGAGCGGGCCGCAAGGTTCGCATAAGCTCTTCGCCGCAGAGCCTTGGGATTTGTCTGTCGGCCATGCACTTGAACATGGTTCTTCCATTTTCGGACATGGCGGCTCCGCCCGCCAATCAGCCTCACTCGGCCGCGCCCATAAAATCCACCGGGCAGGAGCGGGACGTAAAGCTGTGCCGGATGGCAGCGGCGGCCATTCTTTTCGCATCCGCAGTCATCATGGCCGTGAATTCCTTCACGCATCCCGTGAAGATGACCTATGACTATTGGGAGCATTTATTCGCGCTGCGCTATTGCAGCTATTGGAACTTTTCCAGTTTTTATCCACTGACCATCCCTAATGCGCTCGAATACAATCCGCCCCTGTATTATCATCTGGGAAGAATCCACTATTTGATCGCTGGCATCTTTGGGGATTATGATCCATACTATACAACTCGGATTCTCCACATCTTCTCCATAATGATAATCGCCGGCGCCTTGATTTACAAGTATCTATCCCGCTATTATCCACTCCAGCCTGGGCTGAAAATCACGCTGGCGCTGTGCTTTTCCGCCGTGCCGGGATTGTATTTGTTCCAGGTGAATGTCCGGGCGGACCACTTGCTGTTTTTCTCCTCCGCCCTGCTTTTTTGCCTCTGGTTTTTCCGGGACTGGAGCGTGCGCCTGCGCTCATCGCCCAAGGCAAGGCTGTTGTGGTTTCTGCTGCTCGCAACTATCATGAATTCGCGTCATTTTGGCATAGTCGCTTATGGTGTGTTTTTGGCAATGGGCCTGATGGCGCTTTTCTTTGTTCCCAAAACGCAAAAGGACTGGGCGCGGCTGGGAAGGCTTCTGGTGTTTCTCGCCGCGCTGGCCATCCTGTCGTTTCACATATATGGATTTCGGTATTATTTATCCAAAAAGGCCGTCGGGATGTTCGCGAAGCCGACGCCTTTTCATGCGATGCTTCAGGAGAAGGCCAAAACCTTTGACCGGCGCATTCTGTTCTGCAATTTGGAATTCAATAAGCTGTTTGTGTCGCCCAATCGGTATGCCCCCTTTTCCAACGAGAACGCTCTTTGGCCCCGGCTATACGGCGACATCTGGGGCGATCACTGGCTGTGGTTTTCCGGGCCGGTGGAACTGGTTGAGCGAAAAGCGTTTTCCAAGCAGGTGATTTTTCTCCTGGCCGCCCCGCTGACGGTGGCCATTGTGCTGGGATGCCTGGCCAGTTTCGTTTCTTTTGGCGCCGCTGTTGTTCGCCGCTTGCAATGGCAGCCTCATCATGTGGCCGCTGCCATTTCCGTGGGATGCATGATGCTTTATATGTATTATCTTTACACCGAGCCGATGCCTGGCAACAATTCAAACGTGAAGGGCGCCTATATTTATGGGTATTTCTGGTGTCCCCTCGTTTGTTTTATCCATTGGCTCAGCCGTTTTCCGCGGCTCATCGTCCCTATGAACACATACCTGTTCATCCTTTTTATCTTTGCGCTGCCTCTGGCGATATACAGGTTTGGACTTTGATTTTCGTCTTCACTTATGAATCCGCCATTTGACCCGTCGCAAGTGTGGCTGATCCTGCCGGCGTTCAACGAGGGGGCCGTGCTGGGCGGCGTGCTGGATTCAATCCGTCCGCATGGGTATCAGGCGGTTGTGGTGGACGATTGTTCCACGGACGGCACATACGAAACAGCGATTGGGCGGCTGTGGGTGCACGTGCTTCGCCACCCAGTCAATCTCGGGCAGGGAGCGGCGCTGCAAACCGGCATCTCGTATGCGCTGCAACGCGGGGCGGGCTACCTTGTGACTTTCGATAGCGACGGGCAGCATTCCATCGGCGACGTGCCGCGCCTGCTCGCCCCGCTCATCGAGGGAAAAGCCGAGGTGGCGCTGGGTTCGCGCTTTCTGCGCGTGGACTCTGCGGCGCTGAACGAAATCCCCCGCGCCCGCCGACTTGTGTTGCGCGCCGCCGCCCTTTACACGCGCCTGACCACCGGACTGGCCGTCACCGACGCGCACAATGGATTCCGCGCGCTTACCGCCGCCGCCGCCGCCCGCATACAAATCCAGCAAAACCGAATGGCGCACGCCTCTGAAATCCTCAGCGAAATCGCCCGCCAGAAAATCCCGTTTGTCGAATGCCCCGTGGCGATTCGCTATACGCCCTACAGCCTGGCCAAGGGGCAGCGCCTTTCCAACGCCTTCAATATCCTGTGGGAAATTTTTACGGGGAAAACCCGCCGGTGAAATTTGCTCATCCCCCTGCGATTCTCCAGCCCGCCCGCGCCTTTTCAGACGGAGGACCAGACAATGCCTCTCATTAAGCCCGTTCTTATCCTTCTGGCTTTCATCCTTCTTTTCGTGTATTTTATCCGAATACGAAGCCGCTTTCTTGATCGAGTGACCGGACTGCTGCTGTTCCTCCTGGCTGGCCTGTTTATCGCGTTTCCAGACATGAGCACGCGGATCGCCGCGCTTTTCGGCGTCGGGCGCGGCGTGGACCTGGTGTTTTATTTTCTCTTTGTTTTCGCAGGATTTGTCCTGGTGATGCTCTACTCGGGAATGCAGGAAAATCAGAGGCAGATTACCTGCCTGGCACGGGCTGTGGCGTTGAGCGGCGCACGCGCCAGCACACAGCCAGTCCGCCGGGAACGCAGTCCAGAGAATCTGTCCTGAACATCTGAGCCGCAGCGTATCAGCCTTGCGCATCCGCCGGCAGGGTCTTCAGGAGCGGCTTTAGCGTATCGACGATTTCTTCGGCGTTTGCCCAGCGGCTTTCTTTGTTTTTCTCAAGGCATTTGGCGATGATGTCCCACAGCGGCTTGGGGCATCCAGGGATCGGATCGGGCGGCTTGTGGATGTGTTGATAAGCCAGGTCGCCTTCCGTGAAAGGCGGCTTGCCGTTCAGGAATTCGTAGAACATCACGCCAAACGAGTAAATATCCGCGCGGTTATCGACTGGAATGCCCTGCACCTGTTCGGGCGACATGTAAAGCGGCGTGCCAATCACCGCGCCGATCATCGTCCCTTCGCCCGTGGCGGAATCGACCAGTTTCGCGATGCCGAAGTCCGTCACCTTGATTTCGTTTTTCTTGGTAATCATGATGTTGGCGGGTTTGATGTCGCGGTGCACCACGCCAAGGCGGTGCGCGCAGGCGAGCGCGTCGGCGATCTGGATCGAATACTCGACAGCCTCGCGCGGTCCGAATTTGCCCTTGGCGCGCAGTTTTTTCTTCAGGTCGGTTCCCTCAACGATTTCCATCGAGATGTATTTGCGGCCCATCTCCTCGCCGATGTCGTGGATGCGCACGATGTTGGGGTGCGAGAGGCGGCGCGCGTTTTTCGCCTCGATCTTGAACCGGCGCACGGCCTCGGGGTTGTTCGAGAGGCTGTCCGGGAGGATTTTCAGCGCTACCACTTCGTCGAGTTCCTTGTCTCGCGCGCGATACACAATGCCCATTGCGCCGCGTCCGAGTTCGTCGAGCAATTCGTAACGCCGCTGCGCCTCCTCGCTCATCTGCTGGACGATGCTCGTCTTCTCGAACGCCGCCGGATCGCTCGTCGAACCCGAGAGCATCTCGAAGCGCTGGCGCACGTCGCGGTAATTGATGTCCGCCGCGAAGAGCTGGCGATAGACCGTCTTCGCGCCCACCAGATCGCGTTTTTGTTCATAGCGCTGCGCCAGTTCGTAGAGGAGTTCTTTGGTCTCCTCGTCCACCACGAGTTTTTTGAATTCCTGCAGGGAGAGGTCGAACATCCCTTTGCCCATAAAGGATTTTCCGAGCATCTTGATCGACTCGGCTTCCCAGCGGTAATCCTGCGACGTGCGCTGGAAGCATCCGATGGCGCGATCGTAGTCCTGATTGAGGAAGAAGAGTTTGCCGAGGCGGAAGCGCACTTCGGCGTCGTCTTTGGTTTTCAGATAGGCTTCGTAGCACGAGATGAGCGCGGCCTGAACCTCCGGGCTGCTTGGCTGGAGCGTGAAGGCGCGTTCGAGCGTCGCGCGCGCATCGGCCAGCTGGTCCATTTTCTGGAGCAATTCGCCGCGGCGCAGAAGCGCGAGGATGCTTTTCGGGTCCTTGGCCAGGACTTTGTCGATCGCGCCGAGGACATTTCGCGCCTGGGCCGGGCTGCTTTCGAGGATGATCGCCAGTTGATCGAGCGCGTCGCGCAGGCGGTTGTATGCCACGAGCAACTCGCAATAGAACCAGCGCACGCGCAGCGCCTGCGGGAATTCCCCCAGCAGCCCCGCGCAGTGCGCCAGCACCTTGTCTTCGATGTTTGGCTGCGACTTGAGCGCCTGCTGGTAGAACTCGACGCACCGCACCAGATCGCCGCGCACCGCCTGCACTTTGGCCATAATCAGATGCAGGTTGTCGTTGTTCGGGCTGAGGGCCAGCGCCTGCTGATACACGCGCGCCGCGTTGTCGTCTGTCATCCCCTTTTGCGCGTAGGCCAGCGCCAGGTTGATGATCGCGTCGCGGTCCTGCGGGTTGCGCGATAGGATGCGCTTGTATTCCTCGATCGCCTGGTCGATGCGGTTGCCGTAGAGCGACGCCAGCGCCAGGAAGCGTTTCAGTTCCTCGTCATCGGGCGCGAGTCCGAGCAGGCGCTGGGCAAGAGTCAGGGAGTCCGCGTATCGGTTAATTTGGTTGTAGGTTTTTACCAGTTGGCGGCCGACGGCCACATCCTGCGGCTGGCAGACAATGGCGCGTTCATAAATGGCCGCGGCGTCCGCGTCGGTTTTATCCTGCTGCAACAGCGTATAAGCCAGCAGCATGGCAAACGACGGATTGTCCGGCTGGATACGGAGGGCGTCGCGCAACACGCGCTCGACCTTGGGGTCCACGCAATTGGTGGCCACATAAGCCGCCGCCAGCAGCAGCGTCAGGTCGTTGTTCATCTGCCCGAGGTTCGCCAGGCGCTCGATGGTGTCGATCGTCATGGCCGGGTCGCGCGTCAGGCGGCCCACCTCGGCCAGCGCCCGCAGCGTCGGGGCATCGTTTGGATTTTCGGCGGCCGCGCGCTTGTAGATGTCGATGGCCGTCGCGTCATAGCGCTGCGCCCGCGCAAAGGCGTGCGAAACCGTCCGCAGGATGTCGCGGTCGCTCGGATAATGCGCGAGCGTCCGCAGGAATTGGTCGATGGCGCGTTCATCCGTGCGCCCTTCAATCAGATTCACCTGCGAACGCAGGAAGAGCGCGTCCGCGTGGTCGGGATCGATCTGGAGCGCCTGATCGATCGCCTGGGCCGCGCCGTCGGTGTCGTGGCGCTGCAGGCGGATGCGCGTCATCAGGCAATAGGCGTTGATGTAATTCGAATTTCCTTCAATCACCTGGCGGCAAAGCGCTTCAGTTTCGGCGTCAGAGAGTTTGGCGTCGGCGCACGAATCGAGGTAGGCTTCGAGGAAGCGCTGGTCTCCGACGCGGCGCGCGTATTGCTGTTTGAAAACCGGGACGGCCTTGGCCTGGCGGTAATCAAGCGCCAGATATACATCGCAGAGCGAGGCATACACCCGGTCGTCCTGGTATCCGCCGCGCAGAGCCGCCCGCAGATGCTTGGCCGCGTCGTTCCATTCCTTGCGCGCCGCGTGGCAGCATCCAAGCGCATATTCCATTAACTCCGGCTCGGGCGAATTGACGACGGCCTTCTGATAGACCTGCATCGCATCGTCGTTCGTTTCGGGAACCTGCGCCAGCGCATGGGCAAAGGCATGGAGCAGGTCCGCCGCGTCGGGATTCGATTTGGAAGCCGCCTGGTAAATGGGGAGGCTGCTCGAACCGTAGTTTTTCTGCGCGATATAAACTTGAGCAAGCGCCGTGTTGATTTTGGGGTTTTTCGGCTCTTGCTCGCGCACCTTCTCATACCACATCGCCGCTTCGTCGAACCGCCCGGCCGCGCGCGCCGATTCCGCCTTGCGGAGCCTCAAAGTCCGCTGTCCCAGTTGGAACGACTTGAATGACGTATAGCCCACCACGAGAATGCCAAGCGCCGTCGAAAGAATCAGGATCAGGAGGTTTTTGCGAACCCACGCCGTGCGGTAATACGTGGCATAAAGCGGTTCGTAGGGATTGTAGCGCTTGAGCCACAGCGCCGCCGCCAGCGCCGCCTGGTGTTCCGAGGCTTTGCTTGCGGCTTTGTAGGCGTCTTCCTTTTCCTGGCGGACTTTTTCCAGATTCTGCTGGCGCGCCGCTTCCCAGTTTTGGTAATCCAAATCAATGGTTCCCGTATGCCAGACATTCCCGCCGCGGGCGCCCCAGAGAATTTTTCCAGGGGTGCTCAATAGCCCCTGGACTATTGGCTGGAGGTCGAAGCGCACAAGCGTTGCCCGCCCTCCTGTTGCGCCCCACAGGCTGATCTTTCCCTCCGGGTCCACGCAGCCCGCCACCAGGAGGTTCTCAAACGGCCCTTTTTCATAGGAAAACGCCCGCGAATTTGTCGCCGGATCGAGCAGATTTTTTCCCGAGGCGCTTTCGATCAGCCAGATATTCTTTTTATCATCCCCAAACGCGATGATCGGCGAACGATCCTGGCGCGGAATGGCCGAAAGGTAAGTTTTCACCGATCCGGGCATGGGCGGATTCTGCCAGACCTCGCGCTCTTTCGAGGTTTTTCCCAGCGGATAGAAACAATATACGCTGTTTCCCGCTCCCTGGACGAGCAGGAGCGAAGGTTCGGCTCCGCGGTTGTGGACGACGATCGGGTCAATGCTCGGCATGGCGGAAAGCGAGGACCAGGGCAAATCGCCCGGCCAGAAGAATTTTATCGCCTGTTCCGTCTGGTCGAATTTCACCACACAGACCGCGCCGTCGTCGGCCAGCACAATTTCCTGCAGCCCATCGGCATCGAGATCGACCAGCGCCGGCGTTACGCGGATGGACTTGCCGCGAATGTAGCGTTTGTATGCCTTGCCCGTGCTGCCTTCGAGGATGACGATTTCATTTTCCGCGGCGAGGACGACATCGCGCATTTCCTTTGTGCGAACGAAGCCCGCCGCCGCCGGAATGGGGCGCGCTCCGCAGGCCGATTCCCAGGCCCTCTTCACAAGCCCGCGATCATCGAGGTAGTAGCAGCGAACATTTCCGCTAGTGTCCGTGATCACCAACTCCGACCTGGACGATAGCTTGGGATCGATGTTGGGCGCGTCGATCACAAGCGGCTGCGCTGTAATTTGTACGTTCGGAGCTACTTGCGCGTCCGAGATTAGATCAAGCGTTCCGCCGTCGAGGAAAATCACCCTTCCGTCGTTGGTGGCCACGGCGATGTGGAGCCTGCTGTCGCCGAGGAAATCGCCCGCCACGGGAGACGTGAGCGCCGCTTCGGCAACCTTTTTTGCGCAAAGCAATTTGCCCGATTCGCTGTCTCGAATTTCAATCCGGCCGCTGCGATCCGTCAGAACGATTTCCGGCATGGGCGTGTTGGTCAGGTTCACAAGCAGCGGGGTGTTCACCATGTCCAGCCCCGTCTTCATTTCCCACGCAATCTTGTATTTTGCCTGATCCTGAGCGCGCGCGGCGCCCGTTAGAACAAAGCCCAAAAGCGCCACAAGAACAAACACCGTCGCGAAACGCCCTGTTTGGGGACGGCGCAAGCAGTCGCTCAAGGCGTCATTGAGCGCCGAGGCGGTATTGCCGCCAGATTGAATTTCACAAGGCTTAACCGCCAGTATCTTTATGGGTCTATGAGCCGCCATTGCAGTTCCCCAGCCAGGATCGAGGTTATATTGTTGTCCCAACGGTTGCGTCCGCATGTTTCCGAAAACCTGAATGCGGAACGAAATGGAGTCAGGCCGCCGGCGGCCAAACAGACATTTGGGCCAGCCATTTCCGGCGGATTCCACCATTCCAAGCCCAAGATTCCCATTCCCGAGATGTTCAGGCAATGCCATTATTAATGACCAATGCCAAAAACGGCAGAGGAGATCACGAAAGGCACGAAAATGCACAAAATAAAAGGACTTTCACTCAGAATCCAATTCGCCAAGAAGGTGAATTGGATTCTGGGAAAAATTTCCTCTTTTTGTTGTTTTCGTGTTTTTCTTGGCTAGAAATCTGCTTTCCGGGCTAAAAAATCAACACCGGCTCGGTTTCGACCGGCAGGAAATCCACGCGGCGTTTGCGCGAGATGGGCGGCAAGCTGACGGCCACGGCATAGCGCACGCCCACTTCCGCGCCGCGCTTGGCCGCCAGACCGCGATAATAATGCAGATAGTTGAATGCGATTTCGCCCCGCAGGAGCGCGTGCTCCGAACAAGCCTCGACCCATCGGTCCATCGCCTCGCTTACATTCACCCACAAATCCGGATGAAAATCCTCCATGTCCTCCCAGTTTTCGAGGTAATAGAGGCCGCGGATGAGGTGGGCCGGGCGTTCGCGCACGATGCCGGGCAGCGCCGCGAGAAACCCGCCTTCCATGACGATCTGATACGCGGCGCGATGATCGCGATGGAACGACCCGCGCCAGTGCGCGAGCACGATATCGGGCCGCAAGCGCCGGATCAGATCGCACATTTCGTAGAAGGTGGCTTCGTTTGCCTGGAGCTCGCCATCGGGATGATCGAGCACAATACATTCACGCGCGCCGAGTTTGCGTGCGGCGGCCTCGGCCTCGCGAACGCGCTGACGGCGATAAACGGCCGCGTCCATGTTCGGATTGCCTTTTTCGCCGGCGGTCAGATGGAGCATCGCCACCTCATGCCCGGCGGCGGCGTATTTGGCCGCGAGCAATCCCCCGGCGATTTCCGCATCGCCGATATGCGCCCCCGTGACGAGGACGCGAAGTTTCTTGTTCGATTTCACGCGCTTGGCAGGCATGGGATTGCCTTTCCTGGTTTGGAAAAATATGCTGCTTCTGAAAAATCACCCACGCAAATTGAGAAAAGCATCCACGGCGGATTTGGGCCAATGGAAAAGCCGACTGCGCCTAGGAACAAAGCTCCTTCAAAAAGTCGAAAAATCGTTTTGCGTGAGGGCTTTTCTTGGAGATGGTCTCCGGATCAAGCAAGGCAAGCAATTTCCATGAGTGGCGGCCTTTGTGATACTGACCTTTGCGTTTGCACCGGGCCGTGGCGGCCTCCAATGCTGTGAAAACTTCGTCCTTGCCGATATGCTCCACGTCTTTTCTTGCGGGAATGTTTTTCGGAAGGAAGTCATCGTTCTTATAGAAGTTTTCCAGCGCCTTGGCGTCGGCAATGAACCAGTTTTCCATGCACTCGACCATCAGATAAACATGCTTTTCTTCGGCGCCAGCGGGCTTGTCCCAACCATCTCCTGGGCGGTTTTTCAAGTGTTCCCAGCATGTCGGATGCGTCACGGGAGCTTCACTATCGACAAGCAGCAATGGCAGCGTTCCCTCTTTTGCCACGGAAAGCGCCGAACAAAAATCATCGAAGGCGCTGCTCCGGCTTCCACAGGGGATAAACCGTGGTTTGTTGGTCAGGCCAAGTTTTATTGCTAATTTCTCGAAAGCCATTCTGGCTTCGATCTTCGCCTTCCGGCTATTAGCGCCGGTGCGGCAACCTTCAAAATATACTTTCACTTCGCTTACCATCGGGTGCCTCCAATCTCCCCCCGGGTCCAGAGCTCACCCAATGAGTATTTATCGAGCCACACGGCCAATTCCTGGGCATCCAGCCGTTTGATCTGAGTGCCCTGCGGAGCCGCCTCGACGGTGACGACCGATTCCGGCTGTTCGTGAAGCGCATCGACTAAAAGGTCCGAATGCGTTGTTGCAATGATCTGCATTCTGGATGAACTTTCGATAAGCAGTTCCGCGAGCGATGGGATAACGTCCGGATGGAGACCCAATTCCGGCTCATCAATGCAGATGAGGGGCGGCGGAGTGGGATGCAGGAGGACGGTCAGCAGGCAAAGGTATCGCAAAGTCCCATCAGAAAGCCGCGTGGCGGGGATCAGCCGTTTGCCTTCTTTGAAGTAGAGCTGAAGGCGGTCGCCGGAAGTCTTCGTATGAACGCTGCTGATTCTCGGATACAAAGCCTTTAGCTGTTCAACTAGGTTCTCTTCAATTTCTGGTAGAATATCGGTAAGGACAAGCGGCAGGTTATCGCAGGTATCAGCCAGGAAGTCGTTGGGCATGCCCAGCTTCTGTGCCTGGCGGGGAGGGGCATAGCGCCCGAATGCCCAATCACGCATCATCGAAATCTGTGAATACTGCCGCCTAAGATGGCCCAACTCCGGATACCGGGTCGGGTCCTTGATCTGTGATAGGATTGACTGCTCCGGCAGTATTTCTTCCCTGCGCAATTGACGTTTCTGCTCTCTGTCGCCCGTAAACTCATTCAGGACGGGATGGCCCCGCTGGAACTTATAATAAAAATATGGTTCCTTATCTCCCGGCTGTGTTGTCTTATAAGCGACCGTCTCGTCAATCACCTCGAAGCGCTGCCCATGCTCCGTGAACCATATTGTATGCCTGAGGTCTGTTGCGGAGTTGGGGGTATCCACAACTACCTCTATTTTGGCTTCCGTATTGGCCAACTTTCCGGCGCTAGAGGACTGGTGCAGCCATTCGCGCACTCCGCCGGATTCCTTGACGGGCGCCGCCAGGTTTTCTGGCGCCGCTTTCAGTAATCCGATTGCTTCTAAAAAATTAGATTTCCCTGAACCATTGGGGCCTATCAACACATTGAGCGACCGCAACTCCAGCGGCTCCGTATCAGGCCCATAAGAAAGTAGATTTTGGATTTGAATGCTTTTTAGGAGCATGAGCCATTCTCTCAAATGTAATCTATCGGCCCCTCACCGCTCTGTTTCGTCTTCTTGAGCGGCCATCTAGTTCAGATTAACTCTATACGCAGAATCGGGTCCATTCAAAACTTATGGCTATGCTATCGGCTGTCTCACCATATCACATCATCGCCCTTGATGATTTCCATTGTGGCTTTTTGGGTTTCGATCGTGAGGCCCGCGGAGACCGTCGCGGCGGTTTGGAAGAAGATCGGGGCGTTATTTTTGTCGGCCAGGCCCCACTCATGCCACGGCGGCGGGGGATAAAGCGCAATCGACGTTCCCTTGGACGAAATAAAGCGTCCGCTGTCGAGATGCCCGAAATAATACATCGGATCGCCTCCGCCCGCGAGTTTCCCGGGCGAGTCTCTGTTGATCCGCCCATCGGTGGCGTCCGCCGGAATCCACCCATAACCCGGCAGGAAAAACTCGTTCCAGACGTGGTAATTCTTCTTCGCCTTGCAGCACCAATGCCCGTTCACGACGCGCGCGGGGATCCCAACCGACCGGCACAGCGCCGCGAAAATCAGGCTGTATTCGCCGCAATCGCCCGTCCGGCGCGGCAGCGAACAGCGAATTCCGCGGTCGGGCGGATACACATAGTCGATGTTCTCCATGCACCACGTGTAAATCGCCCGCGCCTGGCGCAGGGGATTCGTTTCCGCGCCGACGATCCGACGGGCGAGCGCGCGCACCTCGGGCGTTTGTTCGAGGAATTCCTGAGTCCGTGTATAGTATTTATAGGTTGGGTCCTCGCGGTCGTATTCGCCCGCGGCGGCGTCTGGATCGAGCGCGAACGCCGTTTCCCAGGCCGTGAATCGAATGTGGCGCGTGATGACGATGTCGCCGCCGCGCGCCGCCGCCTTGGACAAATCCCAGAACTCAATGATGTTTCCGTCGATGTCGCGCGAGACGATTTCATCGGGCGGCGGCGTGACTTCGAGCGTTTCGACACCGCGCTGATTGGCGTAGTCTCGCTGCCGCGCCACGTAGAGATAGAGCGCTGGTTTTTCGACTGGGCGCTGCGCCTTCCACGAAACCGGTTCCTCGGAAAACTCATACATCGTCACGGTATCTGTCGTTTGGGGGGTGATGCCAAGAAGCGAATAGGTCAGTTTAAGTTCCACCTCGCGCGGGTGAATATACGCGCTTTCCATGAGTTGCCTTTCGCTCCAATCCGGCTGGGCTGCCGCTTGCCTGTCCAGCGGCTTGACCGCTTGGTTGAACGCCCGCTTGCTGTCTGCCTGCATTTCCCCTCCGCCCCCCGCGCATCCCGCCAGGCCGAGGAGAGCCAGAAACGCCACGGCAAAAAATGCGGTCTGCAGTCGGGGTCGCAAATCAAAGCCAGGATGGCCGTGCTCCTTTGATCGTGAAAAGAACAAGCGCAAAATCTTTGGAAATTCCTGAATATGCACGCGGTGTCGCCCCGTATCGATAGGATTTTGTTGAAAACATTTTCTGCAATGACTGGGCCTCATTCCCCCGCAATTAGGTTCACATAGTTGACCATAATCCCGAGGTTTCGCGGGACGGTGGAACTGGAATTGCGTTCGGCGGATGTCCTTGTGGCGGTTTTGAAAGTTATATATGCGGTGTCACGACCCGCGAAAAGTTCAGGCGGAATGGGGATTTTCTTCAGTTGCCACCCCGTGCCCGTCATTTTCATGAGAGGGCGGCCATTGAGCAGAATTTCGGGGTCGTCCCCGCCTGCGCTTGCGCTCGCACCTCCCTGCAGCCAGGGGGGAACCGCACAACTTACAACAAGTGTATAGGAGCGCCTTGGATCGACAAGCCACCGAATCCCCGATTCGCCGCCCGTCCATCGATACGAAGGAAACTCAAATTCCGGACTGGGTCCGGCGGGCGGCATTGCCTTTTCGGATTCGTTCCAATCGCCAAGCAAAAATGGTGCATCCTCCGGAGAACCGATGACCAATCCTTTGAATTTTGCGCCCCCGGCGGGATCGCCTGTTTTTCCTGCCCCCCCTAAAAGTTTCTCCATCTTATACTTAAAAAACTCTGGAGATAAAGGCAGTCCATCGCATCCCCCAGCCCACACCAAATCGTCGCCCATTCCGCCGTCATCCGCTCCGTTTGGTCCCACACAGTAGAAGATGTATGCGCGTCCCATGCCCAGCGCTCGATATACCGGCAGCGAATTCAGGCGGAATGGATCATCATATAAAGTCTTCGCGGCATCTTCCAAGCGATCCGGATAGCGGTGCATTTTTATAAAGTAACTGGAGTGTAGCGAAAAGCGGCTTTTATGGGAATGAGACCTCGGAATCGGCT
>CAYUNT010000130.1:0-13478 GCA_964446285.1 uncultured Candidatus Sumerlaeota bacterium | reverse complement strand
CCCCCACTCGCCGCCCGCCCCCCAATCTGCGCGTGACATCCCTCATGCTTTTTGATAGTCACCCCCAGTCCTGTTGAAGATGTCTTTTTCAAGGGACAATCCGACCTATTGAATAAAGCGCCAAAGAGGAGGTTTCCTCCATGTCCGCTTTGTCCGCCAGCCGCAAATACCACGCGATGGCAGTAATTTTTGCCCTGGGGGTGATTCTCATCATGGCTTCCACCGCGCCGCTTTCGGCCGCCGAGCCGCCCAAAAAGTCCAACGGGGCGCCGCCTGCGGTCTCCTCCACGACATCCGCAACGTCCGGGGTGTCCGCAACATCCGCTGCTGCCGCCGCTGATTCCATCGCCCAGCAGGTGAACGCCCTGATCCAGGCCGTCCGCGGAATGCGCGTCGGGCTTCTGACAAATCCAACAGGTGTTGATGGGCGCATGGCGCAAATCGCCGACGTTCTGGCCGCCGACCCCAACACGACTGTCACCGCGTTTTTCGCCCCCGAACACGGCGTGCGCGGCGATCGCCAGGCCGGGGGCAATGTGGAAGATTACATCGACCCGATCACCGGCATTCCCGTGTATTCGATTTACGGTTCGCGCCGCGCCCCGACAGACGAGCAACTCAAAACGGTGGACGTTCTCATTTTTGATATTCAGGACGTGGGCGTGCGGTTTTACACCTATGTGTGGTCAATGACCTACGCGATGGAAGAGGCGGCGAAAAACAAAGTGAAATTCATTGTTTTCGACCGCCCCAACCCGATCGGGGGCCTTCGCGTCGAAGGCGCGCCCCTTCCGTTCGACGCCGGGCTTGTCGGGCGTGTCTGGCCCGGACAGCCCTTCGGCGTCGCCACGCGCCATGGCATGACGCCCGGCGAACTGGCCCGTCTCGTCAACGAAGAATGGATGAATCCCAAGGTCGATCTGCAAGTCATCACGATGCCCGGCTGGACCCGCGACCAGTATTTTACGGACACGGGGCGCTTTTGGGTGCTGCCGTCGCCCAACATGCCGACTCCCGATACGGCGCTGGTCTATCCGGGAACCTGCCTATTCGAAGGAACCAACCTCAGCGAGGGGCGCGGAACCACGCGGCCGTTTGAGATCATCGGCGCGCCGTTTATCAACGGCGTCGAACTCGCCCGCGAGATGAACGCGCTCAATTTGCCCGGCGTGATTTTCCGTTCGGCCTATTTTACGCCCACCTTCAGCAAATTCACAAATGAACAATGCGGCGGCGTTCAACTTCACGTGACTGACCGCACGGCGTTCGACCCGATCCGCACGGCGCTTTATCTCGCGAAAACCATCGCGGCGCGCTACCCGAACGACATGCAGTTCCGCAGCTATGCCTCAACACTGATGGGCGTCTCGAACATCGACCAGCGCCTGAAGAGCAGCGAAAGCGTCGATTCTATCATCGCGAGCTGGCAGGCCAATCTGGACTCCTTCAAGGCAATGCGGCAAAAATACCTGCTCTATCCCCCGGCGGCGGCGGTGGAAGGGCGCACTCTCAAGGTGCATTGACCGAGAGGAAATAACAAAGTATGCGATGTTGCGAGCTGCCAGCGCCAGCGGCGGCAGGATCGGGCGAGATTCGCAAAACTCCAAGCATGGACACCTCGGCATGAAACGATTCGTCTGGGCGGCCGGATGCGCGGCGGTTGTGCTGATCATATTTTATGCATTTAACCGCCAGGATTCAGGAGTGCCAGGAATTCCGCCTCCCAAAGCGGCTCCCGCGGTATCCGCGCCCAGCCCCTCGCCGACGGGCCCCCCCTCCGCCCCGGCCAATTCCTCAGCAACCTCTGCGGCGTCTTCCACGGCGGTGGCGAGAAAGCCCAGCATAAAAAGCCAAGCCAGGCCAGCCGCTTCGCCCGCCGCGCAGACGCCTCTTTCGCTGCGCGCCTGCCTGGAAAAGGAATTTGAGACACAGGAAGAAGAACTGCCAGTGGATGAGGCCACGACGGAACTCGCCTTGCTTGTGGCAGGCCGGTGCCGTATCCGCTTCGAGGTGGATGCGGGTATTACAGACAAAGTGACCATGCATGCGGGTCCACGCCTTCTCAAAGACATCCTGAACGACATCTGCCGCCAAAGCCAGTCACGCTGGGAAGTGATAGGCGACGACGTCATCCGCATCTCCCGCCGGCAGATGATGTTTTAGCCCGCGGATGTATTGCCATGGCTGATAAAGCATTTTCTATCCCGCCGAAATTCGATATTCCAAAGATTCGCCATCTTCGCGAGGGCGAAAGGATCGAATTCCGCGAATTGGGCATTCCCAACGTTTTTATTGGCGGAACAGGAGTTCGCGTCGCCGAATTCCCGGATGGTTCCGTGAGCGTTGTCATACCCCCTCGGGCCGTTTTGGAGATGTTCGAGAAGTTCATTTTCGCAGAACTGGCGGCGGGCGACAGCGCGCGGCTGGGCAAGGCGGAGGTCTATTACCTTCGCCGTATGATGAAGATGACCCAACAGGAATTCGCCGACGCCCTGGGCCTTGCCCGCGAAACTGTCTGCCGCATCGAAAAGGGCAAAGAGAAAGTCGCCACAACAGTGGCCATGGCAATTCAGCGCCTCTGCGCGCCCAAGGTTGCGGAATTTCTCAATCAATTGCCCGCCGGCGTTCGCAAAATGAACAGAGAAAACTGCGCCCGGATTCAGTCGTTTCTGACTCCAAAACCTTCCGAGGCTTTCCGCGTGGCAAAAAATTTTCAGATCGCTCTCGCTCAAGCCGGATCGATAGCCCTGGGGCAATCTCCAGCCGAATCCAGAGCGATTGGCACTCCTTGCTTCTCCTAAAATCAAAGATTCGACTCTCGCGGGCGTGTTCCTGATCCGAACTACAACAGAACGGGTTCGCGAGATGGGTTTGGGTGTTCGTTTCCGAACACATACAGGTCTGCGGACGAACGCCTTGCGTCAACCGACCAGCTTGCGCATTCGGTGGAAGATGGATGGGCGCTGGCCTCACAACCTTTTATTTTTCAATAACATACGACCCATTTGGGGTAGTTGCGCCATATCCTGCCTATCGAGGCATCCGCCGCGCGGGGCAACTGGCGCGGATTTTGATTCTCATCAGCACGGACTGAGGCGAAAGACCCGCCCGGTTCAGAAAACTTCCTGGAGGATGTCATCATGAAGCTCACGCTGCTCCGCACACTCTGCATCGCAGGCGGCCTCAGCCTGATAGCCTGCATCGGCTTGGCCCAGCCGCCCGCGCCAGCCGAACCGCCCGATCCCGAAGGCGCGCCGCCTTTGTTTGACCGTCCTGGGCCGCCGGCAGGACCCGATTCCCAAGTCATGCGCCAGCATCTCCGCCATCGGATGCAGGAAGACGCGCCTCTTCCCTTTATCAACCGCATGGAAGAGCGCGAAAAGGCGCGCGGTGGCGATCGCGAGGCGGGAGGCATGGAACTTTCTCCTTTCTGGCGTCGCGATGGCGTTCGCGAGAAACTCCACCTGACCGATGAGCAGGTTGAAAAGCTCGATGCCGGATATGTGGCCACGCGCCAGAAGCTGATCGACTTCGAGGCCGCCTCGGAACATGCCAGCCTTGAACTTGAAGAGGCAATGAACGCGGAAAAGCCCGATGTCGAAAAGGTGAATTCGGCCATCGACAAACTAGGCAAGGCTCGCACGGAAATTCAGAAAGCCACCACTGGCCAGAAGATCCTCGTCAAGATCACGCTCACTCCCGAACAGCAAAAACAAATTCAGCAGTTTATGCGCCAGCAGGCCGAGAAGCGCGTCCGCCTGTTCGATGAATTCCGCGGGCAACGCGAAGGGGGTCCGTCGGGGCCACCCAATGCAGCGCCTGGAAATCGTGGCCCCGCCGCCGGACCTGAGGCTTCCTTCGATGCCGAACGCCCCGGCAAAGCCAATCGCCAGAACAATCCCGAGGAGCGCGGCAAAGAACGCCGCAAAGGGCCTCGCGCGCAGGCTCCGCAGGATTCGCCGGAATCCAAATAAGCCAGGCGCGGCCTCTACTTCCCTTCTCCCCGGAATAGCAACTTTCTCCTCTTCGCCCGCCACGGTTTGCGCTCCTCGCGCAAAGACCGCGGCGGGCGGACAGTTTAAGGAAAGCATTTCCTGCCTGCCTCGAGTGGCATGTCAGCGGCGAAAACACTAAGGATTCCGTTCCAATCCATCCCTTCACCAGCGGATGCGGATTGACATCGCTGGGGCGGCATTTTGTTGTAACGGCGATGCCGCCGGGTTGCGGCGCCGCTGTTGCACGAATCCAGGCGTCTTTCATTTCATGGGACCTATAGGACCTATGCGGCCTATGGGACGTGGGCCAGCGAAAACGTGCATGAACAAGCGTGCGGCTTGGCCTGGGTCGGAAATTCCTTCACGGTCTACTATTCATTTCCCAATTGGCGTCTCCTCATTGCCTATGTTCACTCCTTCTCTGAGCCATATCGAAAATTGCCGCCGGATGCGGGTGCTCGTCGCGGGCGACGTGATGCTCGATCACTATCTGCGCGGCACGGTCGAACGCACATCGCCCGAAGCGCCTGTGCCTATCTTGCGCGTGCGGTCCGAGGAATACATCCTCGGCGGCGCGGGCAATGTGGCGGCCAATCTCGCCGCGATGGGCGCGCGCGTAACGCTCGCGGGCCTGATCGGCGGCGATGCGGGCGGTCCGCGCCTTCTCGATCTTATGAAGCGCGCGGGCATTCATTCGCGCGGCATAGTGAGCGATCCCGCGCGTCCGACCACGCTCAAAACGCGCACGCTGGCGCAAGGGCAGCAGATTCTGCGCATTGACCGCGAGGAATCCGGCGCGCCCGGCGCAAACATCGAGGAAAAACTGCTTAAGCGCCTGAACGAACTCCTCGCCGAATGCGACGGCGTCGTGGTCTCGGATTACGGCAAAGGCGTCCTTTCGCCCCGCGTGTTGCGGACCATCATCGAGACCTGCCAGAAGCGCGGCATCCCCGTTGTTGCGGATCCCAAGGGCCTCGACTACTCGCGCTATCGCGGAATCGACATCCTTACCCCCAACGTCAAAGAGGCGCAGGCGGCAAGTGGCGTGGCGATCGCGGACGAGGCCTCGCTCGCCCGCGCCGCCGCCGTGCTCAATCGCCAGGTGCAAGGCAAGGGCATGTGCATTACGCGCGGTGCGGATGGCGTCGCCGTGTTCCCCCGGCGAGGCGGTCCGATTTTCCTGCCCGCTTATCCGCGCGAGGTGTTCGACGTCACTGGCGCGGGCGACACGTTCATCGCCCATTTCGCGCTCGCGTATTTTCAGGGCTTGTCGATCGGCGATGCGGCCGCCTGGGGCAATCTCGCCGCCGGAATCGTGGTTGGGCGCCTCGGCGTGGCGATCATCACGCCGGGCGAGCTTCTTGGCCACGGCGCGGGCGAGGGGCATCTGGCGAAAATTCGCGGCGCGGACGATTTGGAACCGGTTTTGCGCGCCCTTCAGGCCGCCGACCGCCGCGTTGTGTTCACAAACGGGTGTTTCGATCTGCTTCACGTCGGACACATTCACTTTTTGGCATCCGCGCGGGCGCTCGGCGATTGCCTGGTTGTGGCCATCAACTCCGACGAATCGGTCCGCGCCGTAAAGGGGCCGCCCCGCCCCCTGCTGCCCGAGGACGAACGCGCCGCCCTCCTCGCCTCGCTCCACAGCGTGGATTTTGTCGTCATCTTCTCCGAACGCTCGCCCGAGCAGTTGATTCAGCGCCTGCGCCCGGATGTGCTTGTAAAAGGCGGGAATTTCGAGCCGGAAGAGGTGGTCGGACGCCGCATCGTCGAAGAAAACGGCGGCCAAGTGCGCGTCTTGCCGTTGTTTGGGGATCATTCGGTTACCGGCCTGCTCGAACAATGGGCAGGGGCTGCTGGAAAACTTGGGCAAGATGCCCAAGCAACTAGAAATCTTGGGCGAGACGCCCAAGCCACCGGAAAAATACGGAGAGGCTCAAAAGGGAAAATAAAATCGAAAAAGGAGCGCGGCGCATGATCCGCGAAAAAATCGTCCGCCGCGAGGAACTGGCCCCGCGCGTCGCCGCCTGGCGCGCCGAAGGCAAAATCGTCGGCTTCACCAACGGCGTTTTTGATATTCTGCACGCCGGGCATATCGAATATCTCGAAACGGCCCGCGCGCGCTGCGATGTGCTGATCGTATCGCTCAACACCGACATCTCTGCCCGCCGCCGCAAAGGCCCCGGACGCCCCATCAACAATGAGGCCGACCGCGCCTATGCCGTCGCCGCGCTTTCGTGCGTCGATTGGGTGACGTTCCACTCGGAAGACACGATGCGCGAGAGCCTCGAACTCCTGCGCCCGAGCCTCTACATCAAAGGCGGCGACTACCGCCCCGATCAACTTTCATCCCGCGATGTCGTGCGCGCGCATGGCGGCGATGTTCTAATTATTCCTTTTCGCGAAGGCTATTCCACCTCGCGCCTGATCGACACCATTCTTGGTCTGCACGGAGCCGACGCGCGCATCGTCGAATATCCGCGCGATCCGTCCCCAAGCCCCGCCGTCTTTTTCGATCGCGACGGCACGCTCAACGTCGAGGCGCATTTTATCAAATTGCCTTCAGAAATCCGCCTGATTCCCGGCTCGGGGCGCGCCCTGGGCCGCCTGCGAAAGGCCGGATACCGCCTTGTGATCGCGACAAATCAAGCGGGCATTGGCATGGGCTATATCACCGAGAAGGATTTCCTTCGCTGCATGTCGGAACTGATGCGCCAGATTTCCATCGAGGGCGGCGCGATCGACCGCACTTACTATTCGCCCTACAGCATCGCCGACCAATCGCCCTGCCGAAAGCCGGGCGCGGCAATGTTGGAAAAAGCGGCGGAAGAGATGAATCTCGATCTGGGGCGCAGCTGGATGGTAGGCGACCGCCCGTCGGATATCGAATGCGGACGCCGCGCCGGAGCGCGAACGATCCTCGTGCATTCCGGAACTCTTGGCCCTGGCGATCCCTGCACGCCCGAGCCGGATTTCCGATGCGCCGACGTGGCCGAGGCCGCTGAGATTATTCTACGCGTGGATGCGCCAGACAAAGCCTCCTCCGATGGCTGCCCCGCAGAGGACACTGCGGCGAACGAGAAGGCCGCCGAAGAATCATCCTCTTGCAGCGCCAGCAGCCAGCCTTCCACGGAGCCGCCACTGGCGTGAGACTGACACCCAACCGGATTCTGCTTTTTTCCTTCATCGCGCTGATCCTGACCGGCGCGGGTGCACTCATGCTTCCCGGTTCCTCGGCCGGGCAGCCGCTTCGCTGGGACCAGGCGTTGTTCACCTCAACTTCCGCCGTGTGCGTTACCGGCCTGACTGTTATCGACACCGGCAAGGATTTCTCGGTCCAGGGGCAGATTATTCTCCTTGCCCTGATCCAGCTCGGCGGCCTGGGGTTTCTGACCTTCTCCTCGTGGTTCCTTGTCATGCTGGGCAAACGGCTCAGCCTGCGCGGGGCCGACACCTTTTCATCCTCCTTTGGCATAGCGCGCAATCTCCGCCTGCGTGATATGCTCCCCCGAATACTGATTTACACCTTTGTCGTCGAGGGCATTGGCGCATTTCTTCTTTGGGCGCGGTTTGCCTGGAGGCACCCGCCCCTCGAAGCTCTGGGCTATGCCGTCTTTCATTCCATTTCCGCATTCTGCAACGCCGGATTTTCCCTGTATTCAGATAACGTAATGTCATACCGGCGGGATTTGCTGGTAAATGCTGTGATCCCTGCCCTTATTCTCTTTGGAGGCATTGGTTTTCTGGTCCAGGCCGAGGTCATGCTTTGGTGGCGCGAACGCCGGCAAGGAAGACGCCACAGACTCTCGCTCCATACGCGCCTCGTTCTCCTCACAAGCCTGCTGCTGATTCTTTATGGCATGTTGGGTTTCGCCGTTCTCGAAGGCGACAACACCCTGCGCGCCGCCTCGCCCATCGAGCGCATGTTCACATCCTGGTTTCAGTCAGTCACATGCCGCACCGCCGGATTCAACACAGTGGACATTGGCGCCCTGAGCGGCCCGACGCTATGCTTGATGATTTTCCTCATGTTCATCGGCGCCTCGCCCGGCTCCTGCGGCGGCGGCGTGAAAACAACAACACTCGGGGTGCTTGTCGCCCTGGTTCTGTCGCGCCTGCACGGGCGCGAAAGCGCGGATATTTTCGGACGCCGCATTCCTTCGATTCAGGTGGCGAAGGCGCTTGCGACGCTTGCGGCGGCCCTGGGGATACTCGCCGCCGCCTCTTTCGCCATTCAATTTACCGAGTATTTCGTCTGGGGAGCGCAAGGCGTTCGCGAACGGTTTCTCGACTACCTTTTCGAGGTGGTTTCCGCTCTGGGAACCGTCGGACTCTCGACCGGCATTACGCCCACGTTGAGCGTGCCCGGGCGGATGGTAATCGTCATTACAATGCTGGCGGGACGCCTCGGGCCGCTTTCAGTGGCGGTCAGCCTGGTGGGCGAACGAAAAAGCGCCCGTTATGAATTCCCGGAAGAGTCGGTCATGGTGGGTTGATTTCCATCCGCCCGCCCTGATACAATCTTGACGGATGCGCGTTGCCTCAAGGAGGAGGCGCCAATGAAACGTAGAATCGCCGTAATTGGCCTGGGAACATTCGGGCAGGAAGTGTCGCGTCAGCTGGTTACGCTCGGTTGCGAAGTAATAGCCATCGACCGCGACCCGGAAGGAGTCCGCGATCTGGCCGATGTCGTCACGCGGGCAGCAGTGGCAGATGTCCTCGACCGCGACGCGCTGCGGGCGCTCGGCGTCGATGAATGCGACTGCGCCGTGCTGGCCCTGCGAGGGCATATCGACACGTCTGTTCTGGCCGTGCTGGTGCTTCAGGAACTTGGCGTTCGCGAAATCGTCGCCCAAGCCGTCAGCGAAGATCACCGCCGCGCCCTCCAGCGCCTCGGGGCCTCGCGCGTCGTGTTCCCCGAGATGGACATGGCCGAACGCGCCGCGCAAATTATCACCGCGCCGGACCTGCTCGATTACGTCAATCTCGCACCCGGATACGGCCTGAGCGAAATCGAAGTGCCCACGCCATTTATTGATAAAACAATCATCCAGGCCAACGTCCGCCAGGAATATGGAATCAACATCGCCGCCATTCGCAACCGGCTCGATGCGGCGGCGCCCGCCACTCCCGATGGCACGGCAAAGGCCGCAGGCGCATTGGGTAAATACGGTTCTTCCGCTCCCCCGAACACTCCCCCGGCAGCCCCATCGAGCTTTGCCTCCAGCGGACGCCCCTCAAGCCGCACACATGGCCTGCCTTTTGTCCCACCGCCTAATTATACATTCCGCCAGGGCGATTTGCTTTTGTGCATGGGCCGCACGGAAGACCTCCGCCGCTTGGCCGATTTGTAGGCGCTGGACGGAAGAAGAATTTTACCACGAAAAAATCGAAAGGAACGAAAGAAGAAAAAAACATAAAAGCCGGGCTTGTTTTGTGCGCAAGCGCAGGCAAAACAAGCCCGGAACAGAATTTTCCAGATTTTCGTTCTTTTCGTGTTTTTCGCGGCTAAATCTTATCCTTCTTGGAATCTGGCGGGGGCGGCTGGGACGAGTCGGCGCCGGCGTCGGCGGCGGAGGGCGGTGATTCTGTGCCCGCCCCCTTCGGACGGCCGCGCTGGCGGACGGCTTCGCGCAGCAAAAACTCAATCTGCCCGTTGGCGCTGCGCAGGTCTTGCTGCGCCCAGCGCTCGATCTCGTCCCAGAGACCCTGCTCAATTCGAATCAGAAAGGCTTTGCGAGCCATAACAGCCGCCAATCCATGCCTTGGCCATCAGTGATAGAGCGTTCCCGCATTGATTACAGGCTGGGCGTTGGTTTCGCCGCACAACACCACCAGCAGATTACTGACCATGGCCGCCTTGCGTTCTTCATCGAGCTGGATCACATTCTCGGTGTTGAGCAGGTGAATGGCCATTTGCACCATGCCTACAGCGCCTTCGACGATCTTCTGGCGCGCGGCGATAATGGCCGTAGCTTGCTGGCGCCGCAACATCGCTTCGGCAATTTCCGGCGCATAGGCCAGGTGGCTCAGGCGCGCCTCCTGGATCGTTACGCCCGCGCGGCCCAGGCGCTCCTGCAACTCACGCTCCAGCGCCGCCGAAACCTCGTCGATATTCCCGCGCAAACTGACCGCCTGCTGTTTTTGATCCCACGAATCATAAGGATATGTGCTTGCCAGATGCCGCAGCGCCGTCTCGCTCTGCGTCGTCACAAACTCCGCGTAGTTTTCCACGTCAAAGCACGCCGCATAAGTGTCCACGACTTTCCACACCACCACCGCGGCAATTTCGACTGGATTGCCCTCATTGTCGTTCACCTTGATTTTTTGACCGTTCAGCGTGTGGAGGCGAAGCGAGATTTTCCTTTTTGTATAAAACGGATTCACCCACCAATAGCCATCGCGTTTGCACGATCCCTTATACTTGCCGAACAGCAGAAACACTCCAGCTTCGTTCGGCTGAATAATGGTCAATCCGGAATTCAAGATGATGTTGGCGATCAACAGAACGACAACGGAAATGACCAAGGCCACGTTTTGGGTTCTAACGGAGTGGATGAACAAGACCACTTCGGACACATACACGATCAGAACGATGAAGAGCCAGGGCCACCCACTCTGGGGTTTGAGTTCTTTTTCTTGCGTCATGTGAGCCGCCTCCTTTGGCGAATTGCTATCGAGGTGATATCATACTGATTTCACGGGTCAAGCGAAATCGCACAAGGCTTCCAATGTGCCTGCGGCTGGCCCAAATGCACAGATGGAGAGCGAATTAAAAGCCAGCGGCCTCTCCGGAGTCCCGAAGAGGCCACTGGTTGTTACTTGCTGATTTGGCTCAGGTTATGCTGAATTGAGTTCGAAGAATGCCTTAGCGCCGGGGCGGCCATGCCCGCTTGGCTGCGAAGCAGGCATGTCGGAACCAGGATTAGTAAAGCATCCAGTCCGGAACCGCCGTGATGGGCGGAAGAACATACGTGAACTTGGCCATGCAGACAACCGGGGCGGTGGCACCGCGGTAAGAGGCATAGACAGCTTTGTTGACGCGGTCGATGCCCAGCGAACCACGAATGCCACTGCTGCCAGAGCCAGTAAGCTGATCAGTAACTTCGGACAATAGGACCACGCCGCGAGCTACTTCCGTCAGACTCGTGTCACCAATTTGATACATGGCAACCTCGGCGGCGTTTGTGGATTCTTGACCGGTCGATGGATTTTCAAGAACAATGACAACCGGCGCTTCGGTGGTTCCATTGCCCAAGTCAATCTGCGCCTGCGCGGAAGGATGCGACACTTCCGCAAGCAGCGTATAACCCAGATCTGTGTCCGTGGGAAAGGTTCCCGTGCGCTTGAAAAGACGCGTTTTGCCAATTAGACCAATAAAATCGGTTCCAGCCACATACAGAGGGGGTTGCCCAGCGACGGGAACCGACATTCCCACGCCCGACTTGGCTGCACCTTGGGGGCTAAGCGAAGCGCCCTGAATCTGGCCTTGCCGGGTGAACGTGGCGCGTGCGGCATCCGAGGACTTAAAAATCGTTATAAAGGCATTGGGGGAATCCGCCGCACCCGTTCCGGCGATGTAAGTGTTGTCACCGGAGCCTTCGACCGACAGGTTGCGAGCCAGAGGCAGAGGGTCGGTGCCGACATTGCTCACCAGAACGGCCTGCGTGTCGGTAATGTTGTCGAGTTTCTGAATGTTGCCGCTGGAAAGACTGTTCGTGTCATCATAGAGGAAGACTTCCCCACCATTGGCACCAACAGCAAAACCGCCATAGGCACCCGGAGTGGAAGTGGCGTCGAAAGTAAAATTTAGATAAGGAGTGGTAGCGGGATTGCCGTCGCTGAGGTTAAAGAAATACAACGAAGGGGTTGCGCCATTGTAGGCGGCGGAAATCAGAACCCCGCCCACTGTGTCAACACATCCCGAATTGGAGTTAACAGCCGCGCCGCCCGATTGGGTTTGGCGCTTGGCCCAGACTTTGGTCAGGCTCTGCCCCATCGCCATGCTAGCGATGCAGAGAATTGCGATTCCCAGAATCCATTTACGCATAGTTGCTTTCCTTCTTTATGCGAGAAGTCTTCTTCTCGCTAGGATTAAAAGCGCCCGAAGAGCGCTCTTCAACTACCCTGTTCCAAATGATTGACTTAGGGCCTCTTTGCACCTCCTTGCCTCTGGATTAATCCCAAGAGATTAAACGATTATCCTTTCCTTGACCTCCTGCAAAACTTCATTAGTTTTTTCACACGACTTCCTTCATATTGCAAGCCGAAAAATCCAAAAATCTCACGACCAATGCTCCCAACCTCTTCGGCAACAGAGACCTATTCTTGCCTCGCGCGCACGCCGCCGCCAAATGCCAATACCTAATTACAGCCTTTTCACAACTGCCCCAGACAGCTACCCTGCAAATACGCATTCGCGCAAGGCGGAGGCGGCGCGAGAGGCGCACGATGGCCAGGTGTGGTCGCGCAAGGTCTTTTCACGTCCGGCCTCGCCCATCGCGCGGCGCAACGCCTCGTCGTCGAGCAGCCGCCCGAGCGCATCGGCCAAATCCGCGGCGCCGGAGGCGAGAAACCCATCGCGGCCTTCGCCGATCAGGCTCGCCACAGGGCCGCACCAGCGGTTCCCCACGACGGGCAACCGGCGCAGCCATGCCTCGGCAAAGACCATCCCGAATGATTCGGATTCGGACATCATCGCAAAGGCATCGGCGTTCGAGTAGGCTTCATGCAGCGCCTGATCGCCTAGCGCGCCGACATAGCGGACCCCCGGCGCGTCGATTGGGCGGCGGTCTTCGTCGGGGCCGGCCAGGACAAGCATCGCATTGGGGTGGCGTCCGACGGCGCGAAGCCGCTGCATGGCCTCGACGATCAGATCGTAGCGTTTGGCGGCGCTCTTTCGCGACACGCTCAGCACCACCGGCGTGCCGGGATCGAGTCCGAGCGAACGCCGCCACTCCTCGCGGCCCATTCGCGACGGCTCGCGCGCCCAGCGGTCATCGACGCCCGGCCCGGCCCATCGCGCCTCGACGCCAAACTTCGGCCACACAGATTCGGCGGCCCTGCGTGTGTTCGCCAGCACGACGCGCGCGCCGGGCGCCGCAAGGGCCTGAGCGCCACGCGCGCGGCCCGCCTCTTGCGCTCGCAAATCCCCATCCGCACCGGCTCATGGGATGTTCAGAAGCCGGGCTGGATCGAGGCCGACACCGTGGCGCATTGCGGCACGTCGCTCGCCGGAAACTTTGTCTGGTCCTTGACTTTCACCGACATCTGGAGCGGATGGACCGAAAACCGCGCCGTGTGGAACAAGGGCGCCGCCGGCGTCGTCGAATGCCTGCGCGACCTGGAGGCCCGCCTGCCTTTCGCCCTGCTGGGCTTTGATTGCGACAACGGCGCGGAGTTCCTCAACCACCACCTCGTGCGCTACTTCGCCCAGCGCCCGCGGCCCGTTGAATTCACACGCAGCCGGCCCTATCACTCCAA